>DKKK01000130.1:0-16620 GCA_002455215.1 Anaerolineales bacterium UBA6668 | reverse complement strand
ATTTTGATGGGTGCCATTTTTAGGTTGTTTCCCACTGATCCGAGGACAACCCTGCATAATGATTGGTGTTCACTAGCCTGAGCAGTTACATAAATTGTATATTCGCTATGGATGGAAATTTCATTTTGCCCTTAAGAAAAAAAGCGCAACTCGAAATTCAGCTTAAGAGTTAAACATAAACCGTGTCGAATATAGTAGGCACGGTTTATGTTTTATGTGGGTGTATTATGCGGGGCTAGCTGTGGAAGCGCATGGCTTCGGCATACATTTCTGTACTGAGTTGCAACTGAATAGGAACCACCACCTGCACAATGGTGCCATGCCCTTCTGTGCTCTCCACTCGCAATTCGCCCCCAGCCAACTCCGCACGTTCACGCATCGTTACCATTCCCAAGCTACCTTGCATATCATAGCTTTCCCGTAGTTCACCCAAATTAAAGCCAACCCCGTCATCTTCAACTTCCAGCACAAATTCTTTCTCGCTGAGCAAAGCACGGATCCAAATGTTGGCGGCGGCGGCATGTTTGGTTACATTTTTTACCGCTTCCTCCACGATTTGGAAGAGCATACTTTGGGTGCGTTCACTCAACACTTGTTCAATCAGCAGGCTGTACTCTACCATCACATTCAAGCCAAAGCCATCTTGCACACGGTCTGCCAAACTTTGTAGGGCAATCGATAAACCGCGCGTTTCCAACACCAAGGGGCGCATCATAAACAGCATCATACGCATATCTTTGGTGGTTTGTCGCCCCATCTCTTCAATTTTTTGAATTTCGTCAAAGGCTTTTTGCGGGTTTCGTTCAATTTGACGTTTGGCAAAGTTTGCCCGCATCGTCATTGCCGCCACTTGCTGTGCCGGACCATCGTGTAGGTCGCTTGCCAGCCGCTTGCGAGCTTCGTTTTCATCGTGGTCACTACGTAAGGTTTCAGAAGAAGCTCGCTGATAACGCCCATAAGCATGTAAAACGCCGTTGGTGAGTTTACCGATGCTGGTAAAGACACTGCGGGCTAGTGGGGTAAACAAGTGTGGGGAACTCACCCCTAAGAGTAAACTGGTGCTGGGCGCTTTGGAATAATGACTAAACCGATACACTGCCCAAGCCGAATAATCCCAGCCTGCAAGTTTTTTCTCCCAAAAGCTAGTTTCGCTGAGAGTTGAAAATTCGTACATCAGCACTTCCAGTTCGCTTTGGCTAATTTCATCTGGCAAGGCGGGGTCTGCCACCTGCGAGTGGATGATAATCTCGTTTGGATACCAAGAAAATACCGCCGCAAAATAAGTGCCAAGTGGTTCTGTCAGGCTGGCATTCAGCCCATCCACAAGTTTTTGCAAAGCAGTGTGAAGGATAGCGCTTTCGTTCCGTTGTTCGCTAAGCTCTCCTAAATTTTGTAGCCACAAGAGAAAGTCAGAATTTTTAGGTGGTTCGGCTTTCATAGCGATACTCGGCAGATTTCAAAGATTTTGGGTACAGGTCAGAATTGCGAAGTTTCTGTGAAAAAAAGTGCAACACCTGTAAACAGAGTTGCCATTTCGCAGGAGCGGCTTGGCTAACAGGAAATGACAAAAACGAGACAAACTCAAAACAAGATAGGCAGTACATAAAAGTGTAAATTTTGTAACTGCTCAGCCTTATTTGGCACAACCGACAGTCTGGCGAAACAAAATGAATATCAATCAGGCACAAGTGCGAATAATGGGAATGGGCTGTTGATAGGTTGTTCATCCGGTCAACGACTCTAGCTTCTTAGTCGCCGACTTCCTAGTCGCCGACTCTGCTTTCGCTGTCAGGGAAGAACCCACTTTTCTGAACCGTGTCATCCGATAATCCGTCCAATCCGCNNGAGAGATTACGCTGAATTTTGATCGGGACTATTTTTAGGTTGTTTCTCACTCAGCTGAGAACAACCCTACACAATGGTTTGTTTCACGATACCTGAGTAGCTACTAAATTTTTATGTATGCCAAATCTATAATGAGTATATCACTTCATCTGCTTATTTTAGATTAAATATTTGTGATACCTTTCTAGCCCTTTGGTTATAAAGTTTCTACAATTTATCAAAACTGTTCAACAACGATACTTCAAGCACAACAACCGCGCACGCAACGAAAACCCCCTCTTGTTTGCTACACAATGATATACTTACAGGATTATTGGCAGTGCGGTTTTCCCGGCAGTTGCATGGATGGACACTCCTTGCGAGTTGTTCAAGCTACATCCGCCAAAATCAAGAATGACGTTTTTCCGAAGGGGTAAAGCGTAAATTTCAAGCACGCTATATTTGACACGCGTGTCGAATATAAAAATAAAATTGCAAACTTTGTCGATTGTTATGAAACAAATTTCTCAGAATATTTTTATAGACCAAGCCGCTCGCGGGGTAACTGTTGGCGCGATACGCACCCCAAAAGGCATTATTTGTGTAGATACCCCAACTTCCGCCACCGATGCCCGCAAATGGCGCATCCAAGTGAGCCAGATTGACCCTACCTTGCGTTGTTTAGTCTATACCGATGCACACTTTGACCGCACTTTGGGCGCCCAGTGGCTCGACACGCTGGTCATCGCGCAAGAAGCCGCCAGCCAGCGCATGGCGGAGTACCCCGATGTCTTTCGCCCGCATCACGGCTTGCCGGGCGGTAATTATGAAATGGTCAACGACTTGGCGGGCGTGCAAATTGTGCGCCCCCAAATCAGCTTTCGTTCTTCCATGACCCTGCACGCCGACCAACAGGAGATTTATCTCTACAGTGTGCCGGGTCCTTCGCACGGGCAATTGTGGGTAGATATACCCGCCGAGCGTGTGCTTTTTGTCGGTGACACGCTCATCCAAACCGAGCATCCCTGGCTGGCAGAAGCTAACCTTACCGCTTGGTTAGAAGCTCTGAAAAGTTTATCGGAACGAGATGGCTATATCCTGATACCCGGGCGCGGGCAACCTGTCAGCAATCAAGATTTGCACAGCACGATTCATTACTTGGAAACTTTAGGCAATTTGCTCGCCAACCTTTCGCACGTGCCGGGCGAAGATAGCATCCGTAAACTGGTAGAACAATTGCTAGAGCGTTTTAGCGACTACAGTGGGCGGCGCGAGTTAATGCGGCGGCGACTGTACTCCAGTTTATCACTGCTGATCAACGCGGATGGCAAATCTGCGTCTCAGCAAAATTCGATTTGACGAACTGCCACCTTTTGTGGTATCATCGGTACGCTCTGTGAAAAGCAGGGTGTATTTTGTTGTTGAACTCTGGCTATGCTGGAGTCTCCCGTCTTGCAAAATTTGCCAGCAATGCGGGTTTGTAAATTGAAAGGATACGAATATAACACAGCGACCCACAAAACCCCAGCCCGCACCCGCTTCTGACGAAATTGATTATCGCATCAACCGTCAAATCCGCGTGAAAGAAGTGCGCTTAATCGGCGCAGATGGACAAAACGTTGGTGTTGTGCCGATTGCACAGGCACTTGAACTCGCCCAACAAGCCGAGCTTGACTTGGTTGAAGTTGCACCGAATGCCAATCCACCTGTTTGCCGCATTCTCGATTTTGGCAAGTTCTTATACGAGCGCCAAAAGAAGGAAAAAGAAGCACGCAAAGCGCAAAAAGTAATCGAAGTCAAAGAGATTCGTTTGCGCCCAAAAACTTCAGATTATGACCGGGGCTTTCGCATCCGAGACGCACGCCGTTGGCTCGCTGATGGCATGAAGGTCAAAGTGCGCATTCGCTTCCGCGGTCGTGAAATTCAGTACCCTGAGATTGCACGCGAAGATTTGGTGCAAATCGCTGAAGACCTAAAAGATATCGCTCAGGTAGAAGTAATGCCTGCGATGGAAGGTCGTAGCCTGTTGATGGTATTGGCTCCCATCAGCCACAAATAAAGTTGCAAACAGACGGGCTTTTCAGCCTGTTGTTTTTCTCCTGTAAATGCGTTCGGTTGCTTTGACAGGGCCCTTGTCGGTATTGCTATCGACAGGTAGTTATCATTTTTATATTTGGCACGTCTCCCCAAAAAAGTGTGTCAAATATACGCACAATTTTTCTAAAATTGTGACACTTTTTATAAAGGAGTAGTTCTCATGACACGAAAAAAGACCGACAAGAAGTACAAAATTAAGACGCATAAAGCAACTGCCAAACGGTTTAAGCTCACCGGCTCTGGCAAGTTAATGCGCACCAAAATTGGGAAAGGCCACTTACGCCGCAACACCAGCAAGCGCACCAAGCGTTTATTGGCAGAAATGATTGAAGTGACAAGCCCCAGTCTCAAGCGCCGTATCCGCCGCTTGGCACCGTATTTGGGCAAGTACAAGTACAATCCGCCCGCGTAACCCGCCCGCGTATTCGCCCGCGTAATGTGTGAGCGTACACCGCGCAACTTTCTCATTTTGGAGTATTAAAACATGACTAGAGTTAAAGGTGGTATTGTTACCCGCCGCCGCCATAAGAAAATTATCAACCAAACTTCGGGCTACCGCATGTCTAAGCACTTGCTGTGGCGCCGCGCCAACGAAGCCCGCCTAAAGGCTTTGTGGTATGCCTTCCGTGACCGCCGCCAACGCCGCCGCCAATTGCGTGCGCTGTGGATTGTGCGTATCAACGCCGCCGCCCGCATGAATGGCATCAGCTACAGCCGCCTAATCGCCGGTCTGAAGAAAGCCAATATTGAACTGAACCGCAAAATGCTGGCTCACTTGGCTGTTTCTGACCTGAACGCCTTTGCCGCCATCGCATCTTTGGCAAAATCCGCTTAGGCAGTTTGCTACTCTCCTCAACACGCATGGAAACTGCGCTTCTTTCCTTAAAGAAAAAAGCGCAAATCAGCCTTCGGCACACATGCTGAAGGTAACCCGTGCCAAATAGAGCATTGCCTGTACTCGCTCAGCCGTCTGCCTTTGCGGACGGCTTTTTGCTTTTTATCACAACCGACACTCAGCATAGAAAACCTGCCCATCCTGTGAACTGACCCAGCCCAGCCCGCCATGCTCACTTCCACCCAAAATACCCGCGTCAAAGAAACCCGCTTGCTCCAAAGCCAGCGTAAACTGCGTAGCGAGAAAAAAATGTTCGTGTTGGAAGGGGTGCGCCTTGTGCAGGATGCCTTTCAGCAAAAAGCCGACCTAGCCTGGGTGTTTGTCACGCCGGATTGTTACGATGCCCACCCCACATTGCTCCATGCACTGTCAAAGGTCACTGACCTGCACGTGGCATCGGCAGAAGTGCTGGCTAGTTGTAGCGATACCCAGCAACCACAGGGGATTGTGGCAGTGACGCGCTGGCAATTGTTTCCTGTGCCGCGTCCGCTCAAATTTGCGCTCATTTTGGACGATGTGCGTGACCCCGGCAATATGGGCACAATTTTACGCACTGCCGCGGCGGCAGATGTGCAAGCGGTGTGGGTTTCTAGCCAAAGTGTGGACGTGTACAGCCCCAAGGTGGTGCGTGCCGCAATGGGAGCGCATTTTCGCTTGCCGATTTTTACCCGCACTTGGGCAGAAATCGCCCAAGATGTACGCGACTNNACTTGCAGGTGTGGTCGGCGAGTGCGCACGGCGAAGTGGTCTATCACCAAGTTGACTGGCAACAACCGAGTGCTTTGCTGGTCTCCAATGAAGCGCACGGTTTGAGCCACGCCGCCCAAAACTTGCCCCAGCGCACGGTGCGTATTCCGATGGCGAACCAAACCGAATCGCTGAATGTCAGTAGCGCCACCGCCGTACTCTTGATGGAAGCCGCCCGCCAAAGAGCAGTGCATGGGTACACGGCAGGCGGCGGCTAGCTTTTCCCGCCAATCACCACCACAAATTCACCGCGAATCGCCCCCTCAGGCGTGTACTGTGCTATCAACGCGCTGAGCGTTTGCCGTTGCACATTTTCAAAAAGTTTGGTCAGCTCGTTGCACACGGCGGCGGGGCGGTCGCCAAACACCACCAAAGCATCTTGCAAAAATTCTAACAAACGGTGTGGACTTTCGTAATAAACCAGCGTGTGCGGGCTTTCGGCATCTACTGCCAAAAAATTGCGCCGTTTGCCGCTTTTGCGCGGGGAAAATCCGCGAAAGGTGAAGCTGTGCGCGGGCAGACCGCTCAACACCACTGCCATCAGCACCGCATTTGCGCCGGGAATCACCGTCACAGCGATGTTTTGCTCAATTGCCAGCCGCACCACTAAGTAGCCCGGGTCAGAAATGCCCGGCGTGCCCGCTTCGCTCACCACCGCCACCGACTGCCCCGCTTGCAAACGCCGCAACAATTGCGGGGCAACACTGGCTTCGTTGTGTTCGTGGTAGGCGATTTGTGGCTTGCTAATCTCGTAGTGGCGCAGAAGGATGCTGGTTTTGCGCGTGTCTTCGGCGGCGATGAGATGCACCTGGCGCAGGATGCTGACCGCTCGGTAGCTCATGTCGGCTAGGTTGCCGATGGGGGTGGCAACCAGGTAGAGCGTGGGCTGGCTGGGGCTTTCGGGCATGGCTGGCATGGCTTACAGTTCTCCACAAGCCGCCAAAACCAGCGTACAGGCGGCTAGGGCGGCGGTTTCGGCACGCAAGGTGCGCACGCCCAGCGTGATGGGGATTGCACCCGCCTGTTGGGCAAGTGCCAACTCGGCGGGGTCAAAGCCGCCTTCCGCGCCCACCACCACGCCAATGCGCCCACCTTGCGGTAGAGGCAGTGCCAGCGGTTTGCGGCTGTCTTCCTTTAGCGAAGGGATGAGCACCGCATCAAAGCCCTGCCAGGTGGCGCACATCTCGGCAAAGGTTAGCACCTCGCCAATGGGCGGGATTTTGCCGCGCTGGCATTGTTCCGCCGCTTCTTGGGCAATGCGCTCCCAGCGTTCAAATTTGCTGTCACTCACCGCATCTGCCACCGAGCGTGCCATTTGCACCGGCACAAAGGCACTCACACCCAGTTCGGTGCCCTTTTGCAAGAGCCACTCAAACTTGTCTTTTTTGAGCAAGCCCTGAAAGAGCGTCAGGTGGGTGCGGGGTTCGCGTGGGTTGGGGGATGAGTCGGTGATGAAGGCAGTGGCGTGCTGGCTGGACAGCACGCGCAATTCGGCGGCGTACTCCTGCCCAGAGCCATCCAGCACCGTCAGCACCGTGCCGCTTTGCAAGCGCAAAACGTGCTTCATTTGGCGGGCAATCTCTGCCGGGAAATGTACTTCGCCTTTGTGGATGGCACTGGGGGGAACGAAAAAACGCAGGGCAGACATGGGGAAAACTAAAGGAATGAAGGGGTTGCGGGATGGGAATGGTAAATGCTGGCAACTGTGAACACGATTTTGTAGAGCCGCACTGCTTGCGGGTCAGCGGCAACCACCAGCCCTAGCCCCGCGCTTTCAGCCAGCGGGTGGTGGCTTCTGGCAGTTGGGAGAGCGTGCCTTCAAAGATGGTGCAGTCCGGCAGGCTTCCTAAAAATTGCTTGCCATAGCCTTTTGTCACCACGCGCTTATCAAAAATAACCACCAAGCCACGGTCACTGGCTGTGCGAATCAAGCGCCCAAAGCCCTGCCGAAAGCGCAAAACCGCTTCTGGGATGGCATATTCGTTGAAGGCATTTTGGAATGTCTCACTGCGGGCGGCAATAATGGGGTCCGTGGGCACATCAAAGGGCAGTTTGGCAATTGCCAGCACCGAAAGCGCATCACCCGGCACATCCACCCCCTCCCAAAAACTGCGCGTTCCGAGCAAAACAGCCGGTTCGCCATCTTTAAAGCGTTCTAGCAATTGGGTGCGGCTGGAGCCGGTGGATTGGTCATAGACTGCAATGCCGGCTTGCTCTAGTGGGGGGCGAATGGCGTTGGCAGTTTGTTTTAGTTGGGCATGGCTGGTAAACAGCACCACGGTTCGCCCGTTGCTGGCACGGCACAAACTCACCAAGCCTTTTTCCAGCGCAATCTGGTGCCCATATTTGTCCACCGGTTCGGGGGCATCGCGCACCACAAATACCAAAGTGGACTTTTTGTAGTCAAAGGGCGAACCAACTGCCAGTTGGTCGGCGTGGTGGGCATTGAGCCGCTTGCGAATGTACTCAAAACTGCCGGCAGTGGTCAAGGTGGCACTGGCAACCACCACCGACTTTTTGGTGTTCCACACGTGCTTCTCTACCAATGGACCGACTGCCAAGGGCGCACTGTGCAAGGACAAGCGTTTGGCATCGGGTGAAAGGTCTATCCAGTAAATGCGGTCGGCTTGTGGTTCGCTCACCAACCCGTGAACTTGGGTGGCAAACTCGTCAATGTGGCGGGCGGCACTGGTTAGACCGACCTGTAAATCTTCGCGGTCTTCAATATCGAATAGATACAACTCGCTTAAGCCTTTTGCCACCTTCATCAACTGCTCTATCAGTGGGGCAAGCATTTTCTTCAGGTTGTCCCAGCCCACTTCCACCAAAGACCACTCGCCAAGCTCGCGTTGCTTGGCGGTGAGCCGCAAATTTTCGCCATAGGTGGTGTTGCCCTTCACCTGCGAGTCAAAAAATTCACGCACCGCCACAAAGAAGCCATCGGTGTATTCCAGGGCGTTGTTAATGGCGTCATGTGTTTTTTCAATTTCATTGGAAAGCGTGCGAAATTCTGCCGGTGGAATGGCATTTACACAAGCGGAGAGAATTTGCCCGAGCAAGCCGGCGTTTGCTCCGCCTAGTTCCTTCAAACGCCGTTCAAAATCTGCTTGTCGCCCAACAAAGCTCAAACCATCGGTGGTGGCGGTTTCTAGGTGGTGACCTTCATCAATGACCAGATAGTGATATTCGGGCAGGACGCGGTTTTCGCTGGCAACATCGGCGAGTAGGAGCGCATGGTTGACCACAATCACGTGGGCACGCTCGGCTTGGCGGCGGGCGCGGAAGAATGGGCACAACCCTTCCATTTGGTTGCTACAACGGTCAGTGGTGCAGGCTTCATCTTCTGCCGAGAGTCGGCGCCAGGCTTCTTGCTCACCCGGTGTGACGAGCGTAATTTCGCCGCGGTCACCCATCTCGCTTTTGGGCAACCACACCAGCAATTTTGCCAGCAAGCGCATTTCATCGGCGGTGCTGGGTTTGCGGCGTTGCAGTTGTTGCACGCGGCGCGGACAGACATAATTACTGCGCCCTTTGAGCAGTGCGCCCTGAAACGGGATGCCAGTGGCTGTGGCTAGGTTGGGCAGGTCTTTTTGGATGAGTTGGTCTTGCAAGGTGATGGTGTTGGTGCTGACCACCACGCGCTCGCCGTTTTGCACTGCCCATTGAATGGCTGGCACCAAATAGGCGTAGCTCTTGCCCGTGCCGGTTCCTGCTTCCACAAACAGATGATTTTGCTCGCTAAAGGCTTTTGCCACTGCGCTCATCATTTCTACCTGTTGTGGGCGGTACTCATATTGCCCAAAATGGTTGGCAAGTGCGCCATTGGCTTGGAAAATTTGTGTCAGAGCGGGGATATCTAGCGGTTGGGGGACTTCACTGGGTTGTAAGGGCTTGCCACTCAGGGGGACTTCGCGGAATAGTTCGGGCAAGCCCCTGCCCACCGTTCCGCTGGTGCGTCTTTTTTCTTGCAATGCCTGTGCAAACGCCCAGCCGCCGCCCCAGTTTACATCGCGCCCCTGATTGACAATTTCTGCCAAAATTTCGAGCGGCAAGTCTTCTGCTAGGGGGGCAAGCAGGCGAAACAATGCCGCTGTGACCCGCGCATCGTCTAGGGCGCGGTGGGTGGCGGGTAGGGGGATTTTGAGCGCAACTGCCAGCGAGCCAAGGCTGTAGCGTCCCATTTTGGGAAGCAGGACACTGGCTAGGTCAAAGGTGTCAATTTCGGCATTGTTGCGTAGGTAATTATACTTTTGCACAAAGCCCAAGTCAAAGCGTACATTGTGCCCCAGCACCGGTGCATCCCCCACAAACTGCACCAATTGCGGTAACACTTTGTCAATGCGCGGAGCATTTGCCACCATGTTGTTGGTGATACCGGTCAGTTGGGTAATTTCCGGCGGAATCTCTCTGCCGGGGTTGACCAGCGAATGAAACTCACCTTCGTTACGGCTACCCTTAAATTTGACGGCGCCGATTTCAATGATTGCGTCAAATTGTGGGCTAAGCCCGGTGGTTTCTAGGTCTAGGGCGACAATGGTTTGGTTCAAAAGGTTTCTCCGCGCTGGTTAGTTGCCGAACATCCGAGCGAAATTATAACACAGGGCAGGGTGGGCAGGTAAGTTGGGCGCATTGGGCGGCGGGCAGATATAAAACAAGGTGCTGTACATTGATTTATACAGCACCTTGTTGAATTTTTGCACTGGGTAGTTTTACCGTTGGCACCATTCAGGTGTGCCAGCCAACGCCAGTGAAGGGGTTACTTGCCGTTGTGATAGCCACGTCCCATACCGAGATAGCGGAAACCAAACGAGCGCATTTTGGCGGATTCGTATAGATTGCGTCCGTCAATGAACACATCGCCATTCATCAATTCCTTGATTTTTGTGAAGTCCAATTGCTTAAACTCATTCCATTCCGTTACCAAGACCAAGGCATCGCAACCTTGTGCGAGTTCGTAGGGTTCTTTGCAGAAATCCGCGTGGGGCAGGTAGCGTTTGGCGGCTTTCATGGAAACCGGGTCGTACACGCGCACTTTTGCGCCAGCCAATTGCAAGGCTTCGGCAATTTCGACCGAGGGTGCTTCGCGCATATCATCGGTGTTGGGTTTGAATGCCAAGCCCAACAAGCCA
This sequence comes from Anaerolineales bacterium UBA6668, assembly GCA_002455215.1. Lineage (GTDB taxonomy): Bacteria > Chloroflexota > Anaerolineae > Anaerolineales > UBA6668 > UBA6668. The sequence goes on along the minus strand of DKKK01000130.1, from coordinate 5,928 downwards.
ATGGTTTTACCGTTTAGGTCATCGCCCAGCAAATCACGCAGTTTTTGCATGACTTTTCGCCGTGCATCGGCATTAATATCCATTACCGCCTGCAAAAGTTGTGGGTGTCGCCCTTGTACAGACGCCATGTGGGTGAGCGCCTTCACATCTTTGGGGAAGCAACTGCCACCATAGCCAATGCCTGCATCGAGAAAACTGCGTCCAATGCGTTCATCATAGCCCATCCCTACGGCAACTTCTTTGACATCTGCGCCCAGCGCTTCACAAATGTTGGCAATTTCGTTGATGAATGAGATTTTGGTTGCCAAGAAGGCGTTGGATGCGTACTTAATCATCTCGGCAGTGCGCAAATCGGTGACGATGATGGGGGCGCGTAAGGGCAAGTGCAGTTGAGCAACCTTGTCGGCGGCTTCGCGGCTGGTGGAGCCGAGCACGGTGCGGTGCGGGCGAGTGAAGTCGGCAATGGCAGAGCCTTCGCGCAGGAATTCCGGGCAACTGACTACAGCAAAATCAATGGGTGCAGGTTGATTTTCTTTTACAATGCCTGCCACCCAATCGCCAGTTCCCACTGGCACAGTGGATTTGTTGACGATGATAATGGGGTGTTTGGCAGTTTTGGCAATGCTGGTGGCGGCTTGGCGCACATATTGTAAGTCGGCTTCGCCATCCACCCCTTCCGGCGTACCCACTGCAATGAAGGCAAATTCGGCATCAGCCAGGGCTTCTTCATACGAAGTGGTGAACCATAAGCGTCCGGCATCAATATTGCGGAGCATCAATTCCGACAAGCCCGGTTCATAAATGGGGGATATCCCCTGACGTAACTTGGCGATCTTTTCTTCGTCAATATCCAAGCAACAAATGCGATTGCCTAAGTCGGCAAAGCAAGTGCCTGTCACTAATCCGACATAACCAGAGCCGATAACGGCGATATTTTTCATAATAAAACCTTTTGTTTAATTTAGTACTTTGAATTTTTGGTTTGTTGCAAAATTTATACCACTGCGAAATCGTTGTATTTTGACGGCAGGCAGGATTTCGCTTGAAATGCGCGTTGCGTCAGCCAATTTCTAGGGTTTTGTAGGTAATCAAATTGTACCAAATTAAGCCGGTTTTATGGACATATGCACAGAAAATAGGACAAAAAAAGCAAGGGAAAAGCGCTTGCTCTTCCCCTGCCGGATACTTGAGTCAATGGTGTTTGGCGCTAATCAGCAGTTGGGCTAGATTGGTTATCACGGGTGTTCTTTTGCACCACAATGGCAGAGAACAAACTTAAGATAAATGCTATGCCAAAGAAGCCCTTTTCGCTCAGCCATAGGGTCGAATTCCACAAACTGATGAAACGCAGAGAAATAGTGTAAACTATGCTTAACTCTTTTGGGACAGGTTTGATATGCGACGCTATTCAGGACCCCGCCTTTTCTGAGTAGAAAAACAATCGTTTGTCCCTGCCCAATCATTGACCATTCCTGCTGTTGTAAAAGGCGCAATGCTCATGCGTGCCACATCATTCACGCTTACCCAACCTACCCGACATGCCAAAATCTGTCCCTTACCTCGTGCTTGCCGTTGGCGTTGTAATCACTGCAATGGCATCTATCCTGATACGCCTTGCTCAAAATGCCGGTTTGCCTTCTCTCATCATTGCCACTTTTCGTGTTCTGCTTGCCAGTCTGTTGCTCACCCCATTGGCTTGGGGTCGCCACGCAGAACACTTGCGCGAGATGAAGGCGCGAGACCGCTGGCTGGTCATGGCTTCTGGCTTTTTGTTGGGTCTGCACCTGTATTCTTGGATTGCTTCAATTGGCTTCACTTCCGTAGCCAGTTCCGTAGCCTTGGTGAGTACCCACCCGCTGTGGGTGGGTCTAGCCAGCGTCTTTCTGTTGCGAGAAAAATTAAAGCTAGGCAGTTGGCTGGGTATTGCACTGACCTTGCTGGGGAGCTTGCTAATAGCCTATAGTGATGGGACGAATGCCCAAAGCGGTGGCAGTGCGCCCTTATTGGGGAGTGGCTTGGCGCTGTTGGGTGCAATCACTGCCGCTGGCTACTTTCTGCTGGGGCGCACAGTCCGCAAGCGGGTGGTCATTATCCCCTACATTTGGCTGGCTTATAGCAGTGCGGCACTCACCTTGCTGNNCAACCTGAGTTTGCTCAGTTACCCGTGGCAGGGCTGGCTGTTTGTACTCGGTTTAACCCTTGGTCCGCAATTGCTTTCTCACTCCGCTTTCAACTGGGTTTTGCGCTACCTATCCCCCACTTTAGTTACAGTAGCCATTTTAGGCGAACCCATTGGTTCGGCAATTTTGGCTTTATTCTTTTTTAAAGAGACCTTCTTACCCTTACAATTGTTAGGTTTTAGCGTCATCTTGCTGGGTGTGTTGATAGCCGCGCTGGCAGAACGGAGCGAAAAATGAATATTCATTACAACTTTTGGCTGGAAGAAAATGGTAGGGTGGTTCTGAGTCCGTGGCGGGCAAAGTTACTGCAAGCGATTGCAGAGACCGGCTCTATCAGCGCCNNTGGGAAAAACTCAAGGAAATGGAAGACGGGTTCGGGCAGTCGCTGTTGACAACTGAAATTGGTGGGGCGCATGGCGGTGGGGCAAGCCTGACCCCTTACGCCCAATCCATCCTAGAAAAATTCAACCGGCTTATCACCGTGCTCGACCGTGAAATTCAAGCTAACTTTATAAAATCCGACTGGACTGCTTAAAGAAACAGGGGTCATCCTTGCGAGAAAATCAATTTTTCGCTATGATTAAATAACATAACGAAAAGGAGATTTTTTTCTATGCACCGATTTATTCATTTACCAACCGTTTTCTTTACCCTGCTATTTGCACTGCTTTTGGGAGCTTGCCAGCCCAAAGCGCCCCAAACCCTGCGTTTAGCCACCACCACCAGCACTGCCGATTCTGGCTTGCTAGACGAAATTTTGCCAATTTTTGAGAAAAACTTCAATGCAAAGGTAGAAGTTATCGCAGTCGGCACCGGTCAAGCCCTAGAACTTGGGCAAAACGGGGACGTGGATGTCGTTTTGGTACATGCGCGAAGCCGCGAAGATGAGTTTGTGGCACAAGCTTACGGCATTAACCGCCGCGATGTCATGTACAACGACTTTGTGATTGTTGGACCCGCCGATGACCCAGCTGGAATTGTGGGGATTGCCACCAGCGCCGCAGTTTTTCAACGCATCGTGGAGCAAGTGGCATTCTTCGCTTCTCGTGGCGATGACTCCGGCACGCACAGCAAGGAAAAGAGCCTGTGGAAGACAGCCGGGATTGAACCGCAAGGAGATTGGTATCTTTCCACCGGGCAGGGCATGGGCGAAACCTTGCAATTTGCCAATGAAAAAGGAGCCTACACCCTCACAGACCGTGCCACCTGGCTAGCGCAAAAAGAGAACCTGCCAAACCTGAAAATTGTATTCGGCGGTGAGCGCATCACTGAAAATCCGGATCAATCACTCTACAACCCGTATGGCGTGATTCCGGTCAATCCAGAAAAGCATGAAGGCATCCATTATCCCTTGGCAGAGCAATTTGCCAGTTGGCTAGTATCGGCTGAAACCCAAAAGTTGATTGGCGAATTTGGCATGAGCCAATACGGGCAACCCTTGTTTTACCCAAGCGCCCAATAAATACCTGCTCACCAGGTAAAACTTACAAGAAAGCCATTGGGTTCAAACCCCAATGGCTTTTTGATTCGACTAACAGAAGCAGATTTTGCTATTTTGATACGGGTATTGGCAAGTGCGTGCTAAATGGGCGGTCAACTACCCATTTAAAGGGGAAGTCCCCATGTNNGAGGGATTGAGGAAGATGCTCCAATATATTACAACAACTCCAAAGAAATTGCAAGTACAATTTAGAAAACATTAATCATATAATGGTTTTCTAACAATTAAAGCACCGATAACCAACAAAAATACGCCCGAAAACACAATAATAGCTGTCAATGCACTAAACCCGGTATTGGGTGCTTCGTTTGGCACAACCATCACGCTGGCCACATTGGCGCTTTGTGCGGCTAGGTTGCTGGCGCTGGCAATCGCGTTACTAGAGAGCAGACGTCCAACAGTAACCGTCCCTTGTACCTGCGTAGTCAGGGTAATGGTAGCTGTTTCGCCGGGGGATAGGCTCGGGATGCTCACGGTAGCACCTGCCAAGTTTGGACGGGCTACCCCCAGCCCCTTCTCCAGCCGTTGGCTTAGGATATGTGTGCCATGTGTAGTCTGCACCGAAACTAAACTGAGACCATCCGAAAGCGTGTGTTGAACTTGAATGCTCGTTAGGGGTGTTGTGCCTTGATTGGTCACGAATACGCGGAAAACGACTTGACTATTGAGCGGCGCAATGCTTCTTTCTTGCACTTGGCTAATGGTCAGATGGGTATTGGCGATGGGGCGAATGCCTACATCGGGCGCGGCATTGAGTACGCCACCACTCAGTAGCAAATACCAACCAGCGTTATCCACATCGCTATCCGTGCTGTCGTTTCCAACATTGGGTGAAACAAACTCGTGTTTTTCCGGCAGTTTGAACTTGAGATAAAGTTGCCCCTGCGAGGCAGGTGATGAAAGATTGAAACGGTAAATGCCCAACTCAGAAGTGCCGGCACTCACATATGTTTCAGCCTGCCCATTTTGGTCGGCATCTCGCCACAGTTCATAGCCAATCGCACCCATGAGCGGCTCCGAAGTCTCTCGTTGATGATTGCGGTTGAGATCGAGCCAAATTGTGCCACTGACTTGTGTTGTAGATGGGGTGAGAGTGACACTGCTCGATAGCGTGGTGGTGGCTGTCGGCGTACAGGTGGCTGGGGAACAAATCGCACCGCCTGGTGTGACGGTTGTGCCGCTGGCAGGGGTGGGTGTCCAAGTGGGGCTAGTGTTTGAGCTTAAAAAGAAGGCACTCCACGGTTCGGCGGTTGGAGTTGTCGTGATGGTAGCGGTTAGGTAGTTGTTCGTCGCCTCCGGCGTTGGCGTTTGGCGCACATAATCAACCAGAACCATTGCTTCCTGGCTAAGGTTTTCCCCTAACAGTTGGAAAGACAAGGCTAAATACCCATTCAATGAGCCGTTAACTTGTTCGAAATAGTACCAACGAGGGTCAATAGTGGTTTCAATGGCAAATACTTCCTGTTCGTTGGGTTGCAATGTCCCCCCTTCCAAAGGAACTTGGATAGTAAAGTACCAAGGAAAACTCAAGTTTAAGGTTAAATTGCTCAATGTACTTTGACTGCCATTCGCCAAAGTTAAGCAGAAAGTCACAGCATCCCCATTTCCACCCGCTGAGAACGGCGAACTAGCTGTAGTCGTACAGTTGGCTCCGCTATTGTGCCCACGATATCCGGTAATATTCATGGAAACACCTTGCACCGGAGTGAGTGTAAAAGTAGATGTCGGCGTAAGAGTAAGAGTCGGAGTATTGCTGGCAGTGGGAGTAGGCGTATCTGTCGGGGTTAGGGGATTAGGGGTGATAGTTGGGCGTGGCTGAGCCTCCACAAAAAAAGTATAAGTCTTACTTTCAGAAATGTAATAGGGCCAGCAACTTTGAGACAGCACCATTTTCCACGGCAATCCAGAAGTGCTATCCACTGCTAAATTTGGGTACGCATCATTACCCCAAAATGTCCAATTGATGAAGTAGGAACCATCCTTCACCTTTTGCGAATTCAACCCAACCAAGGANNAACCCAACCAATGCGTAATACCCTGTTGGCGTATAAACTTCCAGCCTAACGTCATTCTCGCTACACAGCCCTGTTTCATAAGTGGCGGTAAATCTCCAATTATAGCCATTAATCGGCTGGGGCAATAAACTGCCATTCTCAAACCCGACCAAGCCAAAACTGTTGGAAGCTGGCTGGTCAGTCAGATAAGTGGGGCTAGCTGTGGGGCTAATGGTTGGGCTAGGCGTGTAGG
>DKKK01000081.1 GCA_002455215.1 Anaerolineales bacterium UBA6668 | reverse complement strand
TATTGTGATTGTAGTACATTTGTGCTTTATAGTACTTAACTACTGACAAGCTATTTTAGGACCAGACAGGTGTCTGGTCAGGCGAGCCGAAGCCGTCCGTGACTGCTTTAACTCCCTTAACTTCCTTAACTCTTCCCATTCAGGGCACGTGTCGAATAGTCCCCCTGCCAAAGATAGCGTATCGGTGCTGATTTTTGTTTTGCCTATGCGAAATTCAGTGCGGGCGAAAATCATTTAAACCCGCACCGAATTCATGTTTTTAGTTGCCAAAACCGCTAGGTAAATTAGGATTGAAACAAATTGCCCAAGCCCTTAATCACAGAGCCTTCATCTGAGCTTTTACCGCCTGTTGAAGGGGCGTTGGCTAAAATACGGTCTGCCAAACGGCTGAACGGAAGGCTTTGTATCCAAACCCGTCCGTGCCCGCTCAAAGTTGCCAAAAATAGCCCTTCCCCACCAAAGACCATTGATTTCAAATTACCGGCGCGTTGAATATCATAGGTGACGGTCTTTTCAAAGGCAACGATACACCCCGTATCTACCCGCAGGGTTTCTCCCTGCAAACGCTTCTCAACAATGGTACCGCCCGCGTGAATAAACGCCATGCCATCCCCCCGCAAGCGTTGCAGAATAAAGCCTTCACCACCAAATAAACCTGCTCCTAGCCGTTTGTTAAAGGCGATAGAGACATTGGTGCCAAAAGCCGCCGCCAAAAAGCTGTCTTTCTGGCAAATCAACTCCCCTTGCGCTTCATCTAGGTCAATCGCCATGATAGTGCCGGGGTAAGGGGCGGCAAACGCAACCGATGCTTTGCGTCCACCGCGATTGGTAAAATGCGTCATAAAAAGCGATTCACCCGTAATGGCACGGCTTGCCATCTGCCCCAATGCGCCAAATAAACCGCCAGCGGGGTTTGAACCATCTCCCATCTTGGTTTCAAATTGCACACCTTCGGTCATGTACATCATGGCTCCGGCTTCGGCAACGACTGTTTCATTGGGATCTAGCTCCACTTCCACAAACTGCAAATCTTCACCATAAATCTTGTAATCTACGACGTGACTAGTTGGCATAATTACTCCTGTCAAAATAAATATTTAAACGAATTTAACAGATTCTACGCAATCTTTTAGAAAAAGTTGCTAAATAGCCGGTGAGAATTTCACAAACCAAACAAAGCCAAATAGTCCGCACTGGCTGGATGTTGGGGTTGTTGGAAGAACTGTTCAGTTGGGGTTGACTCCAACCACTGCCCAGCTTGCACAAAAGCCACCTGCTGTGCCAGTCGTTTGGCTTGCGCCACTTGATGCGTCACCAAGACAATGGTGACGTTGCGGGTGGCATGTTCCTCCTGCAAGAGTCCTTCTACCACTTGCACGTTTTTGACATCTAGGTGGGCAGTCGGCTCATCCAACAGCAATACTTGCGGGCGCAGTACCAAAGCCCGCGCCAACGCCAAACGTTGCAGTTCGCCACCGGACAAACGCTTGGCAGATTGACTCGCCAGTGCCAGCAAGCCAACCCTAGCCAAGATTTGCTCCACTCGCTGAGCAATTTCATCTGCCGCCAGCCCCCGCAATTGCAATGGGTACGCCACATTTTGCCACACGCTCAATTGCAAAGGCAAACCCCGTTGAAAGACCATTGTCACTTGGCGGCGCACAGGCAGGGGAGGTGGCTGTTGGCTATAGGCTTGCCCTTGAAAGAACAATCGCCCGTAGCTAGGCGGCTCTAAAAAATTGAGCAAGCGCAAAAAGGTAGACTTACCCGCCCCACTCGCCCCCAAAACCGCTAAAACTTGCCCACTGGGGATGGTCAGTTCTGGGATGGTGAGTACACAACGCCCCTGATAAGAATGGGCAATTTCTTGCAAAAGGTACATAGTTAGCCTTTACGCAACCGCAAAACCAGCAAATTGGTAGTGAGCGCCAAACTGAGCAAAATAGCCCCCAGCCCCAATGCCAGTTCAAAATTTCCCTTGCGCGTTTCCAGCACAATGGCAGTGGTCAGCACCCGAGTCGCGCCATCAATATTGCCCCCCACCAGCAGAACCGCCCCCACTTCCGAGATGATTGCCCCAAAACCCGCCAAAATTGCCGCCAACAAGCCATTTTGCACTTCGCGCAGGGCAGTCAGGCTTTCCTGCCAGCGAGATGCTCCCAAACTACGGATTTGCAAGCGCAAGTCGGGGTCTAGCCCTTCAAGTGCTGATTGGGTAAAACCAAGCACCAAAGGCGTTGCCAAGATTGTCTGAGCAAATATCATCCCGCTAGGAGTAAACAGCCACCCCAAGCCGCCAAGTATGCCACTACGCGACAGGAGCATATACACCACCAATCCGACTACCACCGGCGGTAAGCCCATGCCGGTAAAAACGACCGCGGATATCAACCAGTTCACGACTTGGTGACGAGCTGGGAATAATCCTAGCCAAGTGCCCAGTGGGATGCCAATCAGGCACGCCAACAGCAACGCCCAACCGGACACCCAAAACGACAATGCGACAATTTCCAGCACGCCTATTCCCCGCCCGCAATGCGCCAAGCCCCGTCAAATTCATTTAGAAACTGCAAGGCAAGGGATTTATCGTGGATGATGAGCACGTTTTCGTCATTGCGGTTGTTGGCGCTATTGGTGAAGTTAAACGAGCCGGTAATAATCGTTTCGCTGTCTAAGATAATCATTTTTTCGTGCAGAGTGCTGTCCGCCAAGCCATCCAGCAAGACCGGCGCTTCTGCATGGGTAAAAATCTCCCAAGCGGCAGATTGCCCATCTTCTACCGTGCGCGTTTCAATCACGCCCTTTAGTACCAGCCCGTTTTCATATTGGGCGAGCATGGCTTGGGCAATTTCACGATGAGTGAAAGAGAAAGCTAAAAAGTGAATACTATTTTTCGCTTGAGCGATGTACTCCACGATGCGCTGTGCTACCCCATCATCAGGCGCAAAATAATTTTCTACCAACACATCGCCAATTTGCAATCGTGGGTTGTCGGTTTGTGAGCCAGCGCCAAATATGCCCTTGTCAAACATTTCGTTAAATTCTGCCTGATAATTGGCGGCGAGTGTGGGCGATTGAATTTTAATCCAGTCGTTATAGTCATATCGCAACGCGCCAAAATTCATGTTCCACGAACCAGTAAAAACCACCTGCCCATCCACCACCATAAATTTGTTGTGCATCAGCCCATCATTACCCTTGTCTTGTTCCACCACAATGCCAGCGTCTGCCAGTTCCGCCATTGTGCCATCCCCATAGTTTTCACTTTCGGTAACAATACGCACCTGCACCCCGCGTTGATGGGCGTTAATCAGTGCGCTGGTGATCTCGCGTATATTGATGTCGTAAATGGCGAGTTCGATCGATGTTTGGGCATTTTCGATTGCCGCCACTGTTTCGAGCAAAACGGGTGAACGCTTGGCGGTTTGGCTGGAGCCGTCTGGGTCGGTGAAGTAAACCGTGATGGCAGATTGCCCATTGGTGGTGGAGTCATCTTCCACGGCTACTTCCGGCTCGCTGGAAGATGACCCGCCCAAGCCAGCGTCAAAGTTCAATACCTTTTGCACCCAAGCACAGCCCAACATAGCGACTACAATCACGCCAATAATGCTGATTGATGCCAAATTCCACATTTTTCGATTTACCAACGGTTTTTTGCTCATGGTGTTAGTGATTATTACAGTTTTATTATAAAGGATTATTCGTTAAACACATCGCCGCTTTGCCCACCGCGCTTTTCCACTAGGCGAATGTTGTGGATGTGCATGGTCTTTTCAACTGCCTTTGCCATATCGTACACGGTCAGCAGGGCAATGCTGACAGCGGTCAGAGCTTCCATCTCCACGCCTGTGGTGGCAGTGGTGCGCACGGTGGCAGTAACTTCTAAACCGCTAAAGGTGGCGTGAATGGGGGCTTGGATTTGCACATGGATGCTGGAGAGTGGCAACGGATGGCAGAGTGGAATGAGTGTGCTGGTGTGTTTTGCGCCCAATATGCCGGCAAGTTGGGCTACGCCAAAGACATCGCCCTTTTTTAGGTTGCCCTGCAAAATGGCGGTGAGCGTTTCGGCTTGCATGTGAATTTCGCCGCGAGCGGTAGCAGTACGCGCTGTAACTGGCTTTTGACTGACATCCACCATATGCGCGTTGCCGTGTTCGTCCAAATGTGTGAGTACGTTCATAGGTTAGGGAAAATTAAGCTTGGGGTACTCAATCGCACGGATGAAAATTGCGCTTAAAAACCCGTGCCGAATATACGCCCCTTGTTAGGATAACACTCCCCCATTATAATGCGAACCGCATGAATGAAACAACCGCTCAACGTTTAATTGCCTTAAATCGTGCATTTTATAACCAATTTGCCCAAGATTTCTCGCAAACGCGCCAGCCGCTCAACCCCGGTATCCAGCGCGTCTTGCAAGGAGCGCTTGCCGATGCGCCATGTTTGCTGGATGTGGGGTGTGGGGATGCACGGGTAGGTCGAGCTTGGCTGAAACGCTTTGCCAAAGATGGACAGTTGCGCTATGTGGGGGTGGATAGTAGTGACGGGTTGTTGGCTTGCCACCCAATGCCGACAGAAGGCAGGCTGGTGCAAGCAGACCTTTCTGACCCGCATTGGGTACAGCACCTACCCCTAGCCACCTTCCCAGCAGTCGTGAGTTTTGCTGTCATTCACCACATCCCCCCACCCTATCTGGCAGGCTTCTTGCAACAAATTTCTCAAACACTCGCGCCCAACGGCTGTGCGGTACTGAGTAGCTGGCAATTTTGGAACTCGCCGCGCCTGCTAAAGAAACAAGTGGATTGGTCTAGCAAGGCTAACCTGGAGTTAGATCCAGCCGATGTAGGCGAAGATGCTTATTTGCTTGACTGGCACAGCGCCAGTGGGCAAGGCGTGCGTTATGTGCAAAAGATTGTGCCATCCGCTTTGTTGGCTCTGGTGCAAGCGAGCGGCTTGCAAGTGCAGGAAAGTTTTCTGAGTGATGGCGCAAACGGCGATCTAGGCTTTTATGTCGTTGCAAGAAAATTTGACTAGGAGATCGGCAATGTTGAATATTTTTTCCCTTTTAAAGCGTGCTGAATATCAAGTATCTCTGCCTGTGTGGGGGATTGCGCTCTTGGCAAGCGCCCTTCTGCTGGCTGGGTGTGGGCAAGCTAACCCAGCAGAACCAACTACACCCGCGCTTGAGCGTGTTTCTGCCAGTGAAACTCCCTTTGTACCAGAGCCGACTGTCACGCTCGGCTTGCCCGCCACCTTCACCCCACAACCTACTCTCATTGTGGAAACACCGAGCAATCTGGGGCTAGATTTTGCCAATGCGATTCCACTGGCTTACAGCACCGACTTGCCGGATGATCTGAGCCTAACCATTCAACACAGCCAGATGAGCCAAGCCGTAATTGACAACGTAGCTCAGCGATACCCCGACTTACCGCCACTCGAAGCGGGAATGGGTTACATTTCTATGCAGGTGTTGGTGACGTGTAAAAAGGTGGTAGATGCATATTGTGCGGTCAATTTGGCGAGTTTTATTGCAGTTGTCACAGCCAATGGCGAGATTGTGCCGCAACCGAGTGGCATTGCTTTGGCAGGTGGTAACTTTGTGGTAATGGGTGGCTCAGTTGCAACGGGTGAGTTTGTCCTGCAAGCGCCGATTGACCAAGCATTTGTTCTGCAAATCACTACCGCCGATGGGACAATGGTATTGGTTCAACCGGAGCAATAAAAACCGTATTTTGCAACCCAAAAGGACTGGTTTATTGCCAGTCCTTTTGATTTATTTTATTTTCGGGATGTTGCCAAGCTAGGTAGCCTTTATTCGTCCGTTACACAGCCTTCGCTGGCGCTTTTGACGTTTTTGATAAATTTGTATAACGTGCCACGAGTGGCTTTGAGTGGCGGAGCTTGCCATTTGGCGCGGCGGCGAGCAAATTCTTCGGGGGAAATTTCCAAATCCATGCGGCGCGTGCTGGCATCAATGGTGATGGTATCGCCATTTTCCACGAGGGCAATCGGACCACCTTCCTGCGCTTCGGGGGTGACATGCCCCACAATGAAACCGTGCGAGCCACCAGAGAAACGCCCATCGGTCAGCAATGCCACATCTTTACCCAAGCCAGCGCCCATAATCGCGCTAGTGGGGGTGAGCATTTCGGGCATGCCCGGTCCGCCCTTCGGGCCTTCATAACGAATGACAATCACATCGCCCTTGCCAATTTGCCCTTGCTCTAGCCCTGCCAACATTTCTTCTTCACTGTCGTATACTTTGGCTGTGCCACTAAATCGTAAGCCTTCTTTGCCAGTGATTTTTGCCACTGCGCCACTGGGGGATAAACTGCCGTACAGAATTTGAATGTGACCCGTTTCCTTGATGGGTTTTTCTAGCGGGTGAATAATGCGTTGCCCAGCGGCTAGGTCTTGCCACTCGGATAGGTTTTCAGCTAGGGTTTTGCCGGTGACTGTCAGGCAGGAGCCATCGAGCAAGCCTTTCTTGAGCAGATATTTCATCACGGCAGGTACACCCCCAACATTGTGCAAATCTTCTTGCACATAGCGTCCGCTGGGTTTTAGGTCGGCAATAAAGGGGATGCGGTCACTCACAGCTTGGAAATCGTCAATGGTGAGCGGCACGCCCACAGCGCGTGCCATTGCCAGTAAGTGCAAAACTGCATTGGTAGAGCCGCCCAATGCCATGATGACAACCATCGCATTTTCAAATGCGGGACGAGTCATAATGTCGGAAGGCTTGATATCTTTTTCCAGCAAAGCACGCATGGCTTCTCCAGCCTGTAAACATTCTTGCCACTTAGTGGCATCTTCGGCGGGATAGCTGGAACTACCCGGCAGGCTCATCCCAAGTGCTTCAATGGCGCTTGCCATCGTATTGGCGGTGTACATACCGCCACAAGCGCCAGCGCCCGGGCAGGAGTGGCGCACAATGGCTTGGCGGGTGGCTTCGTCAATACGTCCGGCAATAAATTCACCGTAACTTTGGAAAGCCGAAACAATGTCGAGTGGTTGGTCGTTCCAACAACCGGCTCGGATAGTGCCGCCGTACACCATGATGGATGGACGGTTTAAACGCGCCATTGCCATCAAACAACCGGGCATATTTTTGTCACAGCCCGGAATGGCAATTAAGCCGTCATACCACTGCGCGCCCATCACAGTTTCAATCGAGTCGGCAATAATCTCACGCGATTGCAAGGAGTATGACATGCCTTCTGTGCCCATGCTAATGCCATCGCTGACCCCAATGGTATTGAAGCGCATGCCCACCAACCCAACTTTTTCCACCCCTTCTTTCACTTTGGCAGATAGGTCGAGCAGGTGCATATTGCAACTATTGCCTTCGTACCACACGCTGGCAATGCCCACTTGCGCTTTGTTCATATCGGCTTCGCTCATGCCGGTAGCATAGAGCATCGCTTGGGAAGCGCCTTGAGATGCGGGTTGGGTAATCCGCGCACTGTATTTGTTTAGGTTGGCTGTCACGTTCAGATTCCTTTTGAAGAAAATTCCGCCTGCGCCGATAGCGCTAACAAGGCAGGATAAGTTTTTTATTGGCGACTATTTTAATGCAAAATTGCGTTTTGCGGAGGAAAATTAGCGCGTTTCTGCCAAACATACTTTCAAACGCTCCATCAAGCGCGTCATAAACCGTAGGTTGTGCAGGGTTGTCAGGCGTTGGTAGAGCGGGTCGCCAATTTTGTACAGGTGGTGAATATAGCCCAAGGCATATTGTTGGCAGGTGGGACAGTCGCAATGGGAGCAAATTGGACGGCTCTCCTTGATGTGTTTTTTGTCGGTTGGGTAGACATAGCCAAACCAATCCGTGCCGTGCAAATTGCTGGTGTGTGGGGCAACCTGCCAAGCGTACAAACGCCCATGCCGGGCATCGCGGGTGGGCATGGTGCTGTCGAACATTGGGTAGCCCAAGCGCACACACGCCGCCACATTGGGCGGATGTCCGATTCCCAGGGCGTGTAGGGGGTATTCTGCGGGTATTTGCTCGCGCACGAAGCCCAGCAAATCTTCCAGCAGGCGATTTTGGCTATCTAGCGGCCAGCCACCATACCCAAAGCCGTCAAAACCCATATCTAACAAAGCTTGGGCGCAGTCACGGCGCAAGGTTAAATGGTTTCCGCCTTGAATGACAGCAAATAATTTTGGGGGAATGGGGGCTTTTTTCTCGGCGCACAGACGGTCAAATTCCGCTTTGCACCGTTTTGCCCAAGCGATGGTACGCGTAACTGACTGTTTTTGCACTGAGTCGTCACCATCTACATGCGTGCAGTCATCTAGGCAAAACAAAATGTCCGCGCCATAGGACATTTGGAGTTGGATGGATTTTTCGGGGGTGAGTTGAAATTTGCGGTCTTCAATGCGAAAAATCGCGCCTTTGTCGTTCAGTGTGCCGAATTTGGCGTTCTGGCGAATGAGAGAGTACACCTGAAAACCACCCGAATCGGTACTGATGGGTTTGCGCCAGCCTGCCAAGCCGTGCAAGCCCCCCAATGCGGTGACGGTGGAACTACCCGGATTTTGCATCAGGTGAAAGACGTTCATCTGCACTGCTGGTACTTGACAAGCGAGCAAGTCTCCTGCGGAAACGGCGCTTACCACCCCACGCGTGCCATCGGGCAAAAAAGCTGGAAAAGCAATTTCGCCGTGTGCGGTCGAAATAGAAGTTAGCATGTGCAAATTGTAACACGAGAAGGCGGGGGCGTTGGCAAGCCAACTGCCCAACTGGCAAGCTCAGACTCACCTGCTTGCCAGTAGAAGTCCCCCACGCGCGGACGCATCCCCCCCTAGCCTTTGTCTCGGCGAAAACGCGAACCCAGAAACGGCTCCAGCCAGCCACGAGCCATCACCCGCTCAATTTCTGCCGCCGAGGCAGTCGCCGTTGCCTGCACCGCTTTACGCACTTGCCAAGCGGTTTTTAAGCCCCGTATGGCATCCCACTTGGCTTGCCAAATGGCTTTGCGGGGTCCCCGCACGGTATATAGTGCCATTAATACCAGTTGCGAAAGCAGATGAATCGGTAAATACTTCCACAGTAATGGGGTGGGCATATTCTGCACATAGCTCCAGACTAAATTGCGGTGTCCGTGGTAAATCTGAAAGGGGCTGTTGCGCTTGGTCGTGCCTGAGCCAATGTGCAATGCTACCGATTGGGGCACGTGCAAGCACCGTTTGCCGCGCAGACGCAGGCGAAAACTCAGGTCTACATCTTCGTGGTAGCTAAAAAACGGCACATAGAACCCGCCCAATTCGTGAAAATCGCTTGCCCGATACAGCGCGGCGGCGGCACATGCGCCAAATACTTCGCGCGGTTGTTGCCAATGGGCGGATAGATTGGCAGGGTTTAGGTTGTAATTACAGCGCCACGCGANNATTCTGTAATTACAGCGCCACGCCAAGCCACTAACGTGTAAAATATCGCCCATACCATCCAACTTTTCCGGCGACAGTGCTTGCAAAAGTTGCGAACTAAAAAAATCGTATTGAGGGAATAGCTGGGTAGCTTCTATCAAGGTAGTCAACCAATCTGGCGCAACAAAGGCGTCCGGATTGAGTAACGCCAACCATTCGCCTCGCGCATAACTTGCGGCGAGATTATTCCCTTCCGCAAAGCCCAAATTTTTGTCGGAACAAATCAGGCGTACCTGCGGAAAATGCTCCGCCACCCAATCCGGCGAACCATCGGTTGAAGCATTGTCCACGAGTAGCGTTTCAAAATTTGGGTAATTCTGGCGATACAAATGCGTCAAACATTGCGGCAAATATTTTTGTGCGTTCCAATTTACAATTAAAACTGACACCAATGGTGTATACTTTTCAGTTGACATATTCTTTCCAAAATATGAGAGAAACAAACATTTAGATAGTTCTATTGTACCAGATTTATTTAAACACAGATGAAAGCTATACAAGTTTTAGATGACACAGCCGAACATTCGCTCGTTTGGAGTGACGTACCCAACCCGGAAATTGCTCTGGACGAAGTGTTGGTTAGGGTTCACGCAACAGCGCTTAACCGTGCCGATTTGCTACAACGTAGCGGAAAATACCCGCCCCCGCCGGGCGCACCCAACATCATGGGGTTGGAAATGGCAGGCGAGATTGTGCAAGTTGGACGGGGTGTGCGCGGCTGGCAAAAAGGGCAGGCAGTGTGTGCCTTGCTTGCGGGCGGAGGCTACGCCGAATATGTGGCTGTGCCAGCCAGTTTGCTCATGCCTGTACCGGATGGTTGGAGTATGCAAACCGCCGCCGCCATGCCAGAAACGTTTCTCACTGCGTATGTCAATATCTTTAGCGAAGCCGAATTTGCCGCACGAGAAATCGTTTTAGTACACGGGGGTGGTAGTGGCGTGGGCACAGCGGCAATTCAATTGGTAAAAGCGGCTGGGGGAACCGTGTTNNCCCGCACCCCCGAAAAAGCCACAGCCTGCTTAAAATTAGGGGCAGATTTGGCAATCAATTATAGCACGCAAGATTTTGTGGCTGAAAGCCTCGCATTTACACAGAAGCAAGGCGGGGTGGATATTGTGCTGGACATGGTAGGCGGTAGCTACTTGGAGCGCAACTTAAAAGTGCTACAACCCAAAGGCAGACTGGTCTTAATCGCCACCCAACAAGGCGCAACCGCCACACTGGATATCCGAACCTTGATGAGCCGCCGCCTGCGCTTAATCGGCTCGGTGCTACGGGGACGAAGCGTGGCGGAGAAAAGTAAAATCACGCATGAATTTATGGAGCAGTTTGGCGGACACTTGCATCGGGGTAGCATCAAACCCGTCATTGACAGTGTGTTCCCAATCCAGCAGGTTGAGCTTGCCCATGAACGCATGCAACGCCATGACAACTTTGGCAAAATTGTGCTGACGGTTGTGGAAAGTTGATGCGGAGGGGTGTCTGGCAATTATCGCAACCAATACACAAAACCTACGACCACACCAATCGTCACCACCAGCCAACGCAATGAATTGGGGGAGATTTTACCCGCCAAGCGCCCGCCCAGTGACCCGCCAAGCAGTGCGCCAACCGCCATTAGCCCGGCAATCTGCCAATGAACTTGACCGGAAAAAACAAAAAACACGGCGGCAGTCACATTCACGGAAAAGGAAAAACTCTGCTTGAGCGCATTCAGCCGAGTCAGGCTATCATCCAATGCCATGCCCAACACAGCAAGCGAAATGACTCCCAGCCCAGCGCCAAAATAGCCCCCGTAAACACCCCCAGCCCNNCACCCCCAGCCCACAGCAGTAAACCGACCCAACCTTCTGCGTGTTCGTGGGTAGTAGCCGTGTGGGCGCGGCGTTGTTGCACCCAGCGCTTTACCGGTTCTTGCACCGCCAATAGTAAACTTGCCCCCCAGATAAGGTAGGGTACAATCTGGGCGAATAGTTTTTCTCCCGTGTTTAGCAAGAACCACCCACCCGCTAGTCCACCTAAAATACCTGCCGGCAATACATACCATAAACGTTTTTTCTGAGTCAGAATTAGGTCTTTTTGCGCAAGCGTTGCGCCAAAATAGCCAGGCGATAATGCCACCGTACTGGTAACATTGGCAGAAATGCTTGGCAAGCCTAAAAAAAGCAGTGTCGGAAAGGTGATGAGTGTGCCCCCCCCGGCTAGCGCGTTGATAGTACCCGCTAAAAATGCGGCAATGAAGGCTACCACTATCATAAGCGTTACTCCCAAAGGGCTTGAGCCAGTTTTTCAGGCTGGTAACGAAAGCTTTCCCAAGCAATTTTCCCGGATGTGATGTCGGAAAGGATGCGAGCTAGGCGCGTGTTGATAGGTACAGGCAGGTTTAATCGTGCGCCAGCCCGTCCCACTGCCCCATTCAAGGCATCCACTTCGGTGCGCGTCTTTCCGGCACGCAAGTCGAGTTGAAAACTGGGCAGTTTGTTTCCGCGCCCTTTCACCACACTCTTGGTCACGAGCGAACGATACCAAGTGTCTGGCAGATAGCGCACCATCAACGCCAAGCGGCGGCTGGGAAAGCCGGGCAAACTAACAACCGGTAATTTTAGCTGGCGCATGATTTTGAGCGTTTCGCGAGCGGCTTGGATTTCGGCGCGATATAAAGAGTCGTTGGCAAAGATATCCGCGGCAGGCAAATCGCAAATGGCACAAGTGGCATTGCCAAATAAATTAGTTAGCAATTTTGTCCATTTCATAGCGGCAGGGTTGGCATATTGGCGCACAGTCACCCCGCCCCTACCCAGCAAATTGGCGATTTCACTACTCATTGGATGATTCTTTTGCAAGCCAATGCCGCGGGCACGCTCGACCAACACTTGTCCGGGCTGTGGCAAGGCAACAGCAGTAGTGACAGTCCCACTGATGACGTTGTCTGCACCAAAGGCGGCGGTCAGTTGGTTTTCATTTTCTACACCATTTTGTAAACACAATAATGGGGGAAGATTCGCAATTTGTTGTAAGTCCGCTACCACCGCGGGTGTGTCGTAGGACTTGACCGCCAACACCACTAAATCTTGTGGGCTTTGAAAGGCTTGTTGGGTGCTGGTGGCGAGTTGGGGCTGTCCAATATGAATCGGGGAGATTTGTCCGCTCACTTGCAGTCCGTTTTCCTGCATCGCCAAAACGCTTTTAGGACGCACCAAAAATGTCACTTGTGCCCCAGCTTGTGCCAAACACGCTCCTACCAAACTACCAATTGCGCCGGTTCCGTAAATGAGAATATTCATAGGGTGATTCTACAATAGCCACTGGTTTGTCACAAGCAGTTGTATTGCTTTATGCGCTATGATTTTTTGTTTGGAGTAGCAATATACTTAGCACGGTCACAGATTGCGGGTTTTTGCTTTTTGAGCAGAACGCAACGCTTCATTGCCAAGCAACGGTTTTGTCATTTCGAATGGGTGCT
>DKKK01000141.1 GCA_002455215.1 Anaerolineales bacterium UBA6668 | reverse complement strand
GGAAGTTGGCAAATTCGCCCATCCGCACGGCGATGTTGCCGAGAATGCGGGGGTGGGGGTGGGGATACAATAATCATTGCCCAATTTTAACCACTTTGGCTTGAAACCGTTCTGGATATGTAGATTCATAACCCCAGACATCAAGCTCTGGTAACTTGATGCCTTTGCTGTTAAGCATTGTAGTTATATCTGTCCGATGGGCAATGCCATGATAAACCACCGACATAAATATTAAGCGTGCTTGATAATCAAATGTCCAATCATCACTTTCCTCATGGACATTTTGTGTTGCTGGAACGTGCTTAAGCGTATCCAATAGGGTTTCGTGCAAGGTTGTTTCGTATGCCATCATCTGAGCCAGACTTGGCTTCTCTTCCCATTTGAAATCTGGTTCTGGACAAACCCCGTGAATTCGTTTTAAAAAACTACTCTCTGCCTTCAGAACATGAGCAAAAGTATCACGAATAGATCCATACGCGCCCAAAATGCTGGCTGTCATAATTTCGTCATCTAAGCCCATGCAAATACTCATAAGTTCTTGATTAGCCCAATGATTGTATAGAAAGAGTTCTATCATTGTTTGTTCTAGTTGATGCGACATGAGTAAAGTCTCCGTAATTGAGTTCAACCGATATCACCAGCCACCCAACGGTGCGATACGCGCCGCTGAGCTACGTATTATACAAAACTCCTATTTCATATAACACCTGCAATACCTTAATTATACAGACAAATATTCCCGTGTAATCCAGTTCAAACTCATTCAGGAATGCCAGCGCCATACACTTATTATACGAACCAACCCGACACGCATCAGAATCGAAGTAGTCATACCAAAGAACGCCAGCACCCGANNGCTATATGCACTAGCCAGCCGCTTCCACCACCGGATTTTGTAGCGTACCAATCCCTTCAATTTCCACCTCCACCAAATCGCCCGGGTAAATCTGGCTAACCCCAGCCGGTGTGCCCGTCAAAATAACATCGCCGGGTTCCAGCGTCATAATGCTACTCAGATAGGCAATAATCTGGGGAACCGAAAAACGCATCTCACGTGTGGAAGACATCTGGCGAATTTGCCCATTCACCGAGCAAATAATAAGCATGTCGGCGGGGTCAACGCGAGTGGTCAGCCACGGTCCAAGTGGGCAAAAACTATCAAAAGCCTTACTGCGGCTGAGAATCTGTTCGCCCATTTGCAAGTCGCGGGCGGTGACATCATTGGCACAGGTGTAGCCAAAAACATACTGCAACGCATCTTGCACCGGCACAAAACGCGCCCGCTTGCCAATCACCACCGCCAATTCGGCTTCGTGCTCCACTTGGTGGCTTTGGGGTGGAATGACAATGGGAGTGTGATGCCCGATTAGCGCACTAGACGGTTTAAAGAAAAAGATTGGTAGGTCATCCGCGGGAACTGGGTGTTCCTGCACACGACTCAGATAGTTGCCCGAAATGGCAATCACCTTGCTGGGTTGCACGGGTGGCTGTAAAACAACCCGTCCAATATCCACCATCAGGGGGCCGCGCGTATAGCCGGTAAACAGGTCGCCATCCAATGTGCCAATCTGCCCAGTTTCTTCCCAGCCCAGTTGTGTCTTACTAGTTGAATCGAGCTTGTAGCGCAAAAAGTTCATGGTATCACTCTTCCTGACGCGCTAAGGAACGCCGCCGTGCAGGGATATTGCGGATGCACAGAATTTTGCCCGCAGAAAACAAGCTTAGAATACTGCCTGCCGAAAATAGCGACAAAATACTGCCAGCAGACCCCACACTCAAAATACTACCGGCACTACCAATACTCAGAATACTGCCCGTACTGCCAATACTCAAGATACTGTGGGTACTGGCAATACTCAAAATGCTTTTGTAGCTTGCCAGGCTCAGCAAGCTTTTGATAGAAACGAGCGCATAAGAACGAGTGTTGGCTTTGGCTGTCATGGGATTGGTTTGCTGATTTGGTCTAACGCGGCGAGTTCTTCCGCCGAAAGTTGAAGCGCACACATGCCCAAGTTATCCTGCAATTGCGTCAAGTCGCGTGGCCCGATAATCAGGCTACTCACCGCAGGTTGGGCTTTTGTCCAAGCCAGCGCAATTTGGGCGATGCTTTTTTCGTAGCGGTTGGCAATTTCTGCTAGTTTCTTCAGGATACTCCAATTATGCTCAGTGCGATATTCCGCCACCCCATTGGCACGCACACTTTCGGGAGTCAGGTTCGGCTGATATTTGCCAGTCAGAAAACCGCGTGCCAGTGGGCTATATGCCAATACACCCAACCCATATTGCAAACACACAGCTTGTAAGTCGGTTTCAAATTCGGCACGATTCACCAAAGAATAGCGCGGTTGTAAACTGATATACTCCGCATAGTGCGCATATTTGGCAGTCCAGATGGCTTCGGTCAAACGCCAAGCGGGATAGTTGCTACAGCCGATATAGCGCACCTTACCTTGCCGCACCAAGTCATTCAAGGCGCAAAGCGTTTCTTCGATTGGCGTTTCACTGTCAAACCAGTGGGCTTGATAGAGGTCTATATAATCAGTTTGTAAGCGCCTTAAGGAAGCTTCGCAGGCGGCAAAGATGCGTTTGCGATTTAAACCACCTTCGCTGGCACGCTCCGGCATGGGTCCGCGAGCTTTGGTTGCCAGAATCACCTGCTCCCGTGACACAGCTTTACTTGCCAGCCAATTGCCTATCCACCGTTCGCTCACGCCGCCATCGTTGCCCGCCACCCAATAGGAGTAGATCTCGGCGGTATCAATCAGATTGATTCCTGCCGCAACAGCCGCGCTCAAAATGCGCTGGGTATTGGGTTCGTCCACGCTCCAGCCAAATTGCATAGTGCCAAGCGCCAGAGTAGAGACTTTTAGCCCGCTTCGTCCCAAAGAATGGTATTGCATAGGATATATTTGATGAAATGCGGGCATGAAACGATTGCCAACGCAACCATCGCCCTATTTGAGTATAGCGTTGATTCCGAACAATGCAAAGCTAATCAACAACCCAAATGCCACAACCCAGCCACGCAAGTCGCCACTGCTTTTGCTTTTGGTACTTTGCAAGACCACCGTACTGGCTTGGATGGATTTTACAACACTCCGTGAAATATGCAACTGCACTTTCAACCATAAGATATAAATGAATGCGATACCCAATAAAATTCCTAAAAATACGTTCATTCGCTTACTCCTTAGTGTTATCAATACACTTATTGGATGGAAAAATAAAACCGCCCACGCGGTATAGTTATTGTAATTTGTACACTAATTATACCCCGACTTTGTGCTTTGTCAATACTTGGCGTATAATTAGCCAACCAGAAAAACCCAACACTGCCCTATGCCCCACACACGCCACATTCGTCCGCTTGCAGGCATCTTTCCCAAAACTTCACAATGTCCCAACTGATTACAGACCTTCCCGTTCTCCCCAGTGAGAATCCCCAACCCAAACGACCGCAACGCCGCCCCGATTGGATTCGCGTCAAAGCGCCAAGTGGTGAAACCTATGAGCAAGTGCGCCAATTGATGCGTGCAAAATCGCTCAATACAGTCTGCGAAGAAGCGCATTGCCCTAACTTGGGTGAGTGCTGGGGGGCGGGAACCGCCACATTCCTGATGATGGGCGATACCTGCACACGCTCCTGCGGCTTTTGCGATATCAAAACCGGGATGCCTAATCCACTGGATTGGGCTGAACCATTGCGCGTGGCACAGGCGATTCGGGATATGAAGCTCGAACATGCCGTGATTACCAGCGTCAACCGCGATGAACGTGCTGATGGTGGCGCTCCGATTTTCTCGATGGTCATTCGACAGGTGCGCAAAATTCACCCGGGCTGTTCGATAGAAGTGCTAATTCCCGACTTTAAAGGTTCAATAGACGCGCTAAAAATTGTCATGGATGCCCGCCCGGAAATTTTGAACCACAATGTGGAGACCGTTCCGCGCTTGTTTAAGCAAGTTCAGCCACAAGACCGCTACGAGTGGGCGCAAGCTACCTTGACCCACGCGAAAAAACTGGACAGTGACGTGTTAACCAAGAGCGGCATTATGCTGGGTCTAGGCGAAAGTATGGAAGAAGTGAAGCAAACTTTGGCAGATTTGCGCAGTTGGGGCGTGAATATTTTGACGGTTGGGCAATATTTACAACCGAGCGCCAAGCACCTGCCAATGGACCGCTACTACACGATGGAAGAATTTGCCGAAATCACTCGCTACGCCAAAGAAGAACTGCGATTTGAATGGGTAGAGTGCGGACCGTTAGTACGTTCCAGCTATCATGCNNGCCCGTCACCCTAGAACTTGCCCGTGCTTTTGGGCGGCAGGGGTGGCGGGTTTTGGTTGCCGAAAGTTTACACCCGCACCTAAGCCAATACTCGCGCTTTGTGGCACAAACCTACCCCGTGCCCGCCCCCAATCAACGCCCCTTCGCATTTTGTGCGGCATTGCTCGACATTCTGCGGCGCGAACCAGTGCAATTGCTCATCCCCACCTGCGAAGAAGTTTTTTGGGTGGCACTTTTTCACGCCCAACTGAGCGCACATTGCGTTGTGTTTTGTGAGCCACGCACCCGCCTGAAAGCCCTTCATAGCAAATGGGAGTTTGTGCAACTCGCGCAAAAGCTGGGCTTAAGCGTACCCACCACCCATTTGCTGACCAACCCAGCCCCCATCGCCCAACTCCAGCAAGCGTATTCCCCTTTGGTTTACAAGCCGGAATATTCACGCTTTGCCGAACAAACTCACATCGCGCCACCACTCCCGCCAGCCATTTTCCCCAGCCCACAGGCACGTTGGGTGGCGCAAACATTTGTGGCGGGGCGTACTTTGTGTACCTACAGCATCGCCTGGCGTGGCAAATTACTGGCACACGCCTGCTACCCCACCGTTTGGCAAGCGGGCAAGGGTGCGGCAGTTTATTTTCGCGCACTTCAGCGCCCTGCCACCCGCCGCTGGGTCGAAACGTTGGTGAGTCAGCTTGGCTTAAGCGGACAATTCGCCTTTGACTTTATTGAGCGTGCCGATGGAACTTGCCTAGCAATCGAATGTAACCCGCGTGCCACCAGCGGATTACACCTACTCGCTAGTCAAGCTGGCTTGGTGCGGTGCTTTGCTGAGCCTGATGCTTGTCAGACTTGTATTGAACCCGCTCCGGCTGAACCGCCCGCCCAATTGGCACTAGCCATGTGGGTTTATGCTCTGCCGCAAGCACTTCGACAAGGCAAGCTTTCGGCGTGGTGGCAGGATTGGCGGCAGGGGCGAGATGTTGTGGGCGCAGTGGGCGATCATGCCCCTTTGTGGGGGCAGTTGTTAAGCACGGCAAAACTGGTGCAACGTGCCCGGCAAGCGCACATCAGCCCGACTGCGGCATCTACTGTTGATATTGAGTGGAATGGGGAAGATTAACCGCTGGGTTGGCACTGTGGGCAAATGTGAGTGCCGCGTTGCCCAACGACCAGCCGTTGGATCGGTGTGCCACAGGTGAGACACGGCTGATGGGTGCGTCCATATACGGCGAAATGGTGCTGTTGGCTTCCGCCGCGATACACCCAATCAATGCTTGCGCCGTTACGGGCAATGCCATCCCATAAAACTTGGCGAATATTCTGCCAGAGCAAAGCTACTTCTTGCTCACTGAGCGAACTGGCTAGGCGCAAAGGATGTAGCCCAGACGCAAATAAAGCTTCATCACAGTAGATGTTGCCGACTCCTGCTAGGAAAGTTTGGTCAAGCAGGAGCGGTTTCAGAGCGCGATTTGAATTTTGTAAACGCTGATACAACACCACTGCTGTAAATGCCGGGTCTAGCGGCTCCGGTCCCAAGTGTGCGGTGAATTGCTCGGCGGAAGCGACCAAGGTGGCACGTCCAAATTTACGCGCGTCGTTAAAGCGCAATTCAGTGTGGTTGTCGAAACCCAGGGTGGTGTGGTCGTGTTTTTCGTAGGGCGTGCCGGAAGCAACTACGCTCAAATCGCCGCTCATACGTAGGTGAATGAGCAAATCTTGGCGAGAAAGGCGAAAAACCAGATATTTGGCACGCCGCTCCACCGCCAAAATTTCCTGTCCCAGTATTTGTTGCTCAAACTCACTTGGCAAGAGTGGCTCTACATGCCGTGCCCATTGCAGGCGTACCCCCACAATGGTGCGCCCCACACACAGCGGGCGCATTTCCCGCACGCGCGTTTCAACTTCTGGAAGTTCAGGCATAACCCGTGCTCATGCGAGTTTTGTACGGCTGTGGAGTAGCCCTTCAATGGCATAGATAACCAAAGCAACCCAAATCAGGATAAAGCCAATCAGGCGTTGTTGGTCAAACGGCTCACCAAAGATCCATACCCCAATGGCAAATTGCATGGTGGGGGCAAGGTATTGGAGCAAACCGATGGCGGTCAGCGGGATGCGGCGGGCGGCGATGGCAAATATCAACAAGGGAATAGCAGTCACAGCCCCGCTCAAAATTAACATGCCATTGGTGAATAAGTCTGCCTTGCCAAAGTGCCCCTGCCCCTGTATTGCGAGCCAAATTAAGCCAATTAAGGCGGGTAGGCTCATCAAACCGGTTTCGAAGGTTAAGCCGTGTGGGGCATTTAGGGCGGCAGTTTTGCGCAGTAAGCCGTAAAAACCGAAGCTAAAGGCGAGTACCAACGCAATCCAAGGCAATGAACCAAGCGCCCATGCCAAATACGCCACCCCAGCAATAGCAAATGCGACTGCCAACCACTGCCAACGGCGCAGTCTTTCCTTTAAAAAGACCATGCCGAGCAAGACATTCACCAATGGGTTGATGAAATAGCCTAAGCTGGATTCCACTGTGTGTCCATTGTTGACTGCCCAAATGTAAGTGAGCCAGTTGACGGTGAGCAATGCCGCTGTAAGGAAGAAGGTATAGCGAATACGCGGGGTTGCCCAGGCGTTGCTTAGCCAATTCCAGTCGCGCTGAAGGGTCAAAATGCCAGCCATCAGCGCCGCTGACCATACTGCACGATGAAGTAAAATTTCACCTGCTGGCACAGCTTGGATTTTGTGCCAAAAAATCGGCGCAATGCCCCAAATGACGTAAGCAACAATACCGTATAGGAGACCACGTTGTGTTTCTTTCATTGTGGGCAGAATTATACAGGGATTCTATGTTTGCAATGTAAAGCAATTGATGTGCAACCGGGGGAAAATTTGTGCCATCTACTTGACGAACCGCCTAGCCTTTGCGATAATTTTCCTAATCCTATATCCCCATCGGCAATGACGAAGTGAGCAATATTCGGGCACATGAAAATGACCTAACCTGCGCTGGACATATCTGCTCTTAGTAAGCTGTGCATCCCAGAGAGAACCGCCATCGGCTGAAAGCGTGTTCCTGCCAAGTGGCTTTTTGCGCCTGCCTAGCCACAAGCTGAATTTCCCTTCCGAGCCAAAACCCCCAAACGGCATGTCCCTGCCGCAAGGGTTTTCGCCTGACCGCGTTACAGTCATCAAAGCGGCAACTGTCTAACTGTTGCAAGCAGGGTGGTACCACGAGTAATCCGCGCTCGTCCCGGCATGGGGCGGGCGTTTTTATTTCCATTTTTGACAGAGCAGGTGTGCAACCGAACAAACCCGCTCCCCATTTCAAACCGAGTCCTCCTATGATTGAACAACTCGAACAAATCGAAGCAAACGCCATGCAAGCGCTCGCACAGGTGCAGTCATCTGCCGAGTTGCAAACTTGGCAAAATGCCCATCTGGGCAAGAAAAGCCCGCTAATGCTGGTGATTGGCAATATGCAAAGCCTTGCTAAAGAAGAACGCCCGCTGGTGGGGCAGGCTGGCAATCGCATCAAAAACAACTTACAAACTGCCGCATCTGCCCGCGCCGAAAGCCTGGCTGTGGCTGAGCTTTCTGCCAAACTAAAAGCGGAAAGTATTGATGTGACGTTGCCCGGTCGCCCACATTCCGGTGGGCGGCTACACGTCAGCAATCAAGTGTTGCGCCAAATTTATGCCATTTGGGCAGAGATGGGCTTTCAGGTGTACCGCTCACGCGATGTAGAAACCGATGAGTACAATTTTCAATTGCTCAACTTCCCGGTGGGACACCCCGCCCGCGAAATGCAAGACACCTTCCACACCCACATTCCAGATGTCATTTTGCGCACCCACACCTCCCCGGGTCAAATCCACGCCATGCGTCAATTTTGCCCGGAACCGATTCGTGTCATTTTGCCGGGCATGTGCTATCGCTATGAGCAAATTACCACCCGCTCCGAAGTGCAGTTCCACCAAATTGAAGGTTTGGCTGTCGGGCGCAACATCACCTTCAGCGACTTAAAAGGCACGCTCACCGATTTTGCCCGCCGCATGTTTGGGCAGGGGGTACGCACCCGCTTCCGCACCAGCTATTTCCCCTTCACCGAACCCAGTGCCGAAATGGATGTAGAGTGCTTTTTGTGCAGTGGGAAGGGGTGCAAAGTGTGCAAATACGCGGGCTGGCTGGAAATTTTGGGCTGTGGCATGGTACACCCGGTTGTGTTGAGCAATGGCGGCTACGACCCACAAGCGTTTACGGGCTTTGCCTTTGGCATGGGACCGGAGCGAATTGCCATGCTAAAGTATGCGATTGAAGATATTCGCTATTTCTGGGGCAACGATTTGCGCTTTTTGAAGCAGTTCTAGGCAAATTTGTCTTTTTGCTATGAAATTCCCACCCAGTTTTCCCCAACTCACCACCTTTCGCATGGTACTGCGTGCCTTGCAAGCGAGTGACGCGCCCGCCGTGTGGGAATTGCTCCGCAATCCGGCGGCAGTGCAGTATTATGATATCGGCATTGCCAGTACAGAAAAAGCCGCTACTTACATCCGCTTGTTGGAATACCGCTTTGGCAAGGGTGAAAGCCTGATGTGGGGTATGGCGCTCTGGGATGACCCCGCGCACCTGATAGGCATGGTCGGCTTAGAGCAAGACCTTGACCATCATTCGACAGCGCGGATACGCTATGTGTTGCACCCGAATTATTGGCAACAAGGGCTGATGCGGGAAGCACTGGTGGCGATAGTGCAATTTAGCTTTGCTCGCCTGCAAATTACCCGCCTGACCAGTTTGCGCCATCCTGAAAACAAAAAAGCTGAACACCTGCTAAACGCCTTTGGCTTTTCACACTTCCTAAATCGCAAAGTGCAGTGGCTGATGCGTGACCGTTATGTCAACTTGGAAGTTTGGCAGTTGGAAAAAAGTCAGTATCAGAATGTACAACTAGAAAGCGATGCATAATTGTATGGGTAACAAACAACTGGTTATATGAACACTTAATGAGCAATATCGCCTTGATTTTGTTCGCAAGGGGCGTGATTACCCAACTCAATCTATACAACCACAATCACAACTTTTTGAGAAACCAGAAACAACGGCAACTTTTGAAAGTTGATCCATCTAAATTAGAACTTCTATGAAACTTCCTTACTCCTGGATAAAAGATTTTGTCAAAACCGACCTTTCGCCTTTTGAAATTGCTCGAAAACTCACCTTTGCCGGGCTAGAAGTCGAAGGATTACACTATGTGGGTTTGCCCAAACCCAAAAATACAATGGGCACTAGCGTAACTGGCTTGGAATGGGAACGCGACAAATTGGTACTAGCGGAAATTTCTGCAATAAACCCACACCCAAATGCCGAGCGATTGGTGTTGGTAGATTTATGGGATGGCGTTCAACAGCATGTGGTACTCACAGGCGCACCAAATTTACTGCACCTACGCGAAGCTGGCAAACTAGACAAGCCCATGATGGTGGCATATGCCAAACTGGGCGCTCGCATCTATGATGGGCACGTCGAAGGCTGGGTGGAAACCGTACTGAAACGCGCCAAAATTCGTGGGGTAGAAAGCTACTCGATGGTATGTAGTGAAAAAGAACTGGGCATTAGCGAAGAACACGATGGCATCATCATTTTTGACGATACCCTCCCTGATAATAGCCCACTTCCCCCAGCGGGCACACCCCTAGTGGACGTAATTGGCGATGTGGTTTTTGACATTTCACTCACGCCCAACATGGTACGCAATGCCAGCGTAGTAGGCGTTGCCCGCGAAATCGCCGCTATCTGTAGCGCACCTTTCCAAGAGCCGTCCTACTCTGCTGAGCAAAGTGGACCCAGCATTCATGGACGCGCCTTCATCGAGATCCGCCAACCGCAGGTTAACCCGCGTTTTACAGCCACCTTAATTGAAGGGGTAGAAATTGCCCCATCGCCGGAATGGTTGCAACGCCGTTTGCGCCTGAGCGGGCAACGCGCCATCAACAATATCGTAGATATTACCAACTACGTGATGTTGGAAAGCGGACAACCCTTGCACGCCTTCGATTACGATATTTTGCAACAACGCGCCGGTGGCAAAGCCCCAACCCTCATCACGCGCTTTCCTGCACACGGGGAAGGCTTAACCACGCTCGATGGCAAAGCACGCACACTTGAACCCAATACCATTTTAGTTGCCGATAGCGCTGGCGCACTCTCGCTGGGCGGCATTATGGGCGGCGCCGAAAGTGAAGTACACCCCGGCACACGCAATGTACTGCTCGAAGTCGCTTCGTGGGACTATATCAACATCCGCCGCACCGTACAAAACCAGCAATTGCAAACCAGCCAAGCCGGTTATCGCTTCAGTCGCGGAGTACACCCAGCCATGACAGTGCGTGCAAACCTGCGTGCCGCCGAACTGATGCGCACACTCGGCAAGGGCATCATTGCGCAAGGCATGCTCGATGAATACCCGACCCCAGCGCAAACGGTGGTGGTGGACTATCCGCTCAGTGCGTGCAAACGACTCTTGGGGCTGGAAATTGCGCCGGACGAGATTGTGCGCATCTTGACAGCTTTGGGTTTTGCCGTGCAAGTGCAAACAGACAGCCTAAACATCACCGTGCCCGACACCCGCCTAGACATTAGCAGTGGCGTGATTGGTATTGCTGACATCACCGAAGAAATAGCCCGTATTTACGGCTACGACAATTTACCCAACACCCAAATTGCCGATGTCATGCCCCCCCAACGCAGTAACAGCACCTTTGAGCGCGAAGAACGCCTAAAAGACCTGTTGACTCGCCTGAGCTTGCAAGAAGTGATTACCTACCGTCTCACCAGCCCCGCCCGTGAAGAACGACTGGGTGTACCGATTCGCTACCCATACCTGCAACTAGCCAAGCCCATCACCAGTGAAATGACTGCCATGCGGCAGAGCGTTCTCTCCAGTGTGTTGGAGATTGCGGCAAACAACAGTCGCACCGCCCTTTCGCAAGCGCTGTTCGAGATTGGTAGCGCTTATTTGCTAGATAACGGCGAACAAAACCTACCAACAGAGCAAGCACGGCTGGTGATGGTACTGACCGGTCTGCGCGAAATGCCGGTCTGGAATGGCGGCGCTCCTGCCATGAAAGATTATTTTGACCTAAAAGGGCTGGTGGATGCACTGGTGGCAGATTTACACCTAGCGGCAGTGAGTGTGGTTGCCGCTCAACATGGGGCATTCCATCCCGGCAAGTGTGCCGAACTGCGGGTAAATGGGGAATCTGCCGGTTTCTTTGGCGAACTACACCCGAATGTGTGCGCGGTTTACGGACTGCCCACCGAAGCGGTACTCGCCGCCGATTTTGAATTATCCGTTCTGCTGAATGCGATGCCCAGCACCTACAAATCGAGCGGCATTAGCCGTTATCCGTCCATTGTAGAAGACATTGCTTTAATTGTAGATGAAGCTTTGCCCGCCGCTCAAGTTTCGGCATTGATTGCCCAAACCGGTGGCGAACAATTGGTGGAAGTCAACCTGTTTGATGTGTATCGCAATGAGAGTCAATTGGGGCTGGGTAAGAAAAGCCTGGCATACCGCTTAACTTATCAACGTCAGGATAGCACGCTTACCGATGTGGATGCCGCCAAACTTCGCACCAAAATTGTGCGCCGTTTGGAGCGCGAAGTTGGCGCTATTTTACGCGACCGTTAAGCGCAGTTCGGAATGGCAGTTGTGTTGTGCATGACTGCCATCTTTTCATCTTTTCTACTAAGCCTATTGGCTGGCGACCCGCATTTGGGCTTCGTGTTCGTTTAAAATTGCCAAAAATTCTTGTATGCTATTGGCGGTCAAAAGCGGAATACGCAAGCTCGGCTCCACATTTTGCCCATCAATCATAGCCGCCCGCGCATATTGGTTGGCATGCTTGCGAAACTGCCGCAAACCAGCCTGTTCGCCATAAAATTCGATATTAAGTGCGAGATGTTTGCGCATGAGAGCGATTTTTTCGGCAAGGGTAACTTCGGCACGGTCTTTACCTGCAAATATCCACGGGNNTTGCGTTTACCTGCAAATATCCACGGGTTGCCGATTGCCCCCCGCCCTATCATCACCGCATCGCAAGCGGTATGCGCCATTATGCGGGCAACATCGGCATTGGTTTGCACATCACCATTGCCAATCACCGGCACGCGCACCAACTGTTTTACTTCCGCAATGGCATCCCAATTGGCAGTACCTGTATAGCCCTGGTCGCGGGTACGGGCATGAACGGCAATCAGGCTAGCACCATTGTCTTCTAAAATCTTGGCAACAATTTTGTAATTTTTGGAGTTTACATCCCACCCAAGACGAATTTTGCCGGTGACAGGTACTTCTAACTCTTTGGAAAGCCGCCCAAATAGGTAGGCTATGCGTTCAGGAAAGCGCAACATGCCTGCACCAGCACCCCGTTCACTGATACTTTTGACATAACACCCCATATTGACGTCAATAATATCCGGCTGTAACTCCTGCAAGCGCAGGGCTGTTTCCACCACGCGGTCTAACTGATGCCCATAGATTTGAAAGGTGATGGGACGCTCGCTAGGGTCGTAACGTAATTTTTGGCGTGTGTGCGGGTTGCCCCCCTTTTTGCCTTGCAACTCATCCACATTCACAAATTCGGTATAGCTCATCGCGCTCCCTAGGTGATAGCACATGGAACGAAAGGGCAGATCGCTGAAACCATCCATTGGGGCAAGAATGCGCGTTCCATAAATCGGAATTTCGCGGACGAAAAAGTTGGGGATAGGGGCGTTCATGGCAAGAGAGCGAATTATAACAGAAGTGGGAAGCGAGGCAGGTGGCTAATTTCGAGTCATGGTGTACGCCTATTTGTGCAAATCGTCTATTGACTTTTGAATAAAACTTTTGTACTATTAATTTACGGGTTGCCCCATAGTTTTTTCTACTCCTCCAAAATAAACTATTTTCTAATAAGTACCAAGCGTGTATGTTAAGTAAGAACTACTTCAAATTTCTCGCCTTCTTTGCAATTTCCTGTTTGATTTTTTTCCAATACCGCGACAAGGTCATAGCCGCAGGACCAGGACACTTAGTCATTAGCGAAATGGGTGATAGTTGCGATTTTGTTGAGATTTACAACCCCACTACTTCCGCACAGGATTTATCTACCTGGTCAGTTCAACGGGCAACATCTGCAGGTACAGCGTGGACTGTGATTCCGCTGTCCGGAAGTGTTGCCGCTGGCGCATATTTCTTAGTTGCGGCAACCAATCCTTGTAATGGTGTGACGCCCAATGTGACCAATGCGAGTTTAAGTGTCACCACAAACAACCATTTCGCATTGGTGAGCAACACAACTTCGTTGGGCAGTTGCACATCAGCCTGCGCATCCGCTAGCGGCGTGGTGGACTTTGTTGGAACCGGTACTGCGGCAAGTTTTGAAGGAACAGCAACAGCCAACCCTACAGCCGCGAACTCTCGACACCGCTTAGGGAACATGTATTTTGCAATCTACCGAGACGGTATGGTAGACACCAACCAAAACGCAAATGACTTCTATGGCGAGTCACCTTCACCCTTTAGCGGTATCCCGCCAATTTATGAACCCACTACATTGGGAGATGACACCCTTTCTCCCTGCACAGCTACTTCCGGAATTTTGATTTCACACGAAATTAGTGGCAATCAATACGGTTCTTCTACTCTGGACGAAGCACAAGTGGACCGAACCGACGACTGCTGGCGAATACAAGCTCAAACGATACTCGGACGAACAAACGACAACTCCAGTTTTGCCATATTGGAAGACGATGTAGCCAATGTCAATGGCAACATCTCCACCACCCGAAATACAACCGTGATTAACGGAATTACAATACCGCAATGGTCTTACACAGGCATTGCGGGTGGGGGCACTTTCGTATTTACTGCCACACAAATGGATTACACCCCTACGGCGGGGACGGGTACCACTTATCCGGCAAGTGGTTGTGCTGGCTCAATTTTCCCGATTAGTGCCGTAGGGGTGATGGCAATATCTTCCCCCGGAATCACGGGTATTCCACAAGATGGCAGTTCAGACAACAATTTGGATAAACCAGGGTTAAACACCAACGAGGTAGATGACGCCTATAACGATGCAGGCACAGGTCTGGCATCCTCTCCCAATGCAGTACTCTTTGACTTTTCCCTAAACCCCACCCGCTCCTTTGGTGCATATTTTGCCGATTTAGAAACACGCGACCCGCAAACGCTCACCTACGAACTATGCGAAGCACACGCCGACCACACCGCCGCAGATTGCTCGGCGAGTCCCATTACAGGTGTGGCGGGCGGTACATTTACAGGCATGAATATTGGCGACCCAATTGGCGGAAAATTAGCGCAAGTGATACTCTTCGATACAGCTTGCAACTTGATTTCAACCAGTAGTGTTCCCGCATTTTTGGATGACAATGAAGATGGCGTGAACGAAACGCCCTTAAGCGCGACCGATCCCGATAACTATCGCAATGATAGTTGCGGCGGCGAATCCGGGGCGAGTAATGTGGGTTGTGGCAATCGAACCACACGCTTTATTGGCTTTGCGAATAGCAACCCAGTCGCTTATATGTTGGTAGTTATCGGTGATGATGATATTCAGGGGGCAGATGGAGATGGCGTGTACGCTACAGAAGGTAGCGGGCAAATCACCAATTGCAATGGTGCAACCAGCCCAGGCTTATTTGGTGAAGCATGTCAAGCTGGCAATGAGTCTATGAGTTTTTTCTCACCGACTATCCTGACAGACAATACTGCCGCAACAGCCGTTGCCTTGAGCAATAGCGCTTCTCAATTAGAATCTGGGGATGGACAGCAGTTTGTCATACTAACAATTTTTAGCCTGCTACTTTCTACGGTATACTTTACACTTTCGCGCAGGAAAATCCAGTAATGTGACAAAAAGGTGAGCGTAAATTCATCACACACTATGAAATGTTCACATTAGGGTAACACTTTTTTGTTGCTCAGAAAGCCTTTTTCAAAACCATCCTAGATGTGGTCAAAACAATCGTGTTCTTTAGTGCCATAATTGGGGGAATTTCGATTGTGTAAGTATTTTTCCGTAGCGAAATTTTTAACATAACTCAAAAGTGTTACTCTATTCTTTTGGAAAAATGTATCATCTCAAATTTTGTATAACTTTATTCTTTCTTTTTCTATTTTTATCAAATGAACAGATAAGCGACGCGCAAGCTGAATGTGTATCTGTAGACGCACTTGGGCAGGTTGTGGGTTGTGTTATTATCCAACTTCCGACAAATCAAGTTGCTGACATTTTTATTGATGGGACATTGGTTGCCGAACGACAGAATTCATTCAATTCTGTCCTTATTGCTAACGTAAATCACGATATTTTTATTCAAAACATTCAAGATTTAAACGCAAACGGAGAATATGAGTTATCAGATATTTCGCAAAAAATATCTGTACAACCAGGACAAATAATTGTTTATACGCCGCAGGCAGAAAAAGTCTATGTTGTAGGTTATTTAGAACTAACTTGCAGGATAAATGGTATTCAAATTGAAAGAGATATCCGATGTGGCGTTCAGATAGATGACCAAGACTTCGGTGTAATTGAACATAACCAGACACGAAAAATCAGTTTAATGCCCGGTCAACATAAAGTTCAGTTAGTACCAAGTGGTAATAATGCTGACCTTTGGCTTTCTGCACCACCCAGAGTAAGTTATATTTCTCTTGGGAAAACAACTAATCTTATGAGTAGTTTGGAGCAAAAAGGGCAATTATCGATATCTCTCTTTATCCCAAATGCTGTAGCGGATATCTGGATTGATGGAACACAACTTGGTACCCAATTAGCAACAACAACGATTTTTTTACCTGCTGGGTCACATACTATTGAAGCCAAAAACATTTACGACCCTTCAATCTCGGGTTTTTATGGTTGGCAAGATAGTAGACAAATTATTTACATTAGAAACAACCAAACTTATCAATTGGTAATACAGCCAGCAAAACTAACCTTCCCAACTAACAATCAAAATGCAAAAGTTGTTCGCGTAGTAGATGGTGATACTGTTCAAGTTGATATATCTGGCAAAACCTATACCGTTCGTTATATTGGTATCAACACACCAGAAACTAACGAAACGTGTGGTGCGGATGCAACAAATTTCAATAGTCAACTGGTGTTGGGGAAGTGGGTTCGATTGGAAAAAGACATCAGTGAAACAGATAGATATGGTCGGCTGTTGAGGTATGTTTACTTGAATAACGTAATGGTAAACAACGAGCTTATTCGATTAGGTTATGCTGAAGCTATTGAATACCCACCAGATACGAAGTACATAAATTTATTAGAGAGTACTGAGAATTTGGCTCGAATACAAAACCTTGCTTGTTATGCAACAGGAATTTTTGGAACAATACAACCAACTATAACACCCGCACAAGTTAATAATTCAAACTGTCATCCATCATACCCCGATGTATGCATTCCACAAGGACCACCAGATATTGATTGCAAAGATATTACATACCGCAATTTTCGGGTCTTACAACCGGATAGTCACAGCCTCGACCGGGATCGGGATGGTATTGGTTGCGAACAAAATTAATGACACGAATAGGGAAAATACATTCAAAACAAGTCTACTCAGGTTTGTTGGGCAAAACACGAAAACTGTCACCAGTGGGAAAAAACTGAAGATTTTTCAGCTACTTCACTTCGTTCGAATTGACAAACAGTCATCCCTGCTATTTCAAACAAAGTGACAAATCCTACTGATTGTATAGAAAAAAATGTTCGGCTTTGCTTACGTTGATTGGGCATAACCACCCTGAATAACACATGCCCGAGCAGTGATTGTACTTTTCCCTTGATAAGAAAGCACAATTCTCACCCGTTTTCATTTCAAAAATCATGCCACAGGTTTGCCAAGTATCAGCAGAACAGAAAATTTCTGCTAAAATGAGACTATGATTTTCACATGGCGTGGTGTACTCGGGTGGATGTTTACGGCTCCTTTGCTAGCGCTAACGGGTTGGTGGGGCTGGGCTTGGTGGCTATTGGCTGGCTGGTTGCTGGTCTGGTTGATGATACTGGCATTGGATTGGCGAGCGGCAGGCTCTGCCCAGCGCTTCCAAATCCAGCGCAACCACGAAGCAAAATTTAGCTTAGACGCCCCCAACGCCGTTACATTAAATGTTCTACAACAAACGCGCTTTTCCACCAAAATCTGGCTCCGCGATGAGCCGCCCGCCCAATTCGATTGTGACCAATTGGTACATACTGGCACGATTTCCCCTACCCAAGCCTGGCAAACCGCCTACCATCTCACCCCCTTTCAACGTGGGAATTATCAATTTTCCCACGTTCATTTGCGTTGGCTCAGCCCGCTAGGCTTACTCATTCGCCAAGCCAAATTTGCCCTACCGAGCGAAGTGCGCGTCTATCCCAATATCAAAGCCATTCGCCAATATGATTTGCTGATGCGGAACAACCGCGTGCGCGAAATGGGGCTACGCAAAGTTCGCAAACTGGGGCAGGGAAATGAGTTTGAACGCTTGCGCGAGTACTCGCCGGATGATGAATATCGGCGTATCCATTGGAAGGCAACCGCACGGCGCAATTATCCAGTGGTGGGACAATATCAAACCGAGCGTAGCCAACACATTGTGCTTGTGTTAGATACCGGACGCATGATGGGCAGTCCGGTTGGGAAGGTGGCAAAGCTCGACTATGTGCTCAATGCTGTTTTGCTTTTGACTTATGTGGCAGTGAGCAAAGGCGACCGAGTCGGCGTGCTAACTTTTGCGGCAGATGTGCGGCAATATCTACCTCCCAAACCAGGGCGGAAGCAATTTTTTCATGCGCTAGAGACATTAAATACGCTTCAACCCCGCCTGGAAGAGCCCAACTACCGGATTGCACTTAGCTATTTGCGCCGTCAAACCCGGCGGCGAGCTTTGGTGGTGATTTTTACCGACCTAAACGGGGGCTTCAGCATGGAGCAATTGCTCAACGATGTTAAGCTACTTTCGCGCACCCACTTGCCATTGGTGGTTACTATCAGCGACCCCGATATTGTGGCAATGACCGAGCAAATTCCAACCACACAGCAACAAGTGTATGAACGCGCCGCCGCCGAGCGCTTGCAATCTCAACGAGCAGTCATTTTGCAAAATTTACAGGCGCACGGTGTGCTGACGTTGGACGTGCCCGCGCACCAACTTTCGGCAAGTGTGATTAACCGCTATTTGGAAATTAAGGAAATGGGGCGGTTGTAACCTATTCGCCTGTGCCAAAGTGCTTTGCCAAGCGGTCAGGTGTGCCGGAAGGTTGGAACGTTTTACCGCCATGCGAGAGTTGGTAGGTTAGCATCGCATCGCCCAAGTGTTGCCCGTAGTGCTCCAATTGTGTGCCAAATGCCCACCGTGCGGGGAAGGTGCGCCCAAAAGCCTGACAAGGTTTGTCCAGACCGGCAGTGGTGAGCCGCTCTGCCACTTGGCGGGTGAGTTCGGCACTGGCTTGTAAGCCCGCCACCAGCGGTTGCCAACTGTCTGCTACCGTCAAAAATTCGGCAGGACGGTTGCGGTTTGCCGGAATTTCGCCCACCAATTCGCCAATCCACCAGCGTTCACTGCCTGCTAGGTGTGCGGCAAGTGCCGCCAGTGAGTTGGTGTCCCCGAGAGCGGGGTCGAGTGGACGCCAGTTGAGTTCTTCGGCAGATAGCCCTTGGATCAGGCGCATCATGTCGCCGCGCAGGTCGTTTAATCGGTTGAGATAGCAGTCTAGTTCGTTCATGGAATGTTTTTGTGAAAAAATTGAGATTGGGGCTACTCCACCCCAAAAATGTGCGTCAACACCGTGCTTGCCGCCCCCCCCACGCTCACCAGCATCGCTTTACGCGGATGGTGAACTTGGTTTGCGCCTGCTTTGCCCGTCAATTGCAGAACAATTTCGCTGGTTTGATAAAGTGCCGTTGCCCCAATGGGGTGACCACGCCCCTTCAACCCGCCCAGTGTGGCAATCGGTAATGAGCCGTGCAAAGCAAGTTGCCCTTCTGCCGCCATGCGCCAACCATGCCCTGCTGGTGCAAAGCCCACTGCCTCCAAAGTCAGACACGCCATAATGGAGAAAGCATCGTGTAGCTCAAAAATGTCAATATCTGAACGGTGAACATTGGCTTTGCGAAAGGCTTCTAAGGCAGAACGGCGCACAGCGTACAGCTCCAGCGGCTTTGGGCGGTCCTCCACACAAAACCAGTCGGTGGCAACGCTCGAACTCAAAATATTGACCGGCTGGTCGGTGTAGGCACGCGCTTCATCGGTGCGGGTGAGCAATACCGCCGCCGCGCCATCGCAAATGGGAGCGGCATCATACAAGCGCAACGGGGCATGAATCACGCGGGATTGGTCTATCATCTCAGGAGTCACTTGCTTACCCACAAACAGCGCATTCGGGTTAGAGAAAGCATTTTCATGGGCAGTTAAAGCGAAGCCATTGAAAGCGGAAGCAGGCACTTGATAGCGTTCCATGTACAACTGCATCAGCCGTGCATTTTGCTTGAGCATGGTCCAGCCTTGTGGCGTTTCGCGCTCGGCATCCAGTGCCTTGGCAATTGCCGCCGTAACCACATCGGGCGGGGCAGAACTCATTTGCTCCACACCGAGTGCAATGGCGCGGCGAGCTTCGCCACTGGCAACGGCAAAATACGCCATCCGCAAAGCGGCGGCACCGGTAGCCGTGGCGGCTTGCACCTGAAGTGCTTCCACGCCACGCAAGCCTGCCGCGCTGGCAATCAATGCCGCCAAGTGCTTTTGGTTCTGCAGTTCATCGCCCAGCATATTACCCACAAAAACCGCATCCACCGCATCTACCCCTGCATCTTCCATTGCCAATTGCATAGCTTGCACGCCCATCTCGCGCAAAGACAACGGGCTTTTCTTTTGCACAGGAATTTGCCCGATGCCTACGATGCTAACATTACGAAACGTTTTATCCATTGAATTAAAAGGCTGTGTATTAAAATTCGAGTGTGTCGCTGTCAACGCATCTCAAAAACCTTAACTGGCAACTGTGAGTGCAGTGCCGTCAATATCGGACAATTCCCAAAACCCCCTGCTAGCGCCAAAATAGAATTAGACTATAATTTTACTATAGACTTAGCGTAGAATGATACACATTTTTGGGTTAAGCGTCAGAACTTAACCTATGTTCGGATAGGTTCAGAATACCACCTTTTGATTTAGGGAGAAAGGTTTAAATTTCAAATCTACCAAATGGTAACTTTTGTACCCGACCGCTAGATTCGGGGCAGATATCTGTGGAAATTTTGTTATATGCAACTCGGTGAAAGAATAAAAGAACGGCGTAAGGAACAACAACTTAGCTTACGCGAACTAGCAGAGCAAGTAGACTTAACAGCGAGCTTTCTCAGCAAAATTGAACTAGGGCAAAGTAGCCCTTCGATTGAATCTTTGCGGAAAATTGCCGATGCGCTCCAAGTACCCATTTTTTATTTTTTGGTAGAAAGCACCAGCAAAAGCCCGGTAGTACGCCGTGCCGAGCGTCTACGCCTGGTGAAGCCCAATGTCAATGTGGTATGGGAACTGGTTTCCCCCGATACCAACCACCGCATGGAAGCATTTTTGTTTGAGCAAGAGCCGGGCGGTGGTAATTGGGCAGACCCACCCCACACTTACACCGAAGAAATGATTTACGTTTTGAGTGGGACATTGGGCGTAGATTTACTCGATGGTAGTTACACCTTGCAAGAAGGCGACACCATCTATTTTGAAGGCACGCATTTACGTGCTTTGTACAATGCCGGTGACACCCGCGTAAAAGTTTTGGCAATTATTACACCGCCAATCGTGTAAGCATTAACATCTTTAGTTTTGCAACGTTATGAAACCAGCCGCTTTTGAATACATCATCCCTGAGTCGCTCGACCACTTACTGCAAATAAAAGCAGAACATGGAGACGAAGCCAAACCGCTGGCAGGTGGGCAAAGCCTGATTCCAGCGATGAATTTCCGCATGGCACGCCCTTCCTTGCTAGTAGATTTAAATCGCTTGCCAGAATTGGCGTGGCTCCATGTGAAAGATGGCGAACTGCAGGTAGGCACAATGACACGTATGGCAGAATTGCAACACAACCCTACTGTTGCCGCCCACGTCCCGCTCATTGCTGAAACTGTGCCACACATCGCCCACCCACAAATTCGCAATCGCGGTTCGGTAGGCGGCAATCTGGCGCACGCCGACCCAGCAAGCGAACTTCCGGTAGTGGCAGTTGCCTTAGGCGCTCGCTTCCGCGCAATCAGTGCCAGCGGTGAGCGCTGGATCCCTGCCCATGAATTTTTCTTAGGCACATTTACCACCAGCCTGCAACCACAAGAAATTTTACTAGAAGTCACCTTCCCCACCCGCCAAGACCGTACCGGCTACGCCTTTGCCGAAGTCGCCCGCCGACATGGGGATTACGCAATGGCAGGCGTTGTGGCGGTTGTCAGCCTAAACGCGCAAGGACAGTGTGACTCCGCGCAGTTGGTCTATCTCAATGCGGGTGACTCCCCAACCCCAGCAGTGACTGCCGCCGCCATGCTCATTGGAAACAGTGGCACACCTGCCGCCATCACCGCCGCCGCTCAACACGCCAGCATGGAAGAAATCGCTCCGTATGGCAATCTACACGCCAGCACAGAATTTCAGCGTCATTTGGCACGCCATCTCACCCAACAAGCGCTCAAGACTGCTTTTGAACGCGCTCGCGCCGAGTTTCTCCCACACCCATGATTACCTTTACCACCACCATTAATGGCAAATCCTACACCCGCACTGTAGAAGCGCGACTGTTACTGAGCGATTTTTTGCGGCACGAATGCGGGTTAACTGGCACGCATGTTGGCTGTGAACAAGGCGCTTGTGGGGCATGTACCATCCTGCTGGATGGGCAAGCCGTGCGTAGCTGTCTGATGTTTGCTGTGCAAGCCGAAGGGCACGCCATCACCACTGTCGAAGGGCTATCGGACGACCCGAAAAACCTACACCCACTGCAACAAGCCTTCAGGGATGAACACGCCCTGCAATGCGGATTTTGTACACCCGGCATCTTGATGAGTATGGTGCCGTTCTTGGCAGAAAACCCCACCCCCGATGAAGCCACCATCCGCGAAGCCTTAAGCGGCAACTATTGTCGTTGCACCGGTTACCAACACATTGTCTGTGCCATACAGCGTGCCGCCGGAGTCAAACCTAAAAACGCCCACCCCGAATAGCGATGCACTCACTAACTCAACTTGCTCATGCCTTGCGTACAGGCGAATTGGAATTGGTGCAATATCTGGCAGAGTTGGAAATCACATTTAACCAACGTGAACCGCACGTCTTAGCATTTGTGCCAGAAGAAGGGCGTTTCGACCGCCTGCGNNCGCGCCGCGCCGCCGTGCGTTTATTGCGCGATTATCCCGACCCAGCTACCCGTCCAGCATTGTTTGGCGTGCCGTTGGGGGTAAAAGATATTTTCCATGTGGATGGCTTGCCCACGCGGGGTGGAAGCCGTGTGCCTACAGATGTGGTGCAGTCTTGGGGAGGCGGTGTTCAAGCGGAAAGCGTCACCCGTACCCGCCAAGCGGGTGCGCTCATTTTGGGAAAAACCGTCACCACTGAATTCGCCTACTTTGGAGCCGGACCTACCCGCAACCCACACAATGCCGCACATACTCCGGGCGGGTCGAGCAGTGGCTCGGCGGCGGCGGTCGGGGCGGGTATTTGCCCGCTGACACTGGGCACACAAACCATTGGAAGCATTACCCGCCCAGCCGCGTATTGTGGCGCAGTCGGTTACAAACCCAGCTATGAGCGCATTTCGCGGGCAGGTGTTATACCACTATCTCCTGCGCTTGACCATATCGGACCCTTTGCAAACGATGTAGCCGGTGTAGCGCTAGCCGCAAGCGTGTTAGTGGCAGATTGGCAGGGCGTGCCTAGCCTAAATCTCAACCCATCAGCAGTGCGTTTGGGCATACCGAGCGGCAACTATCTACAAAATGCCAGTTCGCAAGGCTTACAACAATTTGCTACAGTGGTGA
The DNA here is from genome assembly GCA_002455215.1 of Anaerolineales bacterium UBA6668. Lineage (GTDB taxonomy): Bacteria > Chloroflexota > Anaerolineae > Anaerolineales > UBA6668 > UBA6668. Next base: position 4,064 of record DKKK01000141.1, on the reverse strand, counting down.
CACGTTTACAATCTGCGGGCTTTGTAACGGTGCATGTACCGGTTATGCCCGACTTTGCCGATATTTATGACCGTCACCAACGGATAGTGGCGGCGGATGCGGCACGCGTTCATGCAAACTGGTTTGCCCATTGGGCTGACCACTACCAACCCAAAACACAAGATTTGATTCGGCGGGGTAAAACAATCTCTGCCGAACAATATGCCAAAGATTGCTTGGGGCGCGAAGCTTTGCGTAGCGCTTTACACACGGCAATGGACGAACACCAACTGCACCTGTGGATTAGCCCTTCTGCCCCAGATATTGCCCCACACGGGCTAGAGAGCACTGGTAATCCGGTGATGAATTTACCCTTCAGCCAAGCTGGTTTACCCACGTTGGGCATCCCCAGTGGCTGGGAACAGGTCAGCGGTTTACCCTTTGGCTTGCAATTGGCGGCACGTTTTGGGCAAGACGAGCAATTGATGGCGCTCGGAATGCAAATCGAAGCAATACTGGCAAGTTAAGGCGGCAGGGAATTATATTCGACCTGGGTCCAGTATAGGATGAAAATCATCAATCGGGTGATACAATAGAAGCAAGCGCCCTGTCGGTAAGCGGTTTGCAAAGCTTGCCGAGCGTGGTAAAATTTGCGGCGGTGGTCTTCTCGGAAAATACAGCCCAAAGAGTGTGCGCTTGCAAACTGTTTGGGCTTTTTCTTGAATCTGTTTTCACAAATAATTGGCGAGTCTTTGCATGAAGCTTGCCCTTAAAATTGCCAGAATTGGAGCTAAGTAAAAACATGGAAAAACAAATTGGTACTGTCAAGTTAAAGCGGGGGTTGGCGGAAATGCTGAAGGGTGGGGTGATTATGGATGTCGTAACACCCGAACAAGCCAAAATTGCTGAAGAAGCGGGTGCTTGTGCAGTGATGGCTTTGGAAAGAGTACCTGCCGATATCCGCGCAGATGGCGGAGTGGCACGCATGTCTGACCCAGAAATGATTATTGGTATCAAAAAGGCGGTTTCGATACCGGTTATGGCAAAATGCCGCATTGGTCACTTTGTCGAAGCGCAGGTGCTGGAGTCACTCGGAATTGACTACATTGACGAATCCGAAGTGCTCACCCCAGCCGATGAGCAGTTTCATGTGAACAAACACGATTTTAAAGTACCCTTCGTGTGTGGTTGCCGCAATCTCGGTGAAGCGCTTCGCCGCATTGCAGAAGGCGCCGCGATGATGCGTACCAAAGGTGAAGCGGGTACGGGTGATGTAGTGGAAGCCGTGCGCCATGCCCGCAGTGTGCTGGGCGAAATCCGCCGCTTGCAAACCATGCCCGCAGAAGAATTGGTGAGTTTTGCCCGTGATATTGGCGCACCTTATGAATTGGTGAAAGAAACGCGTGAACTCGGGCGTTTGCCCGTGGTAAATTTTGCCGCAGGTGGCATTGCTACCCCCGCCGATGCCGCATTGATGATGCAATTGGGTGTGGACGGTGTATTTGTCGGCTCGGGCATATTCAAGTCTGGCGACCCCGCGAAACGAGCCCGCGCCATTGTCATGGCAACCACCCACTACAACGACCCCAAAATCATTGCCGAAGTGAGCCGAAATTTGGGCGAGCCGATGGTCGGGCGCACGGCGTCATCATTGGCTGAGGGCGAGAAGCTGGCCAAGCGCGGCTGGTAAGTTCAACGGGGCTTTGTGCGCAACGGGGCGCCCCACGGCGCCCTGTTGTGTTGTTTGGGGAAAGCATGCGGATCGGGGTACTGGCACTGCAAGGCGACTTTGCCGAACACATCGTGATGTTGCGCCGGCTCGGCGCCGAGGGCGTCGAGGTGCGGCTGCCCGAGCACCTGGTCGGGCTGAATGGCCTGATCATCCCGGGCGGCGAGTCGACTACCATCGGCAAGCTGGCCGTGCGCTGGGGGCTGATGGAGCCGCTGCGCGACTTCGGCCGCACGCGGCTGATCTGGGGCACCTGCGCGGGCGCGATCTTCCTCTCGAAGGACGCGCATCGCGAGCAGCCGCTGCTCGGGTTGATGGACATCACGGTCGCGCGCAACGCCTTTGGCCGACAGGTCGATAGTTTCGAGATCGGGCTTGACGTGCCCGCCCTGCGCGCGACGCAGGACGACGCACCCTTGTTCCACGCCTTCTTCATCCGCGCGCCCCTGATCGAGCGGGTGGGGGCCGGCGTCGAGGTGCTGGCCCGGCTCGACGACGGCCGGATCGTGGCGGCGCGGCAGGGGCACCTGCTGGCGACGTCGTTCCACCCCGAACTGACCGGGGATGTGCGATTTCATCAGTACTTCCTGAGTCTGGCAACGTAGAGGCCGGGTGAAGGAGGGTCAGGCAGGACGGGGCGCAGCCTCGGTCCACTGACCTCGTCACCCGTGACATCATCGACATGGCTGTCACCGAATTCACCGTACACGACGTCATCGCCGGCGACAGGCGCTCTCCGGCGCTTTGGGCGTGGAGCCACGCCCGGCGCAGCCCGTGGGTGCTGACGATGTTCGTCGGCGGCGCGGCGCTCAACGCCGTGCTCGCCGCATCGTTGCCGATGATGATCGGCGCAGCCTACACGGCCGTGGTGACGCCTCGCCCCGACCCGACGGCGCTGCTTTGGGTGGGCGTCGTGATCGTGGTCACGCAGTGGGTGCGTTCGCTGTTCATGTTCGGGCGCAACTTCGGCGCCGAGATCATCGGCCAGCGGATCGAGCGCGACTCGCGCAGTGAGCTATACGCCAGCCTGCTCGGTAAGTCGATGACCTTCCACGGCCGGCACTCGGTCGGCGAGGTGATGGCGCGCGCCACAAACGACGTGCGCGAGCTCAACCTGATGTTCAACCCGGGCGTCAACCTCGTGATCGGCTCGACCGCCTTCCTTGTGATGCCGGTGCTTGTGTCGCCGGGCATGCACCCGCAGCTGGTCATCGTGCCGGCGCTCTTCCTGATCGCCTACTTCGTCGCGGTCTGGTTCTATCTGCGCGAGCTCGGCCCGATCACCGACAGCGTCCGCGAGACCTTTGGGCGCATGAACGCGCGGCTCGAGGAAGGGCTCGAGGGCGTCGAGACGGTCAAGGGCTTTGCGCGCGAGGTCGAGGAGGGCGCGGCGTTTTCGGCGCGCGCCGGCGATTACCGCGACGCCTACGTCAGACAGGGCCGGGTCGAGGCGCGCTACATCCCGTTCTTGCTGTTCGGCCTTGTGTTGGCCTTTGGCTTTGCGCACGCGCTCTGGCTGCGCTCGCTTGGCGTGATCGCGGCCGATACCGTGGTGGCCTACAACTACCTGCTGCTGCTGTTCGGCTTCCCGGTCTTCATTTCGCTGATGTCGTTCTCGCAGATCGCGTCGGGCATGGCCAGCGGGCGCCGGATCCTCAGCCTGATCAACACCGAGACCGAACTCGACGAGAACCCGGGCGGCTATGCCGGCCCGATGCGCGGCGAGGTTTGCTTCGAGGACGTGAGCTTCGACTACGGCGCCGGCGTCGGCCTGCTGCGCGACGTGAGCTTCACCGTCGCGCCGGGCGAGACCGTGGCCGTGGTCGGCGGCAACGGCGCCGGCAAGACGACNNGGCGAGACCGTGGCCGTGGTCGGTCAGACCGGCTCGGGCAAGAGCAGCCTGATCAAATTGATCAACCGCATGTACGACGTCGACAGCGGCGCGGTGAGCATCGACGGCCGTGACGTGCGCGAGTGGAACCTCGAAGCGTTGCGGCAGCAGATCTCGATCATCGAGCAAGACATCTTCCTGTTTTCGCGCACGGTCGGCGAGAACATCGCCTTTGGCAAGCCCGGCGCGACCCAGGCCGAGATCGAGGCGGCCGCGCNNATCGACAGCGCCACCGAGGACGAGATCCAGAAGGCCATCTTCCGCGCCGCGGCCGGACGCACGACCTTCATCATCACCCACCGGCTCTCGCAGATCCGTTGGGCCGACAAGATCCTTGTGCTTCGGCAGGGCCGCGTGGCCGCGCTTGGCACGCACGAGGATCTGATGAAGTCGAGCGAACCGTATCGGCGCATATTCGCGCGCTACACATGACAATAAGGTGTTGTGTGAACCGGTGACGGGGT
>DKKK01000185.1 GCA_002455215.1 Anaerolineales bacterium UBA6668 | reverse complement strand
TCACGTGAAACATAGCCACAGTCAGGTCAAAAAAGCGCATCACCGTCTCTGGCGAGAGCAACACAAATTCCAGCACACCCAAGGGAACTCGTTCTCAAGCAGTTTCACGTGAAACATCTCCCTTTACATAGAAAATCACACTCTTACCTACCCCGTAAGCCCAAGCTAACCTTCTCGGTTCGTCACGTATACCGAATTGAACCTGCTTAGAAAAATACCGCTTTCAAAGATATGGGCTATTTGACAAACAAAAATTTCAGGCACAACGGGGTCTTTCCCATTTGGCATTTTTATTGCAATATTGTTGATTATGAAACTTTTTTAATCAACAATCGTCTATTTAACGATAAGATTAATTTGGCTTATTGTATATTGCCTTTCACCTTGAAAATCCCTTACCCTGTTCAATGGCTAATTCAAACAGGACTACGCATCACGGTGCGCACTACCGGAGTTTTGCATGAAACGTTTTTTTCACCCCCTCTTTGCCCTGCTCTTTTCCATCAGTATGCTCTTCAGCCAGCCACTTGATTTGCTTGTACAAGCTGACAGTGCTTACACGGTACAGGCGGGCGACACACTGTTCCGCATTAGCCAGCAATTTGGCGTATCCATTACCGCCATTATGCAAGCCAACGGACTTACCAGCACACTCATTTATGCCGGTCAACAGTTGACCATTCCCGATGCTTCCAATCCGGTGCCCGCCGCACCTAGCACAGGGAACCAAACCCACACCGTGCAACCCGGCGAGACGCTCTTCACCATTGGTTTGCGCTATGGTTTGCAATGGACGGCGATTGCCCAAGCCAACGGCATCGGAGAGACTGTGTATGTTGGGCAGGTTTTAACCATTCCTAGTAGCAACAACCCTGCCCCAGCCCCCACCCCTGCACCACTCCCAACGGCTGTTCCCCCCGCTCCCAACACAGGAAACCAAACGCATATTGTGCAAGCAGGCGAAACTTTGTATCTGATTGGTGTAAAATACGGCNNCCCTGGACTGCTATTCAACAAGCCAATAACCTGCCAAACGAAACCGTCTATTCTGGGCAACAATTGCTGATTCCAACAGCAGGGAGTGTGCCCGCCCCTGCTCCCGCACCAGCGCCCGAAACACCCCCCCAACCCGGCGCAGGTTCAAGCGGTACGGTACATGTCGTGCAGACGGGCGAAACGCTATTTCTCATCGGGCTAAAATACAATTTGCCGTGGACAACCATCCTGCCCGCCAATGGCATCAACGGGCAATACATTTATGTTGGGCAACAACTCACCATCCCGCCCGCTGGCACGGTCATTCAACCTGGAACGCCCGGTAAAACGCCTCCAGGCGGGAGCGGCAGACGCTTTTTGGTAGATATTTCCGAACAAACTTTGTACGCTTTTGAAGGGGATACCTTAGTGCGCTCGATGTTGGTCAGCACCGGCACCGCCCAATACCCCACCGTGCTGGGCACTTATTACATCCAAACCCGCCTAGTTTCGACCCGTATGCGGGGTTGTTGCCCACAATATGATTTACAAAATGTGCCTTACACCCAATATTTCTACCAGGGGTATGGCATTCACGGCACGTATTGGCACAACAACTTTGGAACACCAATGAGCCACGGCTGTGTCAACCTAACCATTCCCGATAGCGAGTGGGCGTTCAACTGGGCAACCTATGGAACACAAGTGACCATTATTCAGTAGGGAATCTAGATGAAAGCCATGAAACCGAATTGTTTTTGGGGCTTAGGCTGGGGAATGCTGTTGGCATCGGCGTTGGCTTGTGCTGGCGCAAACACACAGCCCACAAGCGAAGCACCCACTGCCACGCGAGAACCTTCAAACAAAGCTGAACAGCCGTCCCCTACGGCTGTTCTTGCATTAACCGCATCTTCCACCCCACCAGCAGGTTTACCCACAGTGGCAACCGTTCTTTCAGCAGACACTCACCCGCGTTTGTGGCTCACCCCCGCCAGTGTGGAACGCTATCGCAGTTGGGCTGTGGCAGAAAATCCACTCTGGGAGCAGGGTTTGGCACAATTGGCAGAGCGTGCTCGCTATGAAATGGATGAAGAAAAGCGCGTGCCCGACCAAGATTGTGGAGATACCGCCTATGAAGCGTACCCAACTGAAAAATATGCCATGCTGTTCGCCTTTTTGGCAAATGTGGGTCCAGACGAAGCCCAACGCCAAGCCGATGGGGCACGCGCCCACACTTTGCTGATGCACGTGATGAACAGCGCGGCGCAAGGTCCTGCTAGTGAGCGCAATTTTGTGTGCAATGAAAGCGAACAGTACCCCCCATTCCGTCATCCCGATTTTTTCACTAGCGACCGTGACCGCGCTCGCTATCATGGCGAAGCCTATGCCCTGACGGTGGATTGGATTTACCCGCTTTTGAGCGATGGTGACAAAGCCACCATTCGCAAGGTGTTTTTGCAATGGGCAGAAGATATTGTGACGCGGGGTTACCACCACCCAGAACCCGTGGGGCTACTAAACGACCCGCTACTGTTGCAGGATGCTCAGCAGGTGCGCTTTGCTGGCAACAATTATTTTGCGGCGCACATGCGCAATCTGGGCTTGCTGGCACTCGCGCTCGACCCTGCCGATGACCCCGACCTTGCTCTGCGGGCTTATCTTGCCAATGCCACGGGTTCTTACCTATACATTTTCAACCACCTGATTACCCACGAAGCGCGTGGCGGGCTTCTGCCGGAAGGGTTGGAATACAGCCCACAAACCGCAAGCTATGTAGCCCAATTTTTGTGGGCATTGCAAAGCAGTGGACAGGCGGAATTTGCCAGTGCCTATCAAGCCGATTTTTGGCACGATTTTACCCAGGTCTATTTTCACACGCTCAGCCCGAACCGCATGGCGCACGATGTCTATGGGGAAACCCTGCTGGTGTACCAACCGTCTTGGTATGGCGATGCCCAACACTATCAGCTTGCCGATTTCACCAGTGCCTTTGGCGCACTGCTTCAGCTTGCACAAGACCCGGTTGAGCAAAATGCCCTACGCTGGGCAATGCAGTACACACCCGCAGGCGGCGAAGAAGCCTTTCTGGAGCGCGTGAGCAACCCCATTGATTTGCGTGACAGCCTGCTATATTTTATGGCATTTGACCCATCCTTGCCGGCACCCACCGACCCGCGCCCACAACTAGCAACCGAACAAACTGTGGCGTGGATGAATTGGCTGTTTAGCCGTACTGATTGGAGCGCAGAAGCCAGTTGGCTCAATTTTCGCGCCAGTTGGAACAGTATCGACCACCAAATGGCGGATGGTTTGCATTTTGAATGGTATGCCAATGGCGAATGGCTTACCAAAGGGCGCAATGGCTATGCCGATATAGCCGAAGGCATTGCCAGTAGCGAGTTTTACAACACGCTGGCGATTGAAAATGCCCAACCCCAAGGCTATGATGATAGTGATTGGCGCATGGACTTATGGAAGCGCGGCTCGCAATGGAATTTGGTCAATGATGGCGACCCATCTCCCTTGCGCACGAGCTTTTCCGAACTGTACACCTTTGGCGAAAGCGATGCAACGCCACTCTACAACACCACCCGAGAGAGTGCCACCCAAGTGACCCACGCTAGCCGCAGTCTCTTTTGGCTTAAACCCAACATGTTGGTAATATTTGACCGCGCCAGCACCCAAACGGACGGGGGGTTCAAGCGTTGGTGGCTCCAACTAGCCAACCCCGCCAAGGTAACCGGACAGCGAGCCCAAAGCACCACCCCCAATGGGCAAGTTTTAACCGTAGATGTGGTGTTGCCTGTTTCAGCAAGTTTGCAGTCCATTACCCGCACAGACGAGCAAGTGGAAAATACTGCCGCTCCTGATAGCCAAATGCAAGCCCGCCTGATGACGGTGGCAGAAGGAAACCCACAAAGCGTGCAATTTTTACACGTCTTGCAAGTGGGGTCTGCGCCACAGGCTGTTTTGCCCATTGCCAGCACCGACAACGCTTGGCAGGGTGTGTGGGTGGACGGCGTGGCGATCTTGTTCTCACAGGTCTTTGATGTCTCGTCCATTCCGCTCAGCCTTTCACTACCCACCGATACCCACACGGTGCTAGTCAGTGGGTTAGAAGCGAATGCCCGTTATGATATCCTTTGGCGTGGCGGTGAGTTTCTTTTGCAAAATGGTTCACAGTTCACTGCCGATGCTGGGGGAGTATTGGTTTTTATCCCCTAAATGATGTTTGAGTTATTTTTTTGGAGACTACCATGAATCAGCCTTGGAGCGCCATTACCAGCGCCATTCTGACGTTTCTCAGCCAAATTGTGCTGGGTTTGTTCCTTGCTTTTAGCTTACTACTTGGCATGAACGGGTTTGGTGAGCGTGCGGGTACGCCTGCATTGCTCCTGTCTCTATTCGTTCATTTGGGCGTATCCATTGGCTTAATGGTACTTTCGTACCGCTCGTCGAGTTTATTGGTTCAACACTGGGGTTTGCACCCCGCAATAGGCACTGTACTAGCCGTGTGCATTGGGTGGTTGATAGGTGCCGTTATGGCATTTTTGACAGCCTTATTGGCAGTGGGAGTGGCTGAGTTTTTGCGAACCCGCTAGACAGCATTCGGCACCGCTTTTTCTCGCGCCAGAATTTTCATTTTTAGCCCTCCCTTTGGGCGTGTGGTGAAGAGTTGTTCGGCTTGTACCTTCTGACCGGGGAGCAAGGTCAAACGATAGTGCTGTAAAATTGTCACCAAAACCAAGCGGGCTTCCATCATTGCAAAGCTGTTGCCAATGCAAATGCGTGGACCCCCACCAAAAGGCAGGTAACTATATTTGGGAATGGTTGGCTCACGCTCAGGGCTAAAGCGTTCGGGGTCAAACTGCAGTGGATTGGGGAAATATTTGGGGTTGCGGTGCATGGCATAGGTAGAAATGGCAACATTGCTCCCCTGCGGTATTGGGTAGCCCCCCAGTTCAATATCGTGTAATGGAGAGCGCATCGCACCCGATGCGGGTGGGTACAAGCGCATGGCTTCCTTCACCACCCTTTCACTGTAAGGAAGTTCAGCCAAATCTGCCATAGTGGGTGTTCTGCCGGCTAAGGCATCCACTTCAGCCAGCAGTTTTTCTTCGGCGGTGGGGTTTTGTGCCAAAAGGTAGAATATCCAATCCAGCGCGTTGGCTGTCGTTTCGTGTCCAGCTGTAAAAAGCGTTACCACTTCATCGCGCAACTGCTGGGCAGACATGGGCTTGCCTTCATCATCTCGAGCAGAGAGTAACATGGAAAGCAAATCGCCAGTATCTTCTTCTCCATGTGTTGCAATGATGTCATCTATGATTTCAAACAACACCGCGAGTGCTTGGGCTTCACGGCGTTGGCGTGTTTTGAACCAGCGTTCCCAAATGGGCGCGTAACTATTCAGTCGGTCATTGGCGGCTTCCAACACCACATACACCGATTCACCGATGCGTTTGGCTTGATTGCCAATTTCCATGTTAAACAGGGTCTTGTTTACAATCGCCAAAGTCAAAGCCATCATTTCTTCTGCAATATCACGAATTTCCCCTGAATGCCACGTGGCAATTTGACGTTGTGTATAGGACACCATCGTTTCGCTATAGCTGGCAATGCGGTGATAATGAAAGGCGGGTTGCGCCAATTTGCGCTGACGTTTCCAAAATTCGCCCTCGCTGGTGAGCAGTCCATTACCCACCAAATTCCCAATGGCATTCCGCAATAGGGGTGCTTTGTGAAATTCGGCATGGCGTGTAACCAAAATGTCGTGGGCGATTTGGGGGTCACTGACTACATAATTCACTTGGTCGTCAAAATAGAGTGCAAATAACTCGCCATATTTTTCGGTGTTATCCGTAATAAATTTGAGCGAGTCGAAGGGCAGGCGCACCGGGGATAGCGCGGTCAATAAGCGACTAATGGCTGGAATTACGGGACCTGGCATTTGGGAAGTGGGCATGATATTGACTTCAAATCGTAGGGGTTGTTTTGCTAAACACACATGAGATTGGCGTGTTTATGCCCCTATTATAGCGCCAGCTAAGCAAAATGGGAGCAACGCTGACGAATAAGTCCAATAAGGCAGGATACACAGCTAAGGGCGGTGGTTGCCAAGCCAAAAGGCGTCTGTAATAGGGCGTACTGTACATCTCGTTAAGCCAGTCTTTTCCAATCTATTGCTACATCGGTGTTGACATCCCTCATAACCGATGTGATGTCTGCACAAGTCCCTTCCATCACTCTTTTGGGATAAAAGGCTTCGTTATGGTTTTAAAAAAAGAATCCAGTATGTTTCATTATCTATATCTTTAATACCGTATTCGTAGTAGGGCGTGTGGATATGTGGATAAGTGACGCGCTTACGCGAAAATAGGCTATAGACGACCTGCACATGGCTGTTCCCACCCGTATATGGGGTGATTTTATTCAAGCTGTTGATGGATAACTTATCCACCGCACAAGGCGTGTCAATATGCGCTTTTTTTTCAATGTTTGCTATAACCTGCTAATGGGGATGAAGTACTTGATAGACCCATTAGCAGGTGTAGGCTATGGGCTGTAGCAAAGGACTTATCCACAGACGCGCCTACTTATCCACAATTTCCCGATACTTATCCACAGATTGTTGAAAAGCAAGCAGGGCTGGTAACCAGCCCTGCTTGCTTTTCAACTTGAAGGGAATTAGTCAATCGTTGGTTCAATAATACCGTATGTATCGTCATGTCGCCGATACAAAATGTTCATTTGATTCGTTTCTACACTGAGATAAACAAAAAAGTTGTTGTGACCCAATAACTGCATTTGTTCAAGCGCTTCATCATCAGACATTGCCGTAACCGGGAAATTTTTGCGGCGCGCGATTTGGGATAATTCGGCGGTCTGAATGAGTGGCTCGTCTGTTTCTTTGGCTAAAATTTCGCCAATTGCATCCTGTCCGGGGCGGCGTGTGCCAACGCGGTGCTTGCCCTTATAATGTTCTATCTGATTTTGAATTTTATCATAGGCTAAATCGAACGCGGAACGTGCTTCACCATTACGTTCTTCTGCTCTCAGGAATTTTCCTTTTAGCCGAATGGTAATTTGTGCCACAACGCGTTGTTGACTATTGCGAATACTGTTATTATTTTCAACATCTACATATACATCGGTGATATCTGGCAGGTAATGGTCAAGACGAGCCCCTTTTTTTTGAATATACGAGCGGGTATTTTCATCTAGAGTTAGGTTTTTACTACTAATGTGGACGTTGGTTGCCATGGTGAAAGCTCCTAAATAGAAGTATTATAAAGAATCCCATGGGCGACGCCCACGGGTTGCAGTGAGAGCCAGCACCGAGCGTGCGCCAGCTTGTTTGCATGCAAGCGCACAAGCTGTGAGCGTGGTACTGGTAGTACAAACATCATCAATAAGTATAACCGTCTTGTTTTTGAAATGGTCTGTACGAGTGCTAAACGCTTGAGCTACGATTTGCCTACGCGCCAACACGGTGTCTGAACTGGATAAAGCTTGTGTATGTTTGGCGCGATAAAGAGTTTGGGTATCGATAGGCAGATTCCAATCAAAAGCAAGATGGCGAGCCAATATCTCCGCTTGGTTGTAGCCGCGCTCTTGTTTTCTTTTGGCAGAAAGTGGAACGGGTACAAGCACAGCATCTGCTGGAAAGTCTCGATGGATGCGTTCAACCATCCATTCCGCAAGGTAGCGTAATGCATTGGGTCTATGGCGAAACTTGGCATTGAGTACCAACTTTTTTGCCGCACCATCAAAAAACACAGCGGATTTTAAGCTGTCTAAACCATAGCCATATTTCTTGCAGAAATAGCAGATTTTTTTAGGTGAACTTGTCGGGTTTTGTGTAGAATTGCCAAAGGGATACCCACAACGCTCGCAACAGGGCTCTTCTATCGGGTATACATCGGGTGCGCAACACTTGCACAGGGGTCCAATATCCTGTTCACAGGCATAACACTTCACATCCCCCCAAGTGACACGCATTGTATGCACAAACCGGTCTATTCGCATCAATGTGCGTTGCCAAAAGTCTAAACCCTTAATATTTGAATCACTCATTCGTACAATTTCCTATCAAATTTATGGGAATAAGAAATGATGTACTGCTCAAAATCACTTCAGACTACTTTTTACTTACCTATAGTGTATTGCGTTTTACAACCAGATGCAAGAGGGGGAAACCGTTTCTCAAAAAACACCAATCTTAATATTGAGTATATTCCAATCGTATCTAATATTGACACGTACAGCGTTTCTTACGGGGAAAGGTGCAACTTTTAAGCCTGCTGAGTATATACTTATGATATGAAACCGGCATCATCAATAAAGTCACACGGGAAATTTCGCAACGTGATTCTAATCGCACTCTATGGGGTTGTAATCTGTTTACTCGTATGGGTGTTTCGGCAAGTCCCGTTGGGCAAGGCGATTGGCTTGCTACAAAGGATGCCAACACTCGCTGTTGTTGTATGGTGCTTACTAAATGGGGTGATATTTGCATTGATGTCAGTGCGTTGGTGGTGGTTTTTGTATGCAATGGGACAACCCATTCGCTTGATATGGATGATGATATATCGCTTGGTTGGTTTTGGCATCAGCTACTTTACACCCGGAACCCAATTTGGTGGTGAGCCTGCTCAAGTTTGGCTGGTTAGTCAACGGCACACCGTTAAAGTGAGCATTGCTGTCGCGGCACTTGCTTTTGACCGCTTAATTGATATATTGGCAAGTTTTGTTGTATTGTTGATTTGCCTATTGCTCGCTACACCCTATATTCCGTTGCTCAAGCTCAATTCAAATCACTTGTGGGGACTGGTGGCATTCATTTTGCTGGGGATTGGCTTATACTTGCAAGCGCTTGCACGGAAGCGACAGCCGCTCACCTATCTAACCCAACATAGCTTCCTTCGCAAATTTAAGCATAGCCTTTCTTTGATTACTGAAAGCGAAAAACACATGGTTAGCTTGTTTGCTCAACAGCCCGGCGCATTTTGGGTGGCTTTATTGATTACTATGCTTCAATGGGTTTTGATGGTTGTAGAATTTTGGCTGACATTCGTCTTGTTGGGCACACATCTGACTTTTTCAGAAACCATGCTCTTGCTTGCCCTTGTCAGGGTTGCCTTTTTGCTTCCTGCACCCGGCGCGCTCGGTGCGCTTGAAGCGGGTTTATTCATTGGTTTGCAACAGATATTGGGCTTGTCGCCGGAACTCCCTATTGCAACTGCTTTGTTAATCCGCCTGCGAGATACCCTGTTAGGGGGAATCGGGCTGGTTCTCTCTGTACCTTTATTGGGAAAATGGCAGAAAAAAGCGTAGTAGAGCAGGGAAACTGTCGTAAAAGGGGTTTTTTTTACAAAATGCAGAAAACATCAGTGGAGTGGTACAAAAATACTATGTTTGGCGGAAGAATTATGATGCGAAAGGGTTGCCAATCGGAGCAGTGTCGCTTATAATGTGGGCTAATCTTTGTACGGAGTGTTCAAAAAAACCCAACATGGGGTCTACAGACGAAACTAACCCAAACACTGAAGCCGCAGGCGAAAGCTGGTTTCAGGAAGAAGACTTAATTCCCTCTATGCCACAACGTGGTGAACTGCGGAATGGAGTTATTGCAAGCATTTCGCCAAGTGAAATTTTTGTTGATGTCAGCGCCAAAAGCGAAGGGATCATCCCCAAGGATGAACTTGAGTGGCTCGGTGATGAACTCAGCGAGATGAAAGTCGGTCAAGAAGTCCGCGTTTTTGTCGTGGATACGGAAGACCGTAATGGCAACATCCTACTGTCTATTCGCAAAGCCCGCGAACTGGCAGACTGGGAAGTCGCAGAAAAACTGCTTGCCAGCCAAGAAGTGTTTAGTGGCACCATTGGCGGGCACAACAAAGGTGGCTTAATTGTCACTGTTGGGCAGTTGCGTGGCTTTATTCCCGCGAGCCAAATCAGCGCCGACCGCCGCCGCTTGTATGGGCAATCACCCAATACCAAGTGGAATACCATGAATGGCGAATCCATCATGTGCAAAGTGGTCGAAGTGGACGCTCGTCGCAACCGTTTGATTCTGTCCGAACGTGCCGCCGGCAAGGAAATTCGCGCCATCCGCAAGGAACAAATGTTCACCGAGCTCGAACCGGGCAAAGTGTTAGATGGGCGTGTCATTTCCGTTGCTGACTTTGGTATCTTCGTTAGCTTAGGCGGTGCAGACGGTTTGGTGCATGTTTCTGAACTCACCTGGGAGCCAATCGCCCACCCCAGCGAAAAGTTCAAGGTCGGGCAACAAGTCAAAGTGGAAGTGCTCAGCGTAGATGCCGAACATGACCGCATTGCTTTGTCCACCAAGCGCTTAGAGCAAGACCCGTGGCAAGCGCTCGCCAGCAATTACAAACTTGGTCAATTGGTGCGTGTGCAAATTACTCGCCTGACTAACTTCGGCGCTTTTGCCCGCTTGGCAGGCAATGAAGTGATTGAAGGCTTGGTGCATATTTCCGAACTTTCTGGAAGCAAGCGTATTAATCACCCGAAGGAAGTGCTCAAAGTTGGGCAAGAAGTTACTTTGCGCGTGATTAAAATTGACCCAGAAAACCGCCGCATCGGTTTGAGCCTTAAGGAAGTGGAAAGCCCCAAATATGCCGAACAGGATATGGCTTTTTACTTAGAACAAGGCGATAGCGAGTAAGCAGGCTATTCCACATTCGATACGCACGAAATTGCGTTTCTCTCCTACGAGAGAAACGCGCGACTCTGACTCATATCGAATAAACCCTGCCCAATTGTGCAATCAAAACGAGACTTAGAATTTCTAAGTCTCGTTTTCTTTTTTACTTTGCACACCCCAACCGCCACCGCCAGGGGTATGTACGCCAATGATGTCGCCGGATTCTGCCCAAAAACTGTGTTTGGCAGGCAGTTGCGTGTAGTAGCCTTGCCGTATCAGCCAGTTTTCACCGCTTTTTCCGGCAGACCCCCCTGCCAAGCCATAAGGGGCAAACTTTCGCCGCTCACTTAGCAAAGTGACCTGCGCAGGCGTGAGTAATTCTATCTCGCGGATAATGCCATTCCCCCCTGTCTGTAAACCTGCCCCACCGGAGTTTTCTCGCATCGCGTAACGTTTTACTCGAAATGGGTAGGCATACTCTAGCGCTTCAATTGGTGTGTTGAGTGTATTGGTCATGTGTACCTGCAGTGCGCTTTCGCCACCACCCAGCGCACTTGCCCCACACCCGCCACCCGTCGTTTCATAGTAGGCAAAAGCCCGCTGGTTGTGCGGATCCCAGCCCCCAATTGTGAGATTGTTCATCGTCCCTTGACTGGCGGCAGGGATTTGACTCGGTAGGGCTTGTGCCAGCGCTCCCAGCAATACATCGGTAATTCGTTGGCTGGTCTCCACGTTACCTGCGGCAACTGCGGCGGGCGCTACAGCGTTGACAATGCTTCCCAGCGGGGCGATGACCTGCAATGGCGACATAAGCCCGCTATTGGTGGGAACTTGTTCATCCAGCAAACAGCGAAAAGCATAATAGACAGCCGAGAGTGTGATGGCATAGGTCGCATTGATATTGCCCGTTTGTTGGGGAGCGCTTCCGCTAAAATCAATCAGCGCTTGTTCGGCAGAAATTTGTATGCGTACTCGTAAGGGTACGGGCGACCCGTTGGGCGCATCTTCGTCAAGGACGTCTTGAAATGGATACTCTCCCGCCGGTAAACGGGCGAGCAAAGCAAGCATCATTTTTTTGCTGTATGCCAGTAATCCTTGCATGGCGTATGCTACCATTGCGGGCTGGTAACGCTCTGCCAGTGCAAGCAAGCGAGTTACCCCAACATGGTTTGCCGCAAGTTGGGCGTTTAGGTCGCCGCGCCGTTCTGCAGGGGTGCGCACATTTGCCAAGATGAGTGACAGGATTTCTTCGCGCAATGTGCCTGCTTCCACCAACTTGATAGGCGGGATGCGGATGCCTTCTTGGAAAATTTCATTGGAAAGGGGCATAGAACCGGGGGAAATTCCGCCAATGTCAGCGTGGTGGGCACGGCTAGCCACAAACCCCAATAGCTGTTTTCCTGTGAAAATCGGGCTGACAAGCGTAATATCCGGCAGATGCGTGCCACCTAAGAAAGGGTCATTCAAAATGGTAACGTCACCCGCTTGGAAAGAGACGGCTTGTAGGCAGGCTTGTACACTCAAGGGCATTGCCCCCAAATGCACAGGAATGTGTGCCGCTTGGGCAATCATTTGCCCGTGGGCATCAAACAAAGCACAGGAAAAATCGCGGCGCTCTTTGATATTGGGTGAAAAACCGGTGCGGCGCAAAACCACGCCCATTTCTTCGGCAATGCTGGCAAACAGGTGCTTAAAAACTTCAAGTGAGACAGAATCAAGTTCGGGCATGGCAATAGGCGGCTGATTAACTTACCGCGTATAAAATTATAGAGTCGAATGTCTATCCCTACAAGCAAAAACGCCTTTTCTCAATACCACGCCGACAGGCAGGCGAGAAAAGGCGTTTGGCAAGGTGCGGGAAATTTATTGCTTGACTGCAACAAAATCTAATTCTAGCTTAACCGTTGTTTCTACCGAATCAACTGACGGGGAGAAGGGTATTTCAATTTTGAAGTCAGGATATTCAATTGAACTGCTGGCGCTACCTTGCAACTCACGCTCTGAATTGACTGTGAGCGTTACATCAAATGTTACCGGCAGGGTCGTGCCAATAATGGTCAGGTCGCCAGTGACTTGCACCGCGTAAGATTGCCCTACTTCTAGCGATGCGGGCAAACCATTGATACTTGTGGGCTTAAATGAGATGGTTTCAAACGCATTGGAGAGTAGAATTTTGTTGGCAATGGCATTGTTACGGAAGTTATTGTCTGTGGTGAAGCCGCGCGAGTTTACCAAAATTTCACCAATTTGCGTACTGCTTGGGTTGGCATAATCCACCACCACTTGCCCGGCAACAGCATTGTTGACTCCCAGCACTGTTTTGGGCGAACCCATCAACTGCTCATTGATGGAAAAACGTACTTCGGAGCGAGCGCCATCAATTGCAAAAGTTCCTGCTCCGCTCGAAGGATTTTCTGCTGGCGCATCAGGTGCGGTGGTAGTTTCTCCAACGGGGGTTGTTTCTACTGGGTTGGCAGGGGCTTCCGTAGCTATCTCGGTGGTGGCTACAGCCACAGTGGGGGCAACTAGCGTGTTGCTGATGGCTTCTGGTTGTTGTATGGCAAAACAGCCTGCCAAAAACACGCTGATTATTGGGATGGATAAAAGGTAAGTCATTCGAAACTTGTTCATAGGATTCTTCTCCTGAAAGGGTGTGATTTTTGATGGGCAAACTATATCACGCAATTATGAAGGTTTTGTGTTGGCTGGTGGGTGTTACCTAAGTATTTGCTAAGAAAATCGGGCTTAAGTAGTTAAAACAGAAAAGCATGTTGCCATGCCTTTCTATTTGCGTTTCTTTAATATCAGCACACTAGACGCGGGTGACGTATGAACCATCCCGAGTATCTACACGAATAGTATCGCCTGTGTTGACAAAAGCCGGAACAGAAACTTCTAAACCAGTTTCTGTTCTCGCTAGTTTCTGCACATTGCCACTGGTATCACCGCGCACAGCAACGCCGGCTTCGGTAACCAGCAAATCTACCGTGACAGGAAGTTCAATATCGAGTGGTTCTTCACCGTATTGCACGATTTTTACCGTTGTGCCGTCTTTTAGATACCACCATTGTTCGCCCAATACCGATTTGTTGATAACCGGTTGGTCGTAGGTTTCAAGATTCATGAAGTAGCACAGGTCGCCTTCTGTGTACAGGTACTGCACTTGCACGGTTTCCAGCGTTGCATTTTGTACGCGGTCACCCGAGTCAAAGGTGTGCTCAACTGTTGAGCCGGTACGCAAGTTTCGCGCTTTGGTGCGAATCACTGCCTTGCCGCGCCCCATCTTGATGTGCCAGAAATCTATCACTTTCCACAATGCATTATCCCATTCGTAAATTACGCCCTTTCGGAGTTGATTGACATCAATCATGTTAAGTACTTCCTTTAAGTAAAAGCTAATCGTTTTGAAAAATTTAAAATTCTTCCCGATTATACCATGTCCGTGCAAGAGTTTTGGCTAAACATGATACAATGATGCAATTGTGGAATTCTTGACGGAAGATTGCTTAAACTATGCAACCGGAACTACTTGCCAAACGCTTAAAATCGTCTGAGTTCTTTAACCAACTGGACGAAGAATCACTCGCACAGCTAGCCAGTCAAGCAAAATGGCAGGTTTTTGTCCCCAATGCAGTGGTATTTTGGGAAGGCGAAGAAGAATCTCATTTGTTTTACCTGTTGTACGGCTCACTAAAAGCGCTCAAATCATCCAATGATGGGCGTGAGCAGGTGTTGAAATTTGTACAACCGGGCGATTTCTTTAATGAAGTAGGCGTGTTTGCTCAAAAGCCGAACCCTGCAACTGTGGTAGCTTTGGAAGAGTCTGGCATTTGGCTAATTCCCCGCTCGGCACTCGAAAGTATCATTACCGCGCAACCGCACTTTGCTATGCGGATTATCGAACGCATGGCAGAGCGTGTCATTACGCTTGCCGATTTAGTTTCAGATATGACCCTAAAATCGGTGACAGTGCGATTTATTGAACTGATGCTGGCACAATCGCAAGGGTATAGTATTGAACGGCGGCGTTGGAATAACCTGACCGAACTTGCGCCACGCTTGGGCACAGTGCCGGATGTACTCAGTCGAGTGGTGCGTGAATTGAGCAAAGCGGGTTTGATAGAGATAGACCGCCAGAAGATTCGCATCAAGGATTGGGAAGGGCTAAAAAAGCGCTTGCTCTGACAATCAGCCAAAATCCCTAAGAAAAACACGACAAAAGTCGGGGAAAGACCCACTGAAAAAAGTTATAGTTTGGGCATAACTAAATTTTCCAAATTATTCAGGAGTTTTCTATGCCAAACAACTACACTTTAGACACCCAAGCGCTCGCGGTTTTTTCGGAAGAAGGAGCACGCCCGCAAATGCTATTCAACACACCTAATTTCAAGGTGGTCGTGGTCGGTTTATTGGCGGGTCAACAATTGCCCCTTCATGCAGATGGTCCGGCTTGTTATCACTTCTTATCAGGAGAAGGCATCCTATTCATTGATGAAGACGTCTATCAGGTTCAACCCGGAGTGACGGTAGTGGTTTCGAATGGGGCGAAACGGGGTATCACAGCCAAAACGAACATCACCTTTCTTGGAACCAAAGGGGGTGCATAATGTTTTTGCCTTATCTTTTCTCTGCTTTGTTGTATTTGTTTACAGCGCTTTTTGCCGCGGCGGATGCTTCTTTGGTGAGTTTTAACCTACTAGCGGCATTTCCTGCCTTGCGCTGGATACGTGTTCACTTTCTCACTCTGGGCTTTGTCTCACAGATGCTGTTTGGTGTTCTTCCCATCTTGGTCGCCAACCTGAGCCACAAACCTCGCCCAGCCATGAATTGGTGGGTGTGGTTATGGCTCAATACGGGTTTTATCACCTTGATTGCCGGTTTTATGGGGGTAAATCAGGCGTTGATTTTGTTTGGTGGGCTGGCTGTATTTGTTGCAACGGGTCTTTTGCTGATGCAGTTGTGGAACTTACGCAGTGAGCGTTTGCCTATCAGTGGTTGGTTTTACCTGACAGGTGTGACTTATCTGCTGTTGGGGATTATTGTGGGTACTGGAATCTGGCTTAATTGGGGTGCAGTTTTGCATATCCGTGTCCCGCTCGAAGTTCATATTCACGCCAACTCTTGGGGTTTTATGTCACTGGTATTTGCCGGGCTGGTGATTGACATTTTGCCAATGCTCACTGGAAAACCGCTTGCTTCGGTACAGGCATTGCGTATCATTTTTTGGAGCATGACATTAGGGGCATTGGGCATCGTGTTGGGTCCGTGGTTGCCTGCAGATATCAGCCTGGTACCCACCGTGATTGGGCTGGTCTTGCACTTGGGCGCAACAGTAGGACTGTTGGTACTGATGGGGCAAGCCCTAAAGGCTGGCGGGTATTTTCAGCAACCCGGTGGCTGGCACTTGTTTGCTTCGTATTTGTGGATTCTTCTGCCGGTTTTAGTCGCGCCATTCATTGTGTTGCATATTTTGCAAAGTGGTCCAGTCGAATCCACTGCTCCACAACCACTGGTCTATGGTTGGATATTCCAATTTGCAATACCACTCATGCCATATCTGGCGAACCGCTTTCTCTTACATGAGAAAAACCCGCGTTTGGGGGGGAGTTGGTGGAGTTTAGGCTTGCTAACTGTGGGTGGTTTGCTGATATGGGTAAGCATTTACCTGCCGCTCGGTGGGGCTTTGTACGGTATTGGTTTTGCTTTTTACGGGTTGGCATTCATCCAACCAATGCAAGAGTTACTAGCCGTTTTGACAAAGAGTTTGCGGTTGGGCGTACAGGTAGCAGATAGGGGTTAGAATGAAAAATCGAACGCTCATTCAACTCATACTCTGGTGCATGTTTGTTTGGCTCGGCGCTGGATTAGTGGGGTGCAATGCTCAATCCGTTGCGACACCCACCACGCAATTTAGCCCGCAACAATTGGCTGAAGTGCCAGCAGAGTACAAAGGCAAAACCATGCCAGCCACCAGCTCTGCCGAACACGGCGCCATTTTGTATGCCACCCATTGTGCTAGCTGTCACGGTGAAAAGGGGTTGGGAGATGGACCGGCTGGGTTGGCGCTGATGCCGCCCCCAGCCCCCATTGCCAACAGCGTGAAACTAATGGGGGATGAGTACTTGTTTTGGCGTGTCAGTGAAGGGGGCACGCCGTTTGGCACAGCCATGCCAGCTTGGAAAACGCTCAGTGAACAAGACCGTTGGGATGTGCTTCGTTATCTCCACACACTTGGCGAAGCCCAACCTTCTCAATAGCTGATATGACCTGTGGATTTTAAAAGCCGTGCTGTAATTGGTTACAGCACGGCTTTTTTTTGACAGTCCCAGCCTTTTGTGTACCCGGCACGGGTCAGATTTCTCGCTACAGGGCAGTTCGTGACGCCCGAAATGACAGACAGTGTAATCACACAAGCCAATTTACAACGCACAAAACAAAGCGAAACCCGTTTGGTAGATATCGATTCGCATCTTCAAATTCTCCGAAAAACTGAACCGCACCCCCTGCCGAATGCCCATCATCAGTAATTTTCCTGAACATGATACAATTAACTAGTATATTTGACACGGGTTATCTTCGGCACCCCTGCCGAAGCTCGATTTGCGTTTTTTGCTTAAGAGAAAAAGCGCAGTTCCCATTCGTGTCGAACATAGTTGACTATACTGCGCTTCTTGACCCAACCTTTCCATGATTCCGACCCCACCCACCAGCGGGCGTACCATCCAAGATGTTGCGCCTTATGCCGACCAAGTTTTCAATATTCTTGCCGAGATTCAAGCGCTCGAAGATTTTGATATTGAAGCCTTACGTGCCATTTTAAAAAAATACCCACGCGATGGCAATGCGATTTTTAGCAAAAATCTGCTCATGCGCACTTATCAGCATTTGGTGGCGCAGGGACGTGTGCAAGCGGATTCTCAGCTAGAAGCCCGCCTGCGCATGAAGCCTGTCCGCACCATCAGCGGGGTTGCACCTGTCACCGTGCTGACCAAGCCATATCCTTGCCCGGGCAAGTGCATTTTTTGCCCGACAGATGTGCGTATGCCCAAGAGCTATTTGCCGGATGAGCCGGGGGCAATGCGTGCCGAACAGCACAATTTTGACCCGTATGCCCAAACACGCTCGCGCATCGAAACTTTTGCTAGCAATGGACACGCTACCGACAAAATTGAACTGCTCATTTTGGGCGGAACTTGGAGTAGCTATCGCAAGGACTATCAAGAGTGGTTTATCAAACGCTGTCTGGATGCGATGAATGTAGAGCGCCCGCCAGCGGAAACCTTGGCGCAAGCACAACAATGGAATGAAACGGCGCGGCATCGGAATGTGGGGCTGGTGATTGAAACTCGTCCCGACCATGTGACACCCAAAGAATTGCAGTGGTTACGATATTTGGGCGTGACTAAAGTGCAAATGGGTGCGCAATCTCTAAATGACCATATTTTGGAGATGAACAAACGCGGTCACACGGTGGCAGAAACGGTGCGGGCTATGGGCTTGCTTCGCACGGCAGGGTTTAAGTTGGTTTTGCATTGGATGCCCAACCTACACGGAGCAACCCCGCAGAGCGACTTGCAAGATTTTGCCCGCCTGTGGGAGCCCGGACTGTGCCCCGATGAAATCAAAATTTACCCGTGCAGTTTATTGGCAAATGCCGAACTTTATGAGTATTGGCAACGGGGTGAATATCAACCGTATGACGACCCGACCTTAGTCTCGTTGGTGGCGCATTGTAAAACATTAGTACCCAAATATTGCCGTATCAACCGCGTGTATCGGGATATTCCGGCGGGCAACATTGTTTCGGGTAGCACCTTGAGTAATTTGCGCCAAGAAGTCCAGCGTTATCTGCAAGCGCATCAAATGCAGTGCCAGTGTATTCGTTGCCGGGAAGTGCGTGGCGAAGCAGTGAGTGGTGAACTGTTCTTAGATGATGGGGTGTATGTTACCCTAACCAGCGAAGAACACTACATTAGCTACAACACCACCGATGGCAAAATGGCTGGGTATATTCGTCTGTCCTTGCCTAGTGCCCACGCCCCACAAACCGGCATAACCGAGCTGAGCGGTGCGGCATTGGTGCGAGAATTACACGTATATGGACAAGCACTGGCGCTAGGCGACACGCGCGAAGGACGTGCCCAACACCGCGGCTTGGGACAAACCTTGCTCGCCCAAGCCGAAGAAACCGCCCGCCAGCATGGCTATCCCCGCCTAGCCGTTATCGCTTCTGTTGGCACTCGCTCTTACTATGCGCGTCATGGCTACCAATTGGTAGGAACCTACATGCTCAAGCCACTCTAACCCGTTTGATTTGCAACTCGCTTTTTTATCTGCCCATGTCCCGCTTTGCCCAAACCGCACTTGTTACCGGCATTTTGTTGATAGTTGCCATTGCCGCTTGTGCCATTGTTAGCGCTTTGCAAAATGCGCTCCNNTACCAGCCAATTGCCCAAGCCCCCAATGTTTTGGAGACGCAGGTTGCTGTGGTATTGCCGCAACCCACGCCCACCATTTACCCTGCCAAATCCACTGTCATTCAATCGGTACGAACACTGGCGCGGTTAGAGACAGTGCAATACACCATTGAAAAAGTGATTGTGGCAGAAGAAGGGCAAGATAGCCCGTTGTCTTTTTTTGTGGGTGACCGCCTGCTATTGGTAGCGCACGGTAGTGTGATTGCGGGGGTTNNAATGATGTGACCGTGCTGGAAGATGGGCGTGTGTATATTACTGTGCCGGCGGCTGAAGTCTTTGTTGCTACACTAGACAACGACAAAACCTATGTCTATGACCGCCAAACGGGTTTGTTTTCAAAAGGCGATGTCAATTTAGAGTCTGCCGCGCGGCAAGCGGCGGAAGTGCAAATTCGCCAAGCCGCATTGGAAGATGGTGTGTTAACTCGCGCTCAAGAAAATGCCAATACCACCTTGCAAAAGCTTTTACTTTCTTTGGGCTTTCGCGAAGTGATTGTAGTGGTGGCAACCCCAATCCCATAAATGATGATAAGAATTGATTTGCGAATGTGTTTCGCACTGGNNAAGCCTGCTCTCTGCTTGTTCAGCCTTGCCATTTTTGGCTACACCCACCCCAAGTGTCGCAGTCACCGTGATTCCCCAACAGCAAATGACACCCCTGGGCACACCCTATGCTCAAGAAGGGTCTGGCAGTGGTGTATCGCCTACCGACACGCCTATTCCCCGCCAATATCCGTGTTTTGCCCCTTTGCTAGAAGATGGGGTACTGCGAGAAGCCTTGCTATATCGGGTGGATTGGTTGCAAACTCAAGAAAGTGCGGTGATACAAACACTGGATGGACCGTTAGAAATAACTGCTCCTTTTACCTTTCCGGGCGGGGTGCGTTGGCTGGCGATTGTTCATGGCGCACCACTACCTGCCACATTGGCTTTTCCGGTTGATATGGAGCCGGAAGCCACTCTGCTTTATGATACCAACACGCACACTTACAGCGTTTTTAGCGCGGAAGGGCGATTGAAGTCAGAGATGATATTGCACCCCACTGCGGATAAAAACGNNAAAAACGGCATGCCAGCCAATATGGATATTGCCACAGTCGAGCGGATTTTTGGCGCGGCGGGTGGCAATGTGCTCCGTGTGACAGTGACAGCCCCACACGAAGGGCGTTTTATTTGGACCTACGAAGCGGTGGAAATCACAATTGGTGGCTATCGCTATGTGAATCGCACCCCGGCACAGGGGCGGGTACTGAATTTGCGTTATAATCCCGAAGGCAAATTTGCCGATTACACCGGTTCGGTTGTGCAACAGGCAAATACCGTGACGTGGAGTTTTGATGACGTAAACAATGAGCCGTTTTCTGCACGTACCTTTACCAGCGCCGCCGACTGGGATGTGACAGTAGCTCTACCGACTGCCCGCTTTGCCAATCTGTGGCAGAGAATCAACCGCTCTTGTTGGGATGTTCCCAAACAAGTGGTACTGCCCACTGCTACACCATTGCCCGTCAGTACAGAAACCACCCCCCTTGCGCCTTCCCCAACCCCTTAGCTATCCCCGATACTGACTGAGCTTATGACTTCCAAGCTAAGAAACGCCCCCAGCAAGTTTCCAATTCCATCCCTTTTGGAATTAGTGCCGCAATGTAGTAGCGTCCACTGCTGGCGTTGGCAATTTCTTTACCCAAATTTTCGGCGTGGATGATGCGTTTGGGGAACAGGTTTAGGTGCATATCTTGATAATATTTGTCAAGCGGGAAGATGGTGTCCCAATCAGCCCCAAACTGTTCAACTAATTTAGCGTTGGCTTCTGCGAACGTTTTCGGATGCCAGTTGCGTTGGATGGTGTTCATGGGGTGTTCCATTGCAACACAATCAATGCCTAACCAGCGGATATCCATTTGCACACACCAGTCGGCAAAGTCGGGGCTAGGTCCAGGATGCTTAATCATGTAGCGAAATTCGTCACTTTCGGGGCTATTCCAGCCATAGCGGTGCCAGCCCGTCTTAATGAGCAAAATATCGCCTTGGCGGATCTCTGCTCGTTCCATCAACATTTGTGGGGTGTACACGCTGGAATTACTGACAGTATCCGAAATATCTACAATCACCCCTTCGCCGTGCCAAAACTCAAAAGGTGTTTGTCCAATGGTGCGCCCGGCGCTCCAGAAGTGGCGTTCCCCGTCCATGTGGGTGGCAAGGTGGAAGCTGGCTCGGCAATGGGCGTTGTTGCGTCCCATGCCAAAATATTGCCCACCTACCCGCTTGGTGTAGGTGACAGTGAGCGGTTCGTAATTTGCCCATTGCGGGGTTTGCACGCTAAAGGGCAGGGTCAGATCCATGGCTGGGTTGTTTTGTAGGGCGCTGTCAAAGGCGTCTTGAGTCATGCCATCCGGTGCTTGCAGAGCGCAGGCACGCATCCAAGCGCTATCCGTTTCCATAAACGGTATCGCACCCAACAGAATCCACGCGCGTTGATTTTTTAGCTCGTCGATTTGCCCACCCAAGCCTTCTGCCAAAACCAAATGGGCGGCGGGCATGTGTACATGTGTCAGTTCGTAATACCATTCGGGCGGGAACAGTTCTTCCCATGTTTTGCCACTTTCGGCTTTCAGTTTGGCGGCGGCTTTGTCAAACTCGCGGGCATGCAAATAGCGAATGTTGGTGTTCATGGGGTGCTCGGCGCTACCACAGTCCACCGCAATCGCCTTCAATTTCATATTTATTGCCCATTCAAAAAATTCGGGCGAAGGTCCGGGGTGACGCACCCAGTAGCCAAACTCTTTATTTTCTACGCCACCTTGCGCATGGTCATTGTAAACATCTGGCTGGTCCCACACATATTTGTGATAGCCGGTGTTGATGACCAAAATATCTCCGGTACGTACTTCTACACGGCTGGTAATCATTTCGGGGGTGTAAAACCCGTAATCCGACAGTGCATCCGAAAGGTCAACAATTACGCCGGGACCGCTTAACTCATGGAAGGGGATATCGGCAATGGCACGTGCGCCGGAGTGAAAGGCTCGCTCACCAACCAAGTGAGTGCCTGTGTTGTTGGACCATTCGATAATCTGCCCATTGGCGCCTGCCCCGCCCCCGTAAGCGCCGGTTAAGCGTTTGAAAAAATGCACTTCGAGCGCTTTTTCGTTGGGCGCAGGCGGGCTAAAAATGGAAAGAGATTGTGTTAGGTCATACCATTTGGCAGAAGCTAAGAGTTTCATATAAATTGCACCGGGGGGTTGAAAAAAATGATGATTTACACTTTGACTATAGTGCAGAAACACGGTTGGCGCAAGCACGGGCAATCCATTTGGCATACTTGGAAATAGGGTTTCCCCATAACGGAGGAAATGTGCGTTATTTATATTTGTGTCGAATATAGCTTGACTGAGTATATTTGCAAAAAACAAAGCAGTCCATTTGGTTTTCCAAATGGACTGCTTTTCTACAACGGTGAGTTGCTGATTGGGCTAAGGAGTAGCGCTGGGCAATACCGGACCTGCTTCTACGGTGGCTGTGGCGGTGGGTACAGCTACGGGAGGGGTGGCAACTGCTGTAAAGAGCGATTGCACGAGTGCGGCATTCACAATCAGCACATCCGGAGAACCTACCAATTGTGCGTAGAAGTTCTCACCCGTGGGCACATTCTTGCCAAGCAAGATTTGGTGTTTTGTCCCATCCTGTAGCGTAATGCTAATCAGGGCGGAAGGGTTGATTAAGCCAAAGATATCCAAATCAACCGCATTCGATATAGTCTGATACGATTGCATCCCGACTAAATTGGCAAGGATTAATTCCACTTGGGTTGCTTCTGCCGCATCTTGTACCGGCTTGTGAATAGACCATGTACCATCGGCATTTTTGGCGATTTCCAAAATTTGGCTGTCACGAATATTTTCAATCTTAACGGCAGTGATTTGGTCAGCAGTGATGGCGATGACTGGGCGAATGGCGGAAGTTGCCTCCGCTGTCGGTGTGCCGTCTGATTCAGGTTGGGCTGGGTTTTTGTTCAGCCACCAAACTGCCAGCGCCAAGCCAGCCAAAACAACGAGAAGATAAATATGAGAACGTTTCATAGATTTTTCACTACAAGGCGCACCAAGACGAGCTTGGCGCAGTGCTAGCTATTGCGCCTGCGAGAGACGAAGGTAACTATCGCCATGGCAATCACCACCAACAAGGGCACAAACAAGCCCAAAATCCATACCATGCGTTGTTGATCATCTGTGACGATGGATGTAGCTGTTTGCTCAGCCGTATTGGGATTAATTTGCAAGCCGGCTTCATCGCCGAGCGTCCATTTTACTAAGTTTTGGAAGAGTAAACGACTACCGAGCGAGAGTTGTGGGTTTTGCGCCATTAAGTTGCTGAAAAAGTCTATGTCGCCAAAGACAATCACCCGAGCACCGGTAGCGGGGTTTTCGGCTTGTGCCCCCAATACCAAGGGGCCGTTGGCGTCTTCTCCGTCAGGTTGTGGCGCTTGCGATTCGATAGTGGCGAAGTCGGTTTCGCCCCAGGCGCTAGTGCCACTTTCAACCACAGCGGCTGGGCTAAAGCCTAGCTCGCCTACGGTGGTTAGTGCCAAACTGCGCGAATTTGGATACACGGAAACCAAGCCGTCTAAGTCCGCAGTAATGGGGCTGGCAGGGTAGCTTTGTACGGCAGGGAAGAGTGGGGTCTCAATCATTTGTTGGAAGTCCACCACAATGTCGTTGCGAGCAGTAATGCCCCAGTTTTTGGCAAAATATTGTGCCAATAGGTCGTCTGCTGGGTCAATTTGTGTGAGCAAACTTGGTTCTAAGAACGCCAAAACTGCCCCTCCTCGTGCTTGAAATGCTTCAAGCTTGGCGATTTCATCAGCAGAGTAAGGCAATTGTGGACCCGCAAGGATCAACGCGCTGGCATCAGCCGGAACATCTTGGGTGAGCAAGCTGACCGTTTCGGTTTGAAAATTCAAGCTGTTAAGCCCACTTACCATACCCGACATTCCATTTTGGGCAGTATCATCTATACCGCGTTCTTGGTGACCCGTGACAAAGTACAGCTTGTATTGGGTAGGATTAAGCAGTTTATAAACGCCGTTACTTAAATTTTGCTCGTTGGCAAAATTTAGCTTTTCAAAGCGCTCACCCATTACCAAAATGACCGTGCCGTATGCTTCCACAGAATATTTTTCTGCCAAATCCGGGCGAATGTTCGGGTTAATTGGGGTGTAGATAAATTTTCCATCGCTGGCATCGTTGTAACGAGTAACCAATTTGCTGTTGGCATCCGAAGGGTTGTTTGGATCTTGGAAATCGTAAACCGTGATGGGTGTAGTGACTTTGCCCAGCATTTCGATGGTTTGATCACTCAAGGTGTTTACCTTGTCGCGGGTAAAGTCATGTGAAAACGAAAAGCGACTGTCTAACAAAAGGTAATTAATCGCACCGCAGATGGTGAATACAATAAGCGATACCAAAACGACTTCGAGCCAATAACGCGAAGCCCGCCCGCTTGCGGCACTACGCAGGTTTGACAAACCAAAATAACCTGCCAAGCCGAGTAAAGTCACACCAAGCGCCAGTGCCACTTTTACCACGTTGTCAAAGCCAAAGGTTACAAAAGCGCTCCCGGCGGCAACCAATAAAGATACCACACCGAGCACCAACAAAATCAACACGAGAGTTTGAGTCTTAATACGCATTATCGCCACCTCCGACTTTCTACCAAACGGGTGGTTAGGTATAAACTAACAGCAATGATGGATACATAAAAGGCAAAGTCGATCGAGGCGAATACGCCACTTTGGAAATTTTCTAAGTGTGAAGTGAAATTCATATATTGTGAAAATTTTTGTACCCAATCTATAGTGGAAAACCAGCCGGCAACGGCTTCCATAGCAAAGCCAAACATCCACAAGAACAAGTTAATGGTTAGCCCAATAATCATAGCACCCACTAAATTGGACGTGACAGCGGAGCCGATAATGCCCAGTGCTAGCAACGCCCCAAGTACCATCCCCAGACCGATAAAGGAAGTTGTAAGTACACCATAGTCCGGGTTACCGTAAGCTGTCAACACCGACCCATAGACAAATGCCAGAAACAGGAGCAGTGTCCAAGTGAAGAGCCAAGCGCCAAGCCATTTACCAACCACGATTTCCCATGCGCGGATGGGACCCGTTAGTAAAAGCTCCATTGTGCCGGAACGTTGTTCATCCGCAAGCAGGCGCATGGTGAGTGCAGGGGTCATAAACAGGAAGATGGTCATCGCTGAACCTAACTCACCTTGTAAATCTGCGGGCGCGTTAGGCGCTTGAGTCTTAATTAAGCCAAAGATGATACCAACAATCAAAAACAGTAAAAATGCGACTGCATAAGCAATAGGCGAAATAAAATAGTGCCCATACTCACGCCGCGCAATAATCCACATGTTACGCATAAGAAACCTCTTGATTCCAGATAGTGCCGTTCAAAACGCAGTGCATTCAGAACTGCGAGACTTTTGCTGTGGCTAATGAGCGCCTGCTTCTGCATCGCTACGGATGAGTTGCAAGTAAATTTGCTCCAGATTCAAGTCCATTGACCGCAATTCGAGCAATTCGTAGCCATTCTCTACCACCAAACGAGCGATGGCGGGGCGCATATCTTTACCGCCACCGGGCAGGTCTAGCTCAAAACTATTGCCGGATACAGAGCGTATGCCGTCTAGCCAGCTTAGTCCCTTGAAGAGTTGCATTAAACCATCTGCATCGCCAGCGACAGAAACCTTCACCCGTTCTCCGCCGGTCATGCGGCGTTGCAACTTTTCTGGTGAGTCCTCTGCCACAATCTGCCCGTTATTGATGATGAGCAGACGGTTGCAAATGGCTTGTGCTTCTGACAAAATGTGGGTGGAAAATAGCACGGTGCAGTCCTTGCCCAATTCACGAATCAGTTCCAGCACATCCCGTTTTTGGATGGGGTCTAGCCCAACGGTTGGTTCATCCAAAATGAGCACTTTGGGTTGATGCAAAATTGCTTGCGCCAGCCCAACGCGTTGACGCATCCCCTTGGAAAGACTGCTGATAAAGGATTCCGCGCGGTCGGTCATCCCGACCAATCCCATCACTGCCTCAACACGTTCACCGCGATTGGGGACACTGCGCAAATCACCTAGATAGTCTAGGTATTGCCAAACTTTCATATCTTCATAGAGTGGCACATTTTCGGGCAAGTAGCCGATATGGCGGCGTGCTTCGAGTGATTCTTTGAAGATATCAAAGCCTGCAATGTTCACTGACCCTGTGGTAGCAGGCATGTAGCCAGTGAGTATGCGCATGGTGGTGGTTTTTCCTGCGCCATTTGGACCCAAGAACCCAACGATCTCGCCTTTGTCTGCATGAAATGTAAGATCGTTGATGGCTATTCTTTGTCCGTAGTGTTTAGAAAGCCCTTCAACTTTAATCATGTTTTCTCCACTATATTGGGCGCGAGTTTATACTGCGATTTTCAGGTTGAGGAAAAGCGCAATCGTTACGCGTGTCCAATATAAACTTAAGTGAATTGAAACAATATTTCCAATTTTATACTTGCCACGGGTTTAAGTTACGTTTTGCGCGAAAAAACGCAACCGGTAGCCGTGCCACGTACAGCGCAATTGGAAACACAAAAAAAACCGCTCGGAATGCCCAGTAGTAGCATCTGTGGATGCTTTCCACATCAGACAATCAAAAGGGTTTATACTCAGCCAGTTTAAAATAGCACATGTACCTTAGGCTAGTGTATTTTTTACGCCTGCCTAATATTATATTCAACACGAACAGAAATTAGGCTTTTATTTTTAAAGAAAAAAAAGCACAACCCTGACTTGTATCGAATATTACGTTAATACAACCGTATTTTTGCGGGCAAGTTTAGTCAATTGTAAGAGTGTTGTCAAGGGAACTCTCATTGCCTTCTCATGCGAATTTTCCGCTGATTGGGTTGTGCTGAATGGTTCACCGTTACCGTTTTCTTAACTCGAAAAATTTAAGGTTTAAATAATTCCTTTTTCGTTGCTATTTAAGAAAAAAGTGGTACTATTTAAGAGCATCTTCCTCAATCCCTCCCATTTTCCCCTTGCCCCCATGTTCACGCGATTACTCGCATGAACATGGGGGCTTCCCCTTTAAAGGACCCTAATGCTTCGCTAGGGAATCTGTACTTCACCCAAATCAATTTCAAAAAAACGCTTTCCGCTTTGCCAATCGTATAAGCCCACCAGCAAGCGATACTTGCCGGCGGCTGGGGCTGGCTCAAAGCGGTGGCGTTGCCACACCACATCGCCCACTTGCCACAAATCGCTCGGTACCCCTAAGGCATCATATGCGCCAGCTAAACTGCCATCGGGGTTGAGCAAATGTGCAAAGATAGACACTGTGGGCGGTGGCACTTGCAAAACTTGCCAACCTAGCACTGCTCGTTTAGCGTTCACATCCTGATTCAGCAACGCCAAGTGAACATCCCCCCCCAACGGAAGTCCGCCCCAATCCAGCGCTTGACTGCGATACAGCCGAAAATACGTAGAGCCATCCGCTCTCTGCCACAGATATTGGGGTGGTTCTAGCGCAACCAGCGGCGTGTGCTCTTCTCCAAATAAGGTTAAGCTGGGCTGTGCAGGTTGCAGAAAGCTATCGGCACAGTCGTAATTAAGCTGGCGGGTGACTGATTCCCCCGCCAATTCAGCAACATCCTGCACCAAGGGTGGGTTGCACTGAGCAAGGGTGGTAATTACGGGTTGTTGGGGGACTTCATAGATGAAGATACTATGGTTTAGTACGGCAATCGGCGTTTGTAAGGCAAAGTAGCCAAAACTATTAGGCTCAAACAATTGCACTCCAACCAGATTGCTGGCGCTAATGGCATACAAACCGGGCTTGGGTTGGGCGGGAGAAAAATCGTAGCGGGTAGGAGGCGGCCATGCGGGTAAGGGCAGGGCGTGAATGCCATAGTAGGCGGGGTCTGCCATGCCAAAGTAGCTTAAGTACAAAGGTTGGTCTGCGGTGGGGGGGTGCTGTGTCAGATAACTTGCCAGTGCAGGCAAATCTTGCCCCCAATCCAAGTTTGAATCCGCCAAAATGCGATAGCCATTTTTTGCCCCACCAGCTAACGCATTAAAGTAGGCAAGAAAATTGGGGGCAATCCACAGTACAGCCAATACCTGCAATATTGCAATCCCCCACACTATACGGCGTACCCACTGCCAGTACAAAGCATTGCCCGCCACTATCTGCAATGTCAACACGGCGGGCAGTAGGTAGCGATAACCGACATTGAGCGAAGAAAATAACACGGCAAGCAAGTAGATCCCACTACCGAGTAGTAAGGGCAGTTGGGGCAGAAGCTTTTGCCATTGCTTGCGCCCAACCTGTAGCGTGAGCCAAAGCATAGCCAAGCCAAAGCACAGAAGCGTTGCTACGGGCGTCTTAAACCACAACACCAGCGGGTGATAATACCACCAGCCTTTTTGCGAAAGCTGACCCAGCAAATAAGCATTATGCCCACCACCGGATAGCCAAAGAAAATGCCGCCATTCGCCAATGTATTCGGCTAATGGGTAAGGATGGATGGCAAAGCGGTAACACGCCCAAATGGCAAACACTGCGGCAATGCCTGCCACCAGCAAAGAGCTTAGTTTTTGCCAAAAGAGCGGTTCTCGCCAAACACGCAGTTGCCAGCCCTTCGCACTGTT
This sequence comes from Anaerolineales bacterium UBA6668, assembly GCA_002455215.1. Lineage (GTDB taxonomy): Bacteria > Chloroflexota > Anaerolineae > Anaerolineales > UBA6668 > UBA6668. The sequence goes on along the minus strand of DKKK01000185.1, from coordinate 8,888 downwards.
TGACGGGATGACTAACAAAACGCCGAGTGTTGGGAACAACAAGATGGCATTGAATTTGGTGGCAAGGGCTAGCCCCAATGCCAGTCCTAGCCAGAATGCTCGGCGGGCGCTTGGCTTTTGCCACCATTGCCAAGCCAGATAAAGTGTGGCGAGATAGGCTACCGACACGGGTACATCGGTGGTGGCTAGCCCGCTGTGCGCTAGCCAGTTGGGTGAAAGCGCCCCCAGCCAAGCGGTTAGCCCACCTGCAGACTTGCCAAACAATTGCTTGCTCCAGCGAATGCTAAGCGCTAAGCCCAGCAAACCGACCAAAAGAATCGGGAAACGGGCTAAAAACACCAAACGTGTGGCGTTATAATGCCTTTGCCACAGCAAATCGCGGCTGGAGTCGTCATAATTGTCGCTTTCCCAACCGTCTAGAGTCTTGGGGTCGGGTAAACCGGGTTCGAGCAAAACCCCGCCCGCGCTTAACCAGTGCATCAAGGGTGGGTGTCCAATCGGCACTAGATAACCTGTGCGGATTGCCGCGTACCCACGCAACACGGCATACGGCTCGTCAAAGGTCGGAGACGTGCGTGCCATTTGTAGAAGCGCTAAGGCAAAAAAGACGAGCAAGCTAGCAAACACCGACCAACGAGAAGAAAAAAACTTAGGCACAAAATCCGTCCATAGGCTTAAGGAGATTGATAACGCTGGGCAAAATCGAACATCAAGGGTGTGATTAATTCCATCTTTGGAATCCAGACGTGTGCGCCGCCATTGGTGACATGTGCTACCAGCATGTCCTGCCCGATGGCGTAGCGTTTTACACGCTCCGGTGTAATGCCCTGCGAGTTTTGCCCAAACCACAAAGCTTCATCTAGCGTGATGTCTGTTTCGTACCCGCCTTGCATGGCAGAGTAAAACTCCGGCAAGCGTGAAAACCCGTCTACACTGAGCACCTTTTTAAAAATTGCCAACAGCACTTCTTGTTGTCGCTTGATACGCTCTGTATCACTATCTTGGTGACGGGTGCGAGCGTACTTGAGCGCGGTGACACCGTCAAAATCGTGCCAACCGACATCTAAGTGAAATTTCTCACTGCCATAGTCGCCGACCGGAATGGCAAAATCGTTAATTTCCTTGCTTACGTACATTTCAATGCCGCCCAGCGCATCCACCGTGTTGACCAATGTCTCAAAATTGATAAGCATATAACGGTCAACGGGTACGCCAAAATTTAGCCAGATGGTGCGCCGTAAAATCTCAATGCCACCGCCAGGCATGTCATACTTTTCGCCAAAAAAATAGGCCGCGTTGATGCGTTGCTCATAAATTTCGTAGTAATTCAGGTCGGCAATCGGTAGCCAAATATCGCGTGGAAAAGAAAGTAAACTTGCATTGCGGTTGTCAAAATCTACCCGTAGGAGCATGATGGTATCGGTGCGAGCCGGTTTGCCGGCTTGGTCGGTGCGGCGGTCTACCCCCAACAACAGAAAGGTGTACACGCCGGCAGGTGTTTCAATCGTTGGTGCGGCGGTTGGCGGATGCAAGGGGGTGGCAACTAGCTCTGCTTGTAAATCCGGCTCTAAGGTTGGGTTGATTGTGCCGATGGAAAGGGCTGGTGGGGGCAGGGTTTTGTCGCTATAGTCGGCGTGGCTTGGGGGTTGAACAGTGAGCAAAAAGACTAACAACAGCAGAAGCCCAAGCAAAAATAAGATGATGGCAGTGAGCCAGCGGGGATTATTCCAAATGGATTGCATGGCGAGATTATACGGCGTTTTTGCTCGACATAGGGAAAATTTACCACTTTCTTATCCGGCTAAATTCATATCTGGCAGGGAGTGGGTATATTCGGCACGGATAGAATGCGCGTTTTTTCCGGCAAAACCATGTTGAAGGGAATAGGATTGTTGCCGTTTGTGCGGTTTGCAATCATCGGCGCTTTAGGTGGATACCAATATCCGCAACTGGTGATTCGGCACACATACCGAATCACCAGTTTTCGCTCGGTCTTGTGGGTCGTTTCAAACGGTAAACAACCAGCCAAACTTGAATCAAGGTAGCCAGGTGCCGAATATAGCATACACTCATCCAATTAAAAGAAAGCAATGCTATACTCGCCAGTTGTATTGTTCATACGCACGCTCTTGCCAAAGCATAAAAAAATGTTTTGACCGGAGCGGTTATCTGATATGCCTTCTGCAAAANNGCGCTTGGCTTTTTTATAGTTGGATTGTGGGTTTGGCTAGGGCGACCACAACGTACGCCGATTTTGGCGCAAGCGTTATATTCAGGCGTGACTTACACTCGCCAAATTTGGGAAAACCCCCGCCCCGTAGTCATTCATATTATTCAAGCTGACCTATCTACCCCTGGTCTTTCCTTACTGGTCACTCCTAGCACACTTGGCGGTGAGATGGAATATACCGCACGTACTACCCGTGAGTTTGCCCAGGAGTTTGGGGTACAAATTGCCATGAATGCAAATTATTTTGACCCATTTGTTACCAATTCGCTCTGGGATTTTTACCCCAAAAGTGGCGACCCGGTTAACGCACTGGGCTTGGCAATTAGCAACGGACAAACGATTTCCCCTGAAACTTACTCGCCTGCTTTGTGTTACCGACCCGCATTTGCCAATATTCAATGGAATGGTTGTCCCGAAGGAACCACGCAAGCTGTGGCTGGTGCGCCCGTGTTTGTGGTAGATGGGCAAGTCGCTATGTGGGACGCGGTCACGCTCGACAGTAGCGCCGAACCCCGTAGCGCCGTTGCCGTCTCTGCTGATGGGCATACCCTTTGGCTGATTGTGGTGGACGGACGACAAAACGACTACTCTGAAGGACTCACATTGGCAGAATTAGGGCAGGTGGTGGTGGCTTTGGGTGGGTATTCTGCGCTGAATTTGGATGGTGGAGGCAGTAGCACGCTGGTACATAATCAATGGTGGGGCGTACAAACGCTCAACGCGCCGATTCACACCCGCATTCCCACTCGCCAACGTCCGGTAGCGAACCATTTGGGCATTCTAATCCGAACTCCTTAATTTTCTGCATGGGGCTGGTGGGCAAGATGAATGATTAAATTTTCATAAGCGTCCACTTGGCAAGTGCTATGCGCGGTAATGAAAATTGTGGTATCCGATTGCACTACCAATGCGGGTCCCGCCAATGTCATTCCTGCTCGTAGTTCCTGTCCCACATATACAGGTAATTCAACTGATTGGGCGGAGGGTAGCACAACCAAGCGGAAAAATTGTGGCTGGGCGGGTGTACGGACGATGGGGTAGGCAGGTAATTTGGGCGTATTTTGTTGCCCCACTGCCACCAAGCGAATGTTGACTATTTCAATGGGGGCATCTGGCTGGTTGTGCCCATACAATTGTGCGTGTTGTTGATGGAAAAGTTCTGCAAATTGCGGTGTAGCGGGCACAGTGAGTTCATATGCCTGCCCCACATAGCGGATATCAACTTGTGGGTTTAGTACAATCTGGCTGGCGGGTATCCCTTCCGCTTGCAGTTCCGTTAGCGCTCTGTTTTGAAGCGGTTGGAGACTGTGTAGTAGTCTTTCAAAAGCACAATTTCCGGGGAGCATAACTGTTTGGACATAATCTTTAACCACATCGGCGGTCAACATGCCAAATGCGCTGAGTGTCGAAGCAAAACGCGGAATTAAGATTGTGCTAATGCCCAAATTTTGCGCCAATTCGCAGGCATGCAAGCCGCCCGCGCCGCCAAAGCTCAACAAGGTGAACTCGCTAGGAATTTGCCCACGCTCGACCGAAATCACGCGTAATGCTCGCTCCATGTGTGCATTGGCAATGCGAATGACGCCGAGAGCGGCAGTTTGCGCGAGTGAAAGCCCCGGCAAAGCAGACAGTTGGGCTTGCTGTGCCAACTGTTCAAAAGCGGCTAGGGGCTCACTAATTTGTAAAGCCATCTCACCTCCTAAAAACCAATCGGGCAATATTCTGCCTAAGATGAGATTGGCATCGGTCACGGTGGGGATTTTCCCGCCCCGCTGATAGCTCATCGGTCCGGGNNAGGGTTGCGCTCCCGCACTTTGCGGACCTACTCGCAATGCTCCGCCAGCGTCCACTTGTGCCAAGCTACTACCGCCCGCGCCCACGGTATGAATATCTATCACGGGGATACGAATTGGCAAGCCACCGATTTCTGCTTCATTGGTGACGCTAATTTTTCCTGCCAATAATGCGACATCGGTGGACGTGCCGCCCATATCAAAGGTCAACAAATGTGAAAACCCGGCTTGTAGCCCTACCTGAAGCGCCCCGACTGCCCCCCCTGCGGGTCCGCTCAAAATACAGCGTACCCCTTGTGTCCGGGCTGTTTCGATAGAAATACTACCGCCATTTGATTGCATGATGCGAATAGGAAAAGAGTTGTGGTTCGTGGTATGATTTTTGGTTGTAAAACGGTGTGACAGTTGTTGCAAATAGCTGTCCAATATTGGAGAGACGTAGCTGTTGATAACAGTGGTACTGGCGCGTTCATATTCTCGAAATTCCGGTAATAATTCGCTACTCACCGACACCCAAAATCCGGCTTTTCTTAAAGCGGTTGCGATTGTTTGCTCATGTTGTACAGCCAAAAAGCTGTACAGCAAGCAGACCGCAACGGAATGGATATCTTTTTTTTGTAATGCTTCAATGATAATGTTCAATTCACTTTCAATCAAAGGCGTGAGAATTGCCCCAGAGGCACTCACCCGTTCCGTTACTTCAAAGCTATCTGCCTGCAAAACCAAAGGATGGATGCGCCGGGGGTGCAAATCGTAGAGTGCAGGTCTATTTTGTCGGGCGAGAAAAAGTAAGTCTTTAAAACCACGTGTTGTAACAAAAGCGGTACGTACCCCTTTTCTTTCAAGTAACGCATTGGTCGCCACAGTCGAACCGTGGATAATTACTTCATTTTGCCATTCAATGCCCATGCGATGCAATCGCTCTAATCCCATTAGTACGGCTTCATCAGGTTTGGTGGGCGTTGAAAGCACCTTAAAGGTTAAAAATTGGATATTTTTAAGGTTGTAAAAGACAAAATCGGTAAATGTACCACCTATATCAATTCCTATCGGCATAGTACTTGCATTTGTTTTTGGTTAGTCCGTGCGAACGGAAATTTTGTGAAGTATATAGACTTGCTTCAACCACTTTAGGAGTATCATGGCTGAANNATAAATTGGTAGCATTGGGCTTAAATTTACACCTTGCTGGTTCCCCAATCATCTTGTTACATGGTATTACCCAATCCATTGAGTATTGGCGCACAGACCCAGTGTTTTCGCGGTTAGGACCTTGCTATGCTATTAGCCTGCCTGGTCATTTTCCAGCGCAATTTCCGGCGAATTTTGACCATAGCGAACTTTCAGAAGAGTTAATCGGTCGGTTGTTGGTGCGAGCCATTCGCCAGTTGGTAGGCAATAAACGCATAACCATTGTCGGATTTTCAACGGGCGGTTTCTCTGCGCTGACGCTGGCGGCGTTGATTCCACAGCAGATTGAGCGCATTATTTGCATTGCTGGTTTTTCGCGTGGTAAATGGAATGGTATTCTCGGACTAGCACAATTCGGTTCGCGCTTGGGTTGGGCTGGACAGTTGGTTACACGTGGCATAATCAAATTGCTTTTCTCCAATTTGTTTTTTTACCAATTTAGCCAATACATGGCGATGGGTGCTATTTGGAATAGGCGTTCTAAAAGCGTATTTAGAGAAATGCTTGATAATACGTTCCCAAATGCGAAATCTATCGAAGTGGATTCGATGATGGCGTATTTTGAGATGATGCCCGATATAGATATTAGCCATCTGTTTAGTCATATTCGCGTTCCTACGTTCGTATTAACCGGCGACAAAGACCCAATTGTGCCACCCACTGAAAGCTACCAACTCTCTTACAAGCTTCCCCAAGCCAAATTAGTGGTATTGCCCGGCGCTGGGCACTTGGTAGCTATGGAGTACCCACACGAGTACCAAACCGCATTACAACATAGCCTTTCTGCTAGACCCACTCATTAGGTGTTATTTAGTGGGGCGAAGTAAGGCTGGCTTTAGCGCATTTGTGCTCGCGCTACCAACGCGGAAGTCAGCAAATCGTTGAGCGAGGGCAAACTGGTGGGGATGGTGTGCAAACCGGTGGTGGTTCCCAAACTGGATGAGTTGCCGCTGGGTTGGGGTACGTTACCCGGATTGACGATTGGTCCCGTACCCATCTCGCCCAATTGATTTTCCAATTGCTCTTCCGTCACGGCTTCTTCAGCGATTGCTTCGGGATTGAGTAAGAAATTCGGGTCGGTAATTAATAAACTGTCTGCATCATAGCGTACGCTTAGACGATAGCCCGGGGTCGCTTGGGTTGTAGATGTAGCTTCAACGTGGCGTACAATGCCGACAAAACACCAAATTTTGCCGCGGCGCATATAGGGTTTACCGCTGAGAATAGTATCTGCGGTAAAGAATGCGCGTACACGCCCACTACCATCATCAATTACCACCGTAAAGTTGGAATAATCTACGACTTTGCCACAGGCTTGCACCAAATTACCTTCTACCAACTCGCCGGGCGCTTTTACCGGCGCATCAGCTAACGGCGCACCCGGAATTTCAATGGTGGCAGGTTCAGCAGAGAATGAGCCGGTGGCCACGCGTTGGGGAGAAATGGTTTTTTCGTAAGCGCCAAAGGTCATTTGCGACAACGAGCGAACTGAAATTTCCAAGTCGCCACTAAAGCGCCGTAATTGCCCCCAAACCGTAACTTTCGTGCCGATAACTAAATTATCTGGCAATTTACCATTTGATAAAAACACCAATATGCCACGCCCGCTGTCATCTTGAATGTAAAATTCGTTGGCGCCAAATACCCCGGGTGGCGCAGTAATCCAGCCACTAATTTGCCCCCAATGCCCAAAACTTGCCCCACGAAAACTGGCGATACTTTCGAGCGCTGGGATGTTTTGCTGAACTGGGGGTAGCAGGCGATTGCCCATGCCAGGGGTGGGTACTGAACCATACTGCCATTCCCCAGTGCCGTCAGGGATTCGGCTAATGCTTGTTGCGTATCCGGTTTGCGAGTAGCATAGCGTATCCACACTGTAGTGGGATGCAGGGATATACAATTGCACACACTCGCCACTCCCATTTAAGTAGATAAATTCTTTGTTGACTTTTTGGATCCAAAATTCGCCCGGATTGATCACCGAGCCGGGTGAGAAAGTGATTTTCCGCCCACTTTCGTCCATTAACCACCAGAAGCTGATGTCAATTGGTTTATCGGTGATGTTGACTAACTCTACAAATTCATAGGCATCTTTATCAAGCAGTCCGTATTTTCGCCAGCCTGTAGACGTAGGATAAACTTCATTAATGCGTACACCGGTTTTGCCGACTGGTAGCAGTTGGCTTACAGAGTTGGCTTTGCGAGGCGTACCATTAATCGCTTTGCCTTTTACATCTACCCCATTGCGAATGGCTCCAATGTTGCTTTTCCAGTTGTTCGCGGCTGAAGGCAAGTTTGAGTGGATGCGTTCCATAGTGGCAAACGGTAGGCTACCATAAGCATTTTCACCAGCAAACCAATCGCCCCCGCCGAGTTCCACCGAGTCGATTACGTTGGCACAACCATCTTTTAGGTAAATATCTTCGCCGGAATTGCTCAAAAAGCCGTAATAAATGNNTGCTCCAAAACGAGATAGCCACCTGCTGGTATCACCAAGTTGGAATTAATAAAGATGCTTGGTGAACCGTCCGTGGTGGAAACAAGTTCCCAGCCAGCCAGATTCAAATCACTGGCTGTATTGTTACGCAGTTCAAGCCACTCATCGGCAGTATCTGATTCGTTGCCTGCCCAAGCGATTTCATTAATCACCACATCTAAAGCTGTGTAGCAAGGAACGGGCACTGCGGTAGAGTTCAGCCCACCGGGCGTGCCATTGAGCGGCAAATTGGCGATGTCGTGTCCATTGCGGGTAATGCCGTTGTTACTGCTCCAATTGCTATCTGCCCCCGGTGCGAGTGGGTCAATGCGTTCCATTGTGGCGTATTCGGGCAGGGCGGTGTAGGTATTGCCAGCGGGCCATGCACCGCCGTCCAAATTTGCACCATCAACCAAAGTATTGCACCCGTCTCTCAATTCTAGGCTTTCACCGGTATCTGAAAGGAAACCTGAGTAAATGTATGCCGCAGTGACATCGCTGATAGCCGTGTCATCATCGTGCTCCAAAACGAGATAGCCACCCGCTGGTATCACCAAGTTGGAATTAATAAAGATGCTTGGCGAACCGTCCGTGGTGGAAACAAGTTCCCAGCCAATCAGGTCAATGGGGTTGGCGGTGTTGTTGTGTAGCTCAAGCCATTCGTCAGCCGTGTCCGTATCATTGCCTGCCCAAGCGATTTCATTAATCACCACATCTAAAGCTGTGTAGCAGGTAACGGGCATTGCGGTAGAGTTCAGCCCACCAGGCGTGCCATTGAGCGGCAAATTNNTGCACCGCCGTCCAAATTTGCACTATCAACCACCTGCCGCGAAGCATTGAGTAAAACCAGTGATTCCCCTGTGTCTGTCAAAAAGCCCGTATAGATAAAATTAGCAACGACATCACTGATGGCTGTATCATCATCGTGTTCCAAAATGAGATAGCCACCTGCGGTTAAAATTGTGCCAAGTGGGAAGGTAAAGCTAGGTCCGCCATCGGTGACGGAGTATAAGACCCAGCCGCTGATATCCACAGCAGTTCCAGTGGGGTTATACAGTTCAATCCATTCATCAGCCGTATCGCTACCGTTACCAGCCCAAGCAATTTCGTTAATGACAATACTCAAGGCGGGAGGCGGAACGACAGGCATACACATAAAATTGGTAATGCTACCTGGGTGCGGTTCAGTTTTTCGGAG
>DKKK01000138.1 GCA_002455215.1 Anaerolineales bacterium UBA6668 | reverse complement strand
CCAAAACCGCCCAGCTTTTGCCCACTGGTGCGATGTCAGTGACGAAACTGCTGTAAAAAAGTTGGTTGCGGCGGTTAATGAGCAGTTCGGGGCGATAGATGTTTTGGTTTTTGCCGCTTCTCATTGGCAGGCAACCCCATTCCCCAGTGCCCATACTGCCGAGTGGCTCAAAGTCTTACGCATCTTAACCGAAGGCGCATTTTTTTGTGCCAACGCGGTTGCGCCCAGCATGTTGGCACGCCAAAGCGGGGCAATCATCCACTTGGTAGATAACTCTGCCTTCCGCCCGTTTGCCGAATTTGGCGCACACAGTGTGGGTAAATCTGCCTTGCTCGCACTCACCCGCCAACTTGCGGTAGAATTAGCCCCGCACATCCGCGTCAATGCCATTGCGCCCGGTCCGGTTCTGCCCCTGCCCGGGCGTAGCCAAGCCTTGATAGAGCGGGTTGCCAACCGCACCTTGCTCAAACGCTGGGGGTCCCCCCAAGACGTTGCCCAAGCCGTACTCTACCTGCTTCAAGCCGACTACATCACCGGCGCGTGTATCAATTTGGATGGAGGAGAGCTAATTGCTGGGGGGTAGCAGGCAGTGAAAAAGTTAAAGTAGTTAACATCATTAAGGGGACGAAACCCAATCCAATCACTCGCTATTCATACTTCATCACTCATATTTCATACTTCATCATTCAGCATTCATCATTAATTCCACCATGACCACTCCGATTCTTGTCTCTGTTGCCTGGCCCTACGCAAACGCCGAAATTCATGTGGGCAATCTTGTGGGGGCAAATTTGCCTGCCGATATCTTTGCCCGCTATCAACGACTGGTTGGTAACCGCGTTTTGATGGTCTCCGGCTCAGATGCACACGGCACTCCCATTAGCGTGCGTGCCGAAACCGAAGGCAAGCCGGTGCTGGAAGTGTATGAACGCTTCCATCAAAAATTCATCGAACTGCACCAAAAGCTCGGTATTAGTTACGATTTGTTCACCAGCACCCACACCGAGAACCATTTTCACGTTTCTCAGCAAATCTTCCTGAATTGCCTAAAAAATGATGGGCTGTACCTGGAAACACAAAAGCAATTGTTCTCCAAAGTGGAAAACCGCTTCCTGCCCGACCGTTTTGTGGAAGGAACTTGCTACATCTGCGGCTATGACAACGCCCGTGGTGACCAATGCGACAAATGCGGCAACTTGTTGGATGCCACCCTGCTCATCAATCCACGCTCCAAGCATAGCGGGGACACCCATCTGGAGATCCGCGAAACACAGCATTTTTTCATAGATTTGGGCAAACTCAGCGAGCCGCTCTCAGCCTTTTTAGATACCCACAAGGAGCACTGGCGCCCCAACGTGCTCAATGTGAGTAAAGGGCAAATCGCCGAAGGATTGCGTGGGCGACCCATCACCCGCGACTTGGAATGGGGCATTCCGGTTCCACTGGAAGGCTATGCCGGCAAGTGTCTGTATGTGTGGTTTGAAGCCGTCATAGGCTACCTATCCGCTTCGGTAGAATATAGCCAACTGCAAGGCACGCCCCAAGCCTGGCACGACTGGTGGTACAACCCGTCAGCCCGCAGTTATTACTTCATTGGCAAAGACAACATTCCCTTCCACGCCATCATTTGGCCCGCCGAACTGCTTGCCAGCCGCACCCTGTTTGCCGATGACCCAGGCGAGCAGTTAAACCTACCCTACGACGTACCCGCCAACGAATTTATGAACCTGGAAGGGCAAAAAATCAGTGGCAGTCGCAATTGGGCAGTGTGGGGATTGGATGTAACGGAGCGGTATGGTCCCGATGCCGTGCGTTACTATCTCACCCAAGCCATGCCAGTGGGTAAGGATAGCGACTGGAGTTGGCAAGAATTTGTCGCCCGCAATAATGATGAGTTGGTTGCCAATTGGGGCAATCTGGTCAATCGGCTGGTGGGTTTTGCCAACAAACACTTTGAAGGCAAAGTGCCCGATGCCGGCACGCTAACCGAGTCGGATACCGCTCTGCTCAGCACCCTTGAAAGTGGCTTCAACAGTGTGGGCGAATTGCTCAATGCAGTCAAACTGCGCCCTGCCCTGCAGGAAACCCTGCGCCTAGCCACCGAAGTCAACCGCTACCTAGACCAAACTGCCCCGTGGACTGCCATCAAGACCGACCGCGCCGCCGCCGCCCGCGCTGTGTATGTGGCACTGCGTGCCATTGATTCGCTCAAGGTGCTGTTTGCGCCGTTCATTCCACATAGTTCCGAACAGGTTCACCAGTTCTTGGGTTATGATGGCACACTCTTTGGCACACAAGAACTCATCACTGTTCCCGACAATTTGGGAAGCCACAACGCACTGACCTACAATGCGAGTGGGGCTACCGGACGCTGGCAAGCCAGCCAGTTAGCGGCTGGGCAAGCTCTGCGCACCCCCAAGCCGCTGTTCCGCAAGCTAGAACCGAGCATTGCCGGAGAAGAATTGGCAAAATTGGGACATACCCCCAGCTAACGCCAACTCATTCTATGGGAAAACCGCTTTTGATGTAGCTTCTCCCGTTCACGCCATATGACCGATTTGTTTGACTTCTCTCTCCAACAACGTGCCAGCCAAGAAGCACCTTTGGCGGCTCGCATGCGTCCGCGCAACCTGCAAGAGTATGTTGGGCAAGAGCATATTATTGGTGTGGGGAAGTTGTTACGGCGGGCAATCGAAGCCGACCGCCTGTTTAGCTCGATCCTGCTGTGGGGACCGCCCGGCAGTGGCAAAACTACCCTTGCCAACGTAATTGCCCAATCTACCCGCGCTCACTTTGTCACCTTAAGTGCCGTGCTAGCGGGCATTCCTGCCCTGCGCGAAGAGATTGAGCTTACACGCGAGCGGCGCAAACTCTACCACCAGCGCACCATACTCTTTGTAGATGAAGTCCACCGCTGGAGCAAAAGCCAGCAAGACGCCTTGCTCCCGCATGTTGAAGATGGCACAATCATGCTAATTGGCGCAACCACCGAGAACCCGTATTTTGAAGTGAACAGCGCCTTACTTTCCCGTTCTCGCGTGTTTGAACTACGTGCCTTAACCGGAGAAGATACGCGCGTTTTGCTCAAACGGGCGCTGGAAGACCCGCAACGCGGCTATGGCAACCGCAAAGTGCTTTTGCATCCAACAGCCGAAGCACACTTAATTGATGTAGCAGGTGGCGATGCCCGCAACGCCCTGAATGCGCTTGAATTAGCCGTAGAAACCACCCCTGCCGATGAAACGGGTGTGATTCAGGTGACGCTGGAAGTGGCGCAAGAAAGCATCCAACGGCGGGCGGTGCTGTATGACAAGGACGGTGATGCACACTACGATACCATCAGCGCCTTTATCAAAAGTGTGCGCGGCTCTGACCCAGATGCGGCGCTGTATTGGCTCGCCAAAATGCTGTATGCCGGCGAATCGCCGCGCTTTATCATACGCCGCCTGCTGATTCTGGCGAGCGAAGATGTGGGCATGGCAGACCCGCAAGCGCTGGTGGTGGTGAGTGCGGCAATGCAATCGCTGGAGTTTATTGGGCTACCCGAAGGGGTTTTCCCGCTAGCACAGGCGACTTTGTATTTGGCGACCGCCCCCAAGAGCAACACCACAACCCACTATTTCAAAGCCATTGAAACGGTGGAAAAGGAAGGCAAAGTGCAAGTGCCGCAACACCTGCAAGACGCCAACCGCGATGCCGCCGCACTGGGGCACGGTAAGGGTTACATCTACCCCCATGAGCATCCCGAACATTGGGCGGCGCAACAATATTTACCCACTGCCTTACTTGGCACTTATTTTTACAATCCCAGCGATGTCGGCTATGAAGCGCTGGTGAAGCAACGCCTGCAGGCATGGCGTGCGGCACAGGAAGTGGCGCTTAACCTACAAAGCACGCGCACCTTGCCCGACTTGAGTGAAGCCGAAATTCAACAGGCAAAGAAAAAACGCTAATGGCGGAACAGAACACGCCCCTGCCAACCGTGCTGATCTTGCTCGGAGCTACTGCCGTTGGCAAGACTGCGCTTTCTCTACAATTGGCAAAGATTCTGCAGGGCGAGTTAGTCAGCGCGGATGCTGGCAATTTTTATCGCGGCTTGGATATCGGCACCGCCAAGCCCAGCCTCGGGGAACGCGCACAAATTCCCCATCATTTGGTTGACATTGCCAATCCGGATGAGACGATTACACTGGGTGAGTTTCAACAGCGGGCAAGTTCTGCCATTGCCGAAATTTGCCAGCGGGGAAACCTACCCATCTTGGTGGGCGGTTCTGGCTTGTATGTACGAGCCGTAATGAAGGGATATACCATCCCCGAAGTCCCCCCCCAGCCGGCTTTACGCGCACAACTCGAAGCGCTTGCCGCCACGCACGGGGCACAAGCCTTGCATAACCGCTTGGCGCAGGTAGACCCAACTGCCGCCGCTACCACTGATGCCCGCAATGTGCGCCGGGTAGTGCGCTATCTGGAAGTTTACCTGGTCACTGGCAAGCCAATGTCTAGCTTTCAAGCGACCACGCCTCCGCCCTATCGCTTTGTGCAGATAGGCTTACAACGCACCCGCGCCGACCTGCATGAGCGAATCGCCCAACGTATTGCAAATATGATGGCAGGCGGGTTGCTCGAAGAAGTGCAGGGGTTACTCGGTGCTGGTTGGGATTTTGCCCTGCCTGCTTTTGGCGCAATCGGCTACCGCCAACTTGCCGCCCACTTGCGCGGCGAAACCAGCCTAGCCGAAGCGCTTCACGAGATGCAAGTTCGTTCCCATCATCTACTGCGCCAACAAAATGGCTGGTTCTCCGACCCGCAGATTCGCTGGCTGGCGGCAGATAGCCCATCTCTGCTGGAAGATGCGCTTGCCACATTTGCGCAGTGGGAGCAGGGATGATTGGTGATGAATTATAAATTACGTTTGCTTACTGGCTACTCCTAGCCAGCCACTAACAATCAAACCAAAATTCTTTACATTCATCAAAGCTGGTTTATAATATTACATATTCGACTCGGTCAGAACTGCGTGCTTAAGCAAAAAGCGCAACTTTTATCCGTGTTGAGTATCGTGATTACATCAGCGTATCAGAGCAAAAGTGACTTATTCTTGAATCGCTTACCTAACTTTGATACTACAGTTTGATTATTTTTAAGCTTGCAAAAGAAAGGAACACAACATGAACATCCGAAATATTGAAGGTATTGGCGAAGTATCCGCCGCAAAATTGGAAGCGCTCGGTATCAAAACCATTGCTGGATTGCTCAAAGCTGGCACTAGCCGTGCAGAACGCGCCAATTTGGCAGAAACGAGTGGCTTGAGCGAACACAAGATTTTGGAATGGGTAAACCGTGCGGATTTGCAACGCATCAAAGGTGTCGGCGAAGAGTACAGTGATTTGCTGGAAGCATCTGGTGTAGACACTGTAAAGGAATTGAAACAACGCAAACCAGAGAATTTACACGCCAAAATGATTGAAATAAATGCCGAAAAGAATTTGGTGCGCCGCGTTCCCACTCTCGCCGATGTTACCAGCTGGGTAGAACAAGCCAACAACTTAGAGGCAATGGTCACTTACTAAACCGTCTATATTTGACTCGTTAAACATAAAACGGACGGTTTCCCGTCCGTTTTATGTTTTGTAAAAGCGTTAGAAAAATTAGGCACGCTTTAATGCATCGAAGCCAGGATAAATCGCATTGATGCCTAAGCTATCTTCAATGCGCAATAGTTGGTTGTACTTGGCAACACGGTCGCTACGCGCCGGCGCACCCGTCTTGATTTGCCCCATGTTCAGCGCAACCGATAGGTCGGCAATGGTAGCATCTTCGGTTTCGCCAGAACGGTGGCTGGTCACAGCCTTCCAGTTGGCACGTTGGCACATGCTAACCGCATCAATCGTTTCGGTCAAAGAGCCAATTTGGTTTAGCTTGCACAGCAAAGCATTGGCGGCGCGTTGTTCGATACCACGCTTGACAAATTCGGGGTTAGTCACCAACAGGTCATCCCCAACCAATTGAATACGATTGCCAATGCGGCTATTGAGCTTGATCCAGCCGTCCCAATCGTTTTGGTCCAAACCATCTTCAATGGAAACAATCGGGTACTTGTTCACCCAATCAGCCCAGAAATCCACCATTTCATCGCTAGTGAGTTGCTTCTTTTCAATGCGTAGGTTGTACTTGCCTAGATTAGCATCCCACAATTCGCTGGCGGCGGCGTCAATAGCAATGCCCACTTGTTCACCCGGCTTGTAACCGGCTTTTTCAATGGCTTGCATAATTACATCCAGAGCGGCTTGGTTGGTTCCGAGCGCTGGTGCAAAGCCACCTTCGTCACCCACCTGAGTGGAATAGCCACCCTTCTTGAGCACGGTACGCAAGGCATGATAAATTTCAGAGATCCAGCGCNNCTTCGCCATAGGTTTCTGCACCCAATGGCATCACCATAAACTCTTGGATGTCGGTGGATTGCCAGCCGGTGTGTTCGCCACCGTTCAAGATGTTTGCCATTGGCACGGGCAAAACGCAGGCATTAACCCCGCCCAAATAGCGGTAAAGGGGTACGCCAATTTCTTCGGCGGCGGCTTTGGCAACGGCAAGGCTCACCCCCAAAATGGCGTTTGCGCCCAGTCGGCTCTTGCTGGGTGTCCCGTCCATGTCAATCATGGTCAAGTCAATATCCCGTTGTTCGGTGGCATCCATGCCTTCAATTGCTTCGGCAATTTCGCCATTGATGTTTTCAACGGCGAGTTGTACACCCTTGCCATTGTAGCGTTCGGGGTCTTTGTCACGCAGTTCGAGCGCTTCATATTCACCGGTAGATGCGCCACTTGGCACAGCGGCGCGTCCCACGGCCCCACCAGCCAAACCGACTTCCACTTCTACCGTAGGATTTCCACGCGAATCGAGAATTTCTCGCCCATAAACAAATTCAATTGTTGTGTCCATTTTATTTTNNGATTATACTTGATTTGCCAAAATTTTAGGAAAACCCACCGGCGTCTGCAGATTTTCTGGCAAAATGTCAGTGTTTTTCAGTGATATAACCGGCACTACCAGAAATTGCGCTTTTTCGTAACTTTAACATCGCTTAAGATGGTCTGATATTGAAGTCATTTCGACCGAAGGGAGAAATCCTACCCATTGTGCTATATTCGGCACGGGTTATATTCGATACACATACCGAATATCAATTTGCGTTTTTTCCTTAAGGAAAAAACGCGTAGCTTTCACCCGTGCCAAANNCGTTGCGTTCTGGTCAAAAAAGCCGCAATCTGTGACCGTGCTAAGTATAGGTTGAGTGCGTACAAGGCTTTTGCACAGCTCAATCTCTAGTGGTGTGTTGAAATAGCCGATGTCGGATATAGGCAATTACCCAAAAGTAAACACGTGCGAAAAACCTGAGTAGATGGTTAGACAGCCCTTATAGGCAGTTGTTTAGCCAAACTTTTGAAAAGACTGTGCTATACTGCTGTTTTCGTTACGGGTAAAAATTGTTTAGCCCGTGTTGAATAGACTCGGTATGCCTGAAAAATTCGCCTTTGTCCAGTATGACCCAACCCGTGAGCCACCCTGCCTTTATTCTCGCTAGTAGTTCTCCGCGCCGCCAAGCTTTACTGCGCTTGCTAGGCATTCCATTCGCCGTGCAAGGGGCAGATATAGATGAAACGCCTTTTCCACAGGAAGAGTCGCTGGCTTATGTCAGTCGAATGGCGCAAACCAAAGCCCGCACGTTGGCAGAGCGTTTTCCCCACGCTTGGGTTCTGGCGGCTGATACCAGCGTGATTCTGGGTGGAGAAATTTTGGGGAAACCTGAAAATTCGCCCCATGCCACGCAAATGCTTCGGCAATTGCGTGGAAAAACCCATCAAGTGGTGACTGTCTGGGCATTGGAAGGGCGCACGCCCAATGGGGAAGTCGTTCAGCATTTGCAAACTACCCAAAACCATGTTTTGCTACACCCGATGAGTGACGCTGAAATTGAACGCTATGTCGCTAGTGGTGACCCACTGGACAAAGCGGGGGCATACGCGATCCAAAACACCGAATTTCGCGTAGTAGAAGCGTATGATGGCTGTTATGCCGGCATTATGGGTCTGCCGCTCTGCCAAGTGCAAGAAAAACTAGCGACATGCGGCTTTGCTGTGCAACGCGTTACCCACTTAGCCACCACCACCCCTTGTGGGTGTCGTTATCTTTCTGTTTAGTTAAGTTTTGACTATATGAAACGTTTTCTCCCACTGATAATTACCTTTGGGCTGGTCGGTTGTCAATTGGTAGGTGGCAATCCGCCAGCTACAGACAGTACACCATTTGCTACCGCACCCCTGCCAACCGCCGCAATTGAATTCTCTACACAGGCACCGACTTCTGCACCAGCCCCCAAGGGTACCCTGGTGACGTTTTTGGATGCGTGGAACAAAGCAGATTATGTGGGCATGTACAGCTTACTCTCGCCACTTTCGCAAGGGGGGATTAGCCAAGAGAATTTTGTTAAATTTTATAGTGAAGAATCCAACACCCTAACTTTTTTAAATGTGGAGTATGAGATTCTTTCTGAATTTGTAGATGGCACGCAAGCGGAGATTCGCTACAAAGGCACGATTCATACGCGGGCGGTTGGTCCGTTACGTACCGAATATGTGGTGAAACTAAGTATGGAAGGCGGAAGATGGGGCATTGCCTGGGATACTACGTTGCTACACCCAGAATTGGTCAATGGACGAAAGTTCTACATGGCATATAAAATTCCCCCACGTGGCACCATTTATGACCGCAACGGGCTGGCGCTCGCCTTCCAAACAGAAGCTACAGCGCTGTACATTCAACCGGATCAAATAGACCTTGAAAATGCGGGCAAAATGTATAACTATGCTGGCAAACTGACCGGGCGCTATGCAGGAGACATTCGTGCCGCTGTCATTCAATCTAGCCCACAGGAGTGGGTGCCCGTTGGAGAGATACCGCGTGAACAAGCCGAAGCAGATTGGGCAAACCTGAACAACTGGCCCGGCTTGTTTGTCTACAACTACCCCCCGACCGGTGAACTCACCCGCTTGTACACCTACGGTTTTAATAGCGGCTCTCACGCAGTTGGGTACACGCGTTATATTTCGGAAGAAGAAAAGCAAAAGTATTTGGATCAAGGTTATTTGGGCGTTGAACGAGTGGGGGTTCATGGGATTGAGTTGTGGGGAGAGCAGTACCTGCGTGGGCAAGCAGGCGCGTCTTTGGTGGTGCTGGAGGCAGACAATACCCACACAGGAATAGTACTGGCAGACAGTATCACCAAGCCTTCCAATGTGATTGAAACAACACTAGACCGCGAACTGCAACGAGTGGCACAAGCGGCGTTAGATGGTTTGCCCGGCGCGGCGGTGGTGGTGGATATTCACACCGGCGCAATTTTGGCAATGGCTTCCAGCCCCACCGTCAACCCTAACTTATTCGATGGTTACAACATCAACGCCAATAGCCTTGCCAAGGTTACCAGTAACCCGGATAGCGTTTTTCTCAACCGTGCCGCTCAGGCACAAGTACCCGCCGGCTCGGTGTTTAAGGTGGTCACTGCCGCCGCCGCGCTGGAATCTGGCATTTTTTGGAAGGATCGCGTTGAAGATTGCCCCTATCAATGGGAGCAACCCTCGGCAGGTTTAAGCAAAAGCGACTGGACGCTAGACCACGGCGAACCCCCAACCGGTGCGGTGAATGCCGTTACTGCGATCAAACGGTCGTGCAACCCGTATTTTTATCAAGCGGGCTACGAACTGTTTCAATGGGATGCAAACTACCTGCCAAATTTTGCCCGTGAATTTGGTTTTGGCAGGCTAACCAACATTGTGGGGCTAGACCAATCTCAAGGAGAAGAACAGCCCGGTTTAGTGCCTGATGCGGATTGGGCAAGCGCCAACTCGGACGGTTGGACGATTGGGGACAATGTGAATCTGGCTATTGGACAAGGCGATTTGCTGGTCACCCCACTGCAGATGGCGATGGCTTATGCGGCACTGGCAAACGGCGGCACGCTGTATCGCCCTTATATGGTCAACGCTGTCAAAGATTTGGATGGCAATACCTTGATGGAAGTCAAACCAGAAGTGGTGAGTACACTCCCCATTTCGCCGGAAACATTGGAAACCATCCGCGAAGGAATGTGGGAAGCCGTACATAACAGTGATGCGCCGCTGGGTACGGCGTATTGGATGACGCGCGAACTAAACCTGCCCGTGTGGGGCAAAACTGGCACGGCAGAAAACCCGCCTTATAAACCGTATTCGTGGTTTGCCGGTTTTTCCACACCGGGCATTGAAGGCAAGCCCGACATTGCCATTGTGGTGATGGTGGAACGCGTAGGGCAAGGTTCGGAATATGCCGCACCCATGTTCCGCCGCATTTTGGTCAATTATTATTTGAACAAGCCGGGCTGGTACTATCTCTGGGAAGAAGATTACGGCTTACGGTCAGATTTACTGCCTGCCGAAACCCCAACCCCCGAAGGCGGTGATGGCTCACTTCCCGCCGAAACACCCCAACCGTAGGTAACGTTATGTCAGATGAAATGCTCCGTGGACTGGTGATACGCGCTCAAAGCGGCTTTTTTACTGTACACACCCCACAAGACGATATTGTGTGCCAAGTGCGCGGACGGCTCAAGCAAACCCGCCAAGCAACCGACTTGCTAGCATTGGGTGACACAGTGCATATTAGCCTATTGCCGAATGGAACTGGCATGATCGAAAAAATTGACCCGCGACGCAATGCACTCACCCGAAAAGCCAATACTGACCGTGGCGCACGCAACCAACGCTATCAACCACGCACGACAGTACAGGGGCAAGTATTGGTGGCAAATATTGACCGCGCATTCTTTGTGTTGGCATGTGCCAACCCAGCCCCCCATTTGCGTTTTTTAGACCGCTTGCTGGTCATTGCCGAGCGTGACCAAATTCCAGTCACTATCTGCCTAAACAAAGTAGATTTAGTGGAGCGTGAGCAAGTAGAGCAATGGATGAAGCCCTACAAGAAAATTGGTTATGATTACCTGTTGGTAAGCGCCAAAAACGGCGAGGGGGTAGAGATTTTACGCCAAGCGTTACATCAGGGAATTTCAGTTTTTACCGGTCCATCGGGTGTGGGAAAATCTTCGCTATTGAATGCGTTGTTCCCAGAGTTGGGCTTGGCTGTCAGTGCGGTGAGTAGTGCGACTACCAAAGGGCGGCACACCACCGTTTATCCCGAATTAATTCCACTGCCGGGCGGTGGGTGGTTGGCAGACACGCCTGGCATTCGCACCATCGGTTTACACGACATTGAACCCTACGAAGTAGATGCCTATTTTCGAGAAATTGCGCCTTTGGTAGCAGACTGTGAATTTAGTGACTGCACACACCTTAAAGAATCTGGTTGTGCAGTTAAAAAATCGGTAGAGTATGGTATGATAGACATTAACCGGTATGAAAGTTATTGTCGTATCCGCAATGGCGAACTGGACAATAATTAGCGTTATCTCGGTGTACACAAATTACGCTTTTTCTTTGCGAATAAAAGCGCAATTCGATATTCAGTATATGTGCTGAATATCACCCGTGCCGAATGTATATCTAAAGCGTGCCAAATTTCGCTCTGTCAAGCCAATCAGGCTTTCAGTGGATACATTTTCAAAATATCGGTTAATTTTCAAAAAACGAATCCATTAATAATGAATCCACTTTGCCTATCTGTGGATTTTTTTGGAGGTTGTTATGAAACCATTTCTTAACCCGAAAACCAAAAAAGAACTGATTAAAGTCATTCCCGTTATTGCTATTTTAGTAACTGCGATGCTCTTAATTATCATCGTAGGTGTTTTTTCTGCGAACAAACCAACCAGCTCAAATATCGCAACCGAATTCTCACGATTTTATAAGCAAATGGGTGGGAGCAGAACATTGGGTGAACCGGTTGGGAAGCGCATTACAACCGGAAACGGTCAATGTATCCAACAGCATACT
This sequence comes from Anaerolineales bacterium UBA6668, assembly GCA_002455215.1. Lineage (GTDB taxonomy): Bacteria > Chloroflexota > Anaerolineae > Anaerolineales > UBA6668 > UBA6668. The sequence continues at coordinate 13,983 of DKKK01000138.1, read as the reverse complement.
CAATATGCACTCATTGAACAATGCGGCAGTCATGCGCCAAACCTTGTCAAGCTAGGTAACTTAGCTAGCCCATCCAATACACCTAACGCAAACGCCAGCAATATTCCTTGCCCACTCACCCTTTATATGAATACAGCCACTTGCGAGGCGTTTGTCCATTACTTGGACACAAACAACTTAAATGAATTTATGGGCAAACCCATCGGGGACGTATACCCTACCGATGAAAACTATTTGCGCCAAAATTTTGAATATGGTTCTTTGCTGTTGAACCTAAACGCTGTCCAATCTACAAATCAAGTATTGCGTGTGGAGCTTGGCAAAGAACACTATACAGATGAGCCCGTAATTAGGGATGGCTCGATACGCACCTCTGACCAGCCGCAAATCCAGATCCAATTACCCAATCAAATCTCTTCGCCGGTTGAAGAAAGTAAACTAACCATTTCAGTGAGCGATGCGTTGGGCGACCCGATTCAAAATTGCCTTGTCAGCACGGTTGAAGTCACCGACAGCCAAGGCACTATCGCTATGCAGACTGACCTCTCCGCCCATGAATATGCGATCACCAACTCGGATGGTGTGGCAACGATACCGTTTAACTTTCCTATTATCCGAGACCAACTGATGACACTGCGTGTCACCATTCTTTGGGGTAACGAAAGTTTTTCGGAAGAGATTCAATACGGCGACAGTCTGTTGGTTAGTAAGCAAGAGCCATAGCCCATGCTGGCATGGTTCAGGGATACGCTTTTTTCCTGAAGCCTAAAAGCACAATTCTCGCCCGCCAAAACGATAGTCATAAATCACAACAATAACAGAACATTTTTCATAAGCTTACGATAACCATTGGTGTATAATTTAGCCATTGGAATCTTTTGCTTTCTGCAACGTCCAATAAAAAATTTATAAATTCAAAAACTCTAATGAGTTCAAATCGTTTGGGGGCTTAAATTTTATGGCACTTTCACCTTTACCCGCCCAAGACCTTGCCGCAAAAAAACCGTTTGCCAGAATTGGCATCTTGACAAGCGGTGGCGATGCCCAAGGCATGAATGCGGCAGTGCGTGCGGCTATTCGCGCGGCACTCTATTACAAATTAGACATTTACGCAATTTACGAAGGTTATATGGGGATGGTTCACGGGGGTGACTACATCCGCCGTATGACTTGGGAAACGGTAGGAGGCATCCTGCACAAAGGCGGTACAGTGATTGGCACTGCACGTTCCGCTGAATTCCGCACGCGTGAAGGTCGTTTGAGCGCCGCGAAAAACTTGCTCGAACACGAAATAGACCACTTAATTATCATCGGTGGAGATGGAAGCCTGACCGGCGCCAATTTGTTCCGTCAAGAGTGGACCGGCTTGCTAGATGAACTAGTTGCCAACGGTCAACTCACGCGTGAATTGGCTGACCGCCACCCCACGCTTTACATAGCGGGCATGGTTGGCTCTATTGACAACGACATGGCAGGCACCGAAACCACCATCGGTGCGGATACCGCACTTCACCGCATCACCGAAGCCTTAGACGCGCTCACCAGCACTGCCGCCTCCCACCAACGCGCTTTTGTAGTGGAAGTAATGGGTCGCCGATGTGGCTATCTTGCCCTGATGGCGGCTTTAGCTTCCGGGGCAGATTGGGTGATTATCCCCGAAAATCCACCCAGCGAAGATAACTGGGAAGACCGCATGTGCGAGATTCTCGCCGAAGGTAGGCAAGTAGGGCGGCGCGATAGCATCGTAGTGGTTGCCGAAGGCGCACAAGACCGACACGGCAAACCGATTACTTCGCAATATATCAAAACCGTACTAGAAGATAAACTTGGCGAAGACACACGCATCACCATTCTTGGGCACGTGCAACGCGGGGGAACCCCCAGCGCCTACGACCGTAATATGAGCACCATTTTGGGCTTCCGCGCGGTGGAAGAATTGCTACGCTGTGCCGAAGGTGAACCCGCCTTCTTCATGGGTGTGCAAGGCAGTCGAGTTGTCAAATTGCCCCTGATGGAAAATGTGGCATTGACCCACTACATCGGAGATTGCCTATCACAAGGTAGATTCCGCGAAGCTATGGATTTGCGTGGTAAAGAATTTGCCGATGCATTCCGTGTGCTCAAAACTATGGTGCGTGCCCACCCATCTACCAATGGAAAAGTCAAGAAGCCTTTACGCATCGGCATCTTAAATGCGGGCGGACCGGCTCCGGGTATGAATGCCACCGTGCGGGCTTCGGTTCGTATGGCAATTGAGCAAGGACACAGCGTCATGGGAATTCGCTATGGCTTCCGTGGCTTGCTTGAGGAGGGCAACATTCGTGAACTCGGCTGGATGAGCGTGAATGGCTGGGCGCCTGTGGGTGGCTCAGAACTTGGCACCAGCCGTAAAGAACCCGAAAAGCACGATTTGTACCGCATTGCGCGGGTACTGGAAGAAAATAATATCAATGCGCTGATGATGGTGGGTGGCTTGGCTGGCTACCGCGCCTGTTACTCCTTATACAAAGAGCGCGATAATTTCGATGCCTTCAACATCCCCATTCTGTGTGTGCCTGTCAGCATTGATAACAACCTGCCCGGTACTGATATTGCTGTTGGCAGTGATACAGCGCTAAACAACATCATGTCGGCTGTGGACAAGATCAAACAATCGGCAGTTGCATCCAGCCGCTGTTTTGTGGTGGAAGTAATGGGACGCCACTGTGGCTACCTAGCGGCGATGAGCGCCCTCGCCACCGGGGCAGAACGGGTGTACCTGCCGGAAGAAGGATTATCCTTGGCAGATTTGAGCCGCGATGTTGATATGCTCTTAAATGGTTTTCAACATGGTAAACGGCTGGGCTTGCTAATCCGCAGTGAACACGCCCACCCCACCTACACCACTGACTTTGTAGCACGGGTACTAGATGCCGAAAGCAAGGGGCTTTATAGTGTCCGCCAAGCTGTGTTGGGGCATCTACAACAAGGTGGTGACCCAACACCTGCCGACCGTGTGCTGGCATCACGTTTTGCCGCACATGCTATTGATTGGTTCAGCAATCAAGGAAAAGAAGACCTTCGTCAACACGCCTTCATTGGGCTACAACATAATGAAATTCTTTTCAACGAAATGGACAGAATGTCACGCTTGCTCAATAAAGATAATACCCACCCACGCGACCAATGGTGGGAAGAGCTACTCCCCATTATTAAAGTCTTGGCATTGCCCGGCGTACCCTAAACGCCATCCAGCGCAAGTCTGACCCGTATTGAATATCACTGAATCATCAAGGCGTTAATGTTTTTGCAAAAACGCCTTGATGATTTCTGCACACTGATGCGGAAATTCCATCGGCACCAGATGGCTAGCGCCAGTAATGCAGTGCATTTCTGCATTGGGTTGCAAACGGCGAAACCGTTCAACCGATTCATCGAAAAATGCGTCTGACTTTTCCCCATAAATCAGTAAAATCGGCACATTGACTCGCGGAACAGCATACCATAAATCAAATGGTGTGGTGGTGTAAATATGCCCTTCCCAAGCCGCCGGGTAGCGCAAGCCCACCTGTCCATCTGGCAACGGAAGTGCAATCGCATTGACATAATTTTGCACGGCTTGGTCGCTCCAACCCGCGAATGGTCGAGCTTTGCGAAAACGTTCGAACATGACCGCTTGGTTGGGAAAAACTTGTTGGCGGCGCACCGTGGCGCGATACAGTGGGTGGCGCTTCCGTTGGCGCAATAACACAGCCAAGCGCCATTGCCACAGCACTTTGCTAGGTAAAAAGACCGGGTCTATCAATACGATTGCCCGAAACCACTCAGGGTGACGCATAGCCACCCGCAGGGTCAGTACCGCCCCCAACGAGTGCCCCATCCCCACCAGCGGACGCTCCTGCTGTTGTAAAAAATCCGCCAGATCATCCGCCATGTCCCACCACCCCACCCTCTGTGGACTGCTAGCCTGCCAGAGCGGGCGTTGTTCCAATGCGAAAACTCGCCCAACGGCTGTCAATTCGTCAAGCAATTCGGAAAATGTGGCGGGAGGAAAACCGTTGGAATGTGCGAAGTGAAGCGGAGTACCCGCTCCTCCAAACTGCACGACCGGATAATTCTTCATAGTTAGACCCCTGCCCACAGGCGCAAAATTTCTGCCACACCCCAAGCTTGTGCGGGGCATCCTTCCGGCAGGTGCGGCGCTTGCCCATCGAAGACTTCACTAACCGAGCCAAGCCCGTGCTCGCTTAAGTGCAAAAACAAGGGGCGTAATTGATGGCGAAGCTCAGCACTAGGCGTACCAATCTTTTGCAGTGCGCTTAGGTAAGGTCCTATTAACCAACTCCAAACCGTGCCCTGATGATAGCTTGCATCACGCTTGAGCAATTCTCCGGCATAGGTAGGCGTGTAGTCCGGATGTGCCGGGGAAAGAGAACGCAATCCAACGGGGGTTAGCAACCATTGGGTACAAGCCCGCACCACTTGACGTTGCTGTTCAATGGGTAAAGGGCTATAGGTTAGCGAAACCGCTAGTAATTGGTTGGGGCGCAAAGATGGGTCATCGCCATTGGGGGTATCTATCACGTCGTAGCAAAATTTAGAATCCGAATTCCAAAAACGCGCGAAGCCTTGTTCTGCTCGTTTGGCAAGTTCGCGGTACTGGTGGGCAGGCTTTGCCAGGATTTCGGCAAATTGCGCCATGCAGTTTAGGGCATTGTACCAGAGCGCGTTAATTTCCACGGGCTTGCCGGTGCGCGGGGTCACCACCCAATCACCCGTTTTTACATCCATCCAAGTCAGTTGTAGCCCTTCTTCGCCCGCGTAGAGTAGCCCATCTTGGGGATCTAGCTGAATCTGATAGCGTGTACCGCGTTGATGCCAGCTAATGATATCGCGTAAGGTAGGAAATAAAACCCGTAAGGTGTCTACATCTGCGGTTTCGCCGAAATAGGCGCGAATGGCTTCAAAATACCACAGTGTAGCATCTACCGTATTGTATTCGGGTGTCTGCCCAACATCAGGGAAGCAGTTGGGTAACATCCCTTGATCTACCCAGGTGGCAAACGTGCGCAAAATACTCCGTGCCAGTGGCGCTCGACCCGTTGCCAAGACCAGACCGGGCAGGCTAATCATGGTATCGCGTCCCCAATCGTTAAACCACGGGTAGCCTGCCAAAATGGTGTGACCAAAACCGCTGGCGTGTTCGCGCGTCACCACAAACTGGTCAGCGCTCAATACCAATTGGCGAATCGCCTGCCATTCCAGCACATCTTTGGTCTTTGTCAGCAGTGGTTGCGCTGAGTCTAGCAATTCCTGTTCATATTGTTGACGAATCTGCCAAGCTTGACCAGCAGTGGGAACATCGGCGGGTTGCAGGCTAAAGTTCAATGCCAGACTCTTGCCGGATGTCAGGCTGGCTTGCAAAGTGGCGGCGAGTAGGTTATGGTCCAAGTGTGGGTAGCCACNNGAGCCATTTCGACAGGCAGGTAGAAAGGTTGCCCCCACTCTTCGTTGGTGCGCCACTGCCCTTGATTGCTCGTCAAATAAAACGGTGGCGCATCCAGCAAATCCAAACGCTCATTTGGGCTATCTTGCATAAATCCATGCAAATCTTCTATTAAATGCACGCGTACCGTATGCTCAATTGCATCTACTTGCAAGTTGAGTAAACCGCGTTGGGTGCTGTGATGATGGTCACGGTAATTGACATAGCTGTCAATGGAGATTAGCATCGGAGCGCTTGCCCGCAAGACAGTGTACTGCACGTAGGTGGTGGGAGGCGGTTGCGGGTTTTCCACATTAGCAGGCAACATCCACACCCGCTTCTCCAAGATGGCATCCCCTAGTTGAAACTCCCACACCGGGCTGGTGCCATCCAAATAAAAGCGCCGAATGTTGACAAGACCGGCAATATCTGCCCGCACGTCTCCGTTCTCGCCCGTGCGAATTTCGCAGGTCAGTTTAAACTCTTGGTGCAGGTAGGTAATGGTTTCCTGCAAGTGTGCAACCAGCAAGGTACGCCCTAGCGGTGGATTTTTTGCCCCTATCAAATAACCATGATAACGCCGGGTATTGGCACCGCTGACAGTACCCATTGCATAGCTTCCGGCTCCGTTGCTGATAAGCCACTCGCGGGAGCTGGCAAACTCCCAGTCACGGCAAAAATGATTTCCAAACTCTAACATAAAATGCTCCAATGAAGATAACGCCCAATTTTACCCGTTTTTCCAGCAGACGGCTTATTTTGAGTCAGGTTAACAATTGCACCTTTTACGGGAAGAAACTCGACTTCCACATGGTTTGGAGCGTGCTGGTCTCTCATTGATATATTCGACACGGGTCGGATTTGCTTTTTCTATGTTATATCCGCATACAAGTTTTAATAATGGCGTATACAAAAACATAGGAAAACCTGATTTTCCCGCATTTGCTTTTGACGCTGGTCAAAAGTTACTGTTATAATTAGCTACTAAAAAAGTCACAAGCTATATTCGACACGGATATCAGAAATTTTTTTCAATTAGGGTAATGATCTATGAAAACTGCTCTTATCACAGGCGTAACCGGACAAGACGGCTCTTACTTAGCAGAGTTTTTGCTAAATAAAGGCTACAAAGTTGTAGGGATGGTACGCCGAACCAGTATTATCAATTTGGAACGGTTAAAAAACGTTCAAGACCAAATTACAATCGTGCAAGGAGACCTGCTCGACCAAGGCGCACTAATGGGCTTGCTCAGCGAGTTTCAACCTGATGAAGTGTATAATCTGGCGGCAATGTCGTTTGTGCCCACCAGTTGGCAACAACCTATCCTAACCGCAGAATCCACTGCCACCGGTGTTGCCCGCATCTTAGAAGCTGTTCGCAAAGTCAACAAAAATATCCGCTTCTATCAAGCTTCTTCCAGCGAAATGTTCGGCAAGGTGCAAGCTGTACCCCAAACCGAAACAACGCCCTTCTGGCCGCGTAGCCCTTACGGTGTGGCAAAGGTCTATGGGCACTGGATGACAGTCTATTACCGAGAATCATATAACATGCACGCCACCAGCGGTATTTTATTCAATCATGGTTCACCGCGCCGTGGCTTAGAATTTGTCGAACGCAAAATTTCAATGGGTGTGGCCGCTATCAAGTTGGGAATGTCCAAAGAATTGCGTTTGGGTAACCTAGATGCCCAACGCGACTTGGGTTTTGCTGGCGACTATGTGAAAGCCATGTGGCTGATGCTCCAACAAGACACCCCCGATGACTTTGTGATTGCCACTGGGGAAACACACTCTATCCGCGAAATGTGCGAAGTCGCCTTTAGCCACGTCGGGCTAGATTGGCAAGAATTTGTCAAGCAAGACCCGCGCTTCTTCCGCCCCGCCGAAGTGGATTTGCTGATTGGCGACCCCACAAAAGCCAAGCAAACGTTGGGTTGGCAGTTGGACGTTTCCTTCCCACAATTGATTCAAATGATGGTGGATTCTGACCTGCAATATCTGCAAGAACGTGGCAGTATGCCAAATTTGGCAGAATTTACCACTGTACGCTTATAAATTTTTTGATATGTAGGGTTTCAAAATGAGTTTCAAAATTAAGTTTGGCACCGATGGTTGGCGCGGCAAGATTGCGGACGACTATACCTTTGAAAATTTGCGGCGCTGTGCCCAGGGGTTTGCAAGCTATATGCTCGAACTCGGACATGCCGGGAAGTCTGTGGTGATTGGGCATGACAAACGCTTTGCCAGCGAAGATTTTGCCGCCGCCGCCGCTGAAGTGCTAGCCGCCAACGGTTTGCGTGTCTGGCTGACCGATGGTGCAACCCCCACCCCCGTCATTGCCTTCTCGGTGGTGAACAAAGGCGCAGTGGGAGCCATCAACATCACAGCCAGCCATAACCCACCCGGTGACAACGGTTTTAAAGTGCGTGACCACACAGGCGGCGCAATTGACCCAGAAGGGCTAAAGCGCATTGAAGCTCTGATTCCGGAAATCGCCGATGTCAAACGCCTACCCATCAAAACCGCTCTCACCGAGGGCAAAATCACCAAATTTGATGCCGCTCCCGCTTACATTGCCCACATCGGCAATTTGGTGGACATTGAACGCATCAAGCAAGCCGGATTTACGGTGATGGTAGATTGTATGTGGGGCAATGGTGCAGGCTGGTTCCCGCGCCTATTGGCAGGTGGCAAAACGCGCGTTTTGGAAATCCATAACCAACGCAACCCGGTTTTCCCTGAGATGAGCCGCCCCGAACCCATCCAACCCAATATTGATGTAGGTTTGGCGGCAACCACTGCCAACCAAGCGGATGTTTTGCTCATTACCGATGGCGATGCCGACCGCTTGGGGTTAGGCGATGAAAAGGGCGCATTTATCAACCAACTACGTGCTTATGGCTTAATGGCTTATTATCTGCTCGAAATTCGTGGACAACGCGGTGCTATCGTCAAAACTCTTTCCACCACTTATTTGCTAAACAAGCTGGGTGGGGTCTATGACGTGCCAGTGTATGAAACCGGTGTGGGTTTTAAATACATTGCGCCCAAAATGACCGAAACCAATGCTTTGATTGGCGGCGAAGAATCAGGTGGCTACGCCTTCCGCGGCAATGTCCCAGAACGCGATGGCATTCTGGCAGGCTTGTTTATGTTGGATATGATGGCGCAAACCGGTCAAAAGCCGAGTGAATTGGTGCAGGCTATGTTTGCCAAAGCTGGGGTCGAAAGCTACTATGACCGTATTGACCGCGTATTGGCGAGCGCCGAAGAACGCGAAGAAATTCGGGAACGAGTGCAAAAAGCCAAGCCAGCCCAAATTGGCGGTTTGGAATTGCTGAGTATCAACACAACTGACGGCTTTAAGTTTGAGTTGGCGGGCGGTAGCTGGCTATTGGTGCGCTTCTCCGGCACTGAACCACTCATCCGCATCTACTGCGAGACCGACTCGCCCACACGTGTACAAGCACTGCTACAAGACGGATTAAAAATCGCCGGTTTGTAGCCCTTGCTCAGCACACACGGGATGCAGAAACCTTTTTTTGAAAAACTCAACTCTCAAACAGGCGGGGCAATCTCTGCCTGTTTTATTTTTTGCGATTACTCACGGTGCTAGTAGCTAGTGAGCAATTGCAATTCATAATTACCCTTTATGCTACTCAATCCCGAAATTCAATCTTCCATCAAAAAATGCGTTCTGTGCTGGTTGGCAACTGCTTCTGCAGATGGGCAACCCAACGTCTCCCCCAAGGAAGTGTTTTGCACGGAAGGAGATTCCCACCTGCTAATTGCCAATATTGCATCACCCAATAGCCTACGCAATATCCGCCAAAACCCGCTCGTGTGCGTTAGCCTTGTGGATATTTTTGTGCAAAAAGGCTGGAAACTGTACGGTAGTGCGGAAATCATTGAGAACGTTCACCCCAATTTTGAAAGTTGGCACGCGCCGCTGTATACCATTGCCGGTCCCGACTTCCCAATCCTGAGCGTTCTGCGCGTGACAGTAACGCGCACTGCCGCCATCATTGCGCCGGGCTACTACATGCGTGCCCAAACAACCGAAGCCAGTCAGATTGCCAGCGCGATGGAAAGCTACGGGGTACACCCACGAGCATAATACGCCATGTTCGACCAGCCGCTACGGCGGGCAAAAGATCGCCTACTCACCCCACTCGCTCGACCTTTGCGAAATATCTCGCCCATCAGCATTTCTCTATTGGGTGGGCTGTGTGGGCTGGCGTGTGCCTGGCTGGCGTATGAAAATGCACTCGTAGGGTCGTTGGGGCTGTGGCTAGCAAATCGCGCACTGGATGGGTTAGACGGCTTGGTGGCACGCACGCACGGCAAGCAGAGTGACTTTGGCGGCTATCTAGATATTTTGCTCGACTTTCTAGTGTATGCTACCATTCCAATTGCTTTGACGCTGGCTCAGCCTAGCCCACTGGCTTACCTTGCATTGGCAATCTTGCTAGCCAGCTTTTACGTCAATGCGGCATCGTGGATGTATCTTTCTGCTTTGCTGGAAAAACGCAACCTGCACCACGCCCAGACACAAACCAGCATTGAAATGCCAGCCGGTATTATTGGTGGCAGTGAAACCGTGCTTGCTTACAGCCTGTTCTTGCTTTTGCCTACCCACCTACCCAGCCTGTACGGCATTTTTAGTATGTTGGTGGCGCTCACCATCCTGCAACGCCTGTGGTGGGCAAAGCGCAACTTGTGAATTTGCGCGTAAAAGAACGACTAGGGCGCGATGGCATAGCCACGAATACCGCCACCCCCCCACCAAACCAGCACGACTTCATCGCTGATTGCTGACACCCACACACCATTGCGACTATTGATGGCACTTGACCAGGTTGCCTTACCCGTGTCTAGCGAATAGCCGTTGACCCAATGGTCATAAATCTCTTGAAAAGCAGTGCCGGGTGTGGTTCGCAACGTATTCTGAATCACAAAATGCTGGGTATAGNNCTTCAGGGCAGTTCGGGTAGTAGCTGTTGTCCATTTGCACGGTTTTCACCACACTGCCTTGCTGTATATCCCATGTCCGCCAGGTGAAATCCCGACATTTCAATAGCATGTCATCTGCCAACAGGTAGGCTTCGGCTTCAATGGTGCGCGTTTCCCAGCGGGTAGCGCCATCTGCGAGAGAAAATAACGCCAGATTGAAGGCTTGTTCATCGCTGGCAACTGCCGTAGCTTGCGTAGGGGTTGCATTTGCCTGCCAAGCCAGCACCACTGCATTTTCAGTCAACACCACTTGCCCCATGCCGTCTTCCAGATTGGTTTTTTGCCACAAGATATGCCCGTCCTGTGCCGAAAGCACTTGAAAGTTCAGCATAGTGCGGTTAGAGCCATCACGCGGGAAGGTCCACGTTTGCACAATCACCCAATCTCCCACTTGATATGGAGCGCTACCCGATGGGTTTGGGTACACATCGGCTTCTGACAAGTTGTACGGTGTTTCCCAGAGCAATTTCCCATCCGCAGAATAGGCTTGCACGGCGTTACCCGCTTCGCTTTGGGTGTACCACTGCGGGCTTTCGTCCTGCCTGCCAGCGGCGCACACTGCCTGTGGGTAGGTTTGCAGGGTGTGCCCATCTTGTGGAGAGACGCCCAAACATTCGTCACCGTTACCTACCACCAAAAATTGCCCGTTTTGCGAGAGCCGCACCGAACTAGCGGGCAGTTCCCATTGCACCAGCCCGCTTTTTTCTGCCACTGCTTGCAAGGTGGTATTTTCCAGCAGGAAAAACTGGTCAGGCATTGCCACAGCCACACTGGGATTGCTGGGTAATTCCCAAATGGGTCGAGCAATTGGAGCAGTGGGGCGTTCAGCAAACAAAGTGCATAAAAATTGAGTACACGCTAAATTTGCCAAAACGAAGCTAGTAATCCACAGTGAAGTCGCATTTTTTTTCATGGCTCTACAGTTCTAGCAGAATGCTTCTATGCGTCCGTCCGGGTACACACGGGCTTGCGCCATGCGCGGGGTGTTGTGTGCCGCGCCAAAATTGCCAAAACGGTCTACTAAAATTAACCCGCCAGAGCCATTTACCCGTTGGGTTAAATATTCAATGGCTTTTTCGGCGGCGGCTTGTGCGGCTAAGCCAGCGGCAGAGAAGTCGCAAGCGGTTTTACTAATCACCACTTTCATCAGCGTTTCCCCCCAACCCGTGGCGCTGACGGCGGCGGAGTAGTTGTCGGCATAGCCACCGCTCCCCACCAAGGGGCAATCCCCCACTCGCCCACTCCATTTGCCCGTCATTCCACCCGTAGATGTGCCAGCCGCCAAATTACCAGCCCCATCACGGGCGGCACAGCCCACTGTATCACTACCGCCCTGTTGGTGTGCTTGCCACTCATTGCGCATGGCTTCGGTGATGAAGTATTCCGGTGGGACAATTTCCAAACCAAACTGCGCGGCTAGTTCATCGGCGGCGGGACCGACAATCAGGGTGTGGGGGGTGCGTTCCATGATAGCCCGGGCAAGGCGGATAGGGTTGCGCACGGTACGGATATTGGCAGTACAGCCCAAGCCTAAATTGCGCCCATCCATAATGAGAGCGTCTAGTTCTGCTTTGCCGTCTCTGGTCAAAGTGGCGCCACGCCCGGCATTCACTGCGGGGTGGTCTTCCAAAGCAACAATTGCCTGTTCCACTGCATCCAGCGCGCTCCCCCCTTGCTGTAAAACCTGCCAGCCAATTTGTGCGGCATTGCTGACTGCGGATAAGTGTCCTGCCACCTGATTGTCGGGAATTGCCCATGCGCCGCCATGCACAATCAGTGCGGGTTGATAAGTTTCTTGTACCATACGTGTATCCTGTGCTTAAAATTTGTCATAGTCTGTATTTCAGTATATAGTAGAAAGTGTAGGTAGGAAAGGTAGGTGGAAGATAAAATTCTTACCCGAAGGGTAACCCATTCTCTGAACAAATTCTATGAAAACGTTATTCCGTAATGCGACCATTGTCAACGCCACCGACACACAACAAGCCGATTTGCTGATTGAAGGCGAAAGAATCATCGCCATCGCCCCCAATCTCCCCAGTGATNNGGATTGTAGTGGCTTACTGCTTATGCCGGGCGGGATAGACCCGCATGTGCATCTTGCTTTGCCTATGTTTGGCACAATCTCTAGTGACGACCACTACAGCGGGCACAAAGCCGCCGCTTTTGGCGGCACCACCACTGCAATAGACTTCACTGCACAAGCCGCCGGGGGCAGTTTACAAGCCAGTATTGATGAGTGGCACGCCAAAGCACAAGGCAAAGCGGCGATTGATTACAGCTTTCATGTCAATGTCACAGACTTTAACCACTCAGTTGCCCAAGAAATTGCCGGTCTAGCACAGCAAGGCTTAACGACACTCAAAATGTTCACGGCTTATAATGGCAGGCTACGTTTAGGGGATGGGGAAATCTTTCAAGTGATGCAGTTGGCAGAAAAATATAACCTGCTGTGTATGCTCCATTGTGAACAAGGCGACGTGATTGACTACCTGATAGCCAACGCTCTGTCCAACGGGCGCACCCAACCTGTTTGGCATGCCCGCACCCGCCCAGCTTGGGGTGAAGCCGATGCCAGCCTGCGGGCAGTCGCGCTTGCCGCCAGTACTGGCGCACGCGCTTACATCGTACACATGACCTGTGGCTTGGCAGTAGACCAACTGCAATACGGGCGCAGTCGGGGCGCATCTGTCATGGGCGAAACCTGCCCGCAATATCTGTTCTTCTCCGAAAAGCACTTGGAGCGACCCGATGGCGCAAAGTGGGTGTGTAGCCCGCCTATGCGTAGTGAACAGGACAATATGGCACTCTGGCAAGCGCTCTCTGCGGGTACGCTCCAAACCGTTGGCACTGACCACTGCCCATTTTATTACAATGGCAATCAACCGATTCTCTACGAAGGAAAGCCCGTGGCAATTGCAGGCAAAGAGTTGGGCGTGAACAATTTCACCGAGATTCCAAACGGACTGCCCGCCATTGAACACCGCCTAACTTTGCTGTGGACCTACGGGGTAAAAGCTGGCTGGCTCACCCCCGAACAATTTGTCAGCCTGACCAGCACCCACGCGGCACGCATCTTTGGTATGTACCCCAAGAAAGGCAAATTGGCAGTTGGCTCCGATGCCGACATTGTGGTCTGGCATCCTGACCAAGCTAGCACCATCTCGGTTCAAACCAGCCACATGCGCACGGACCACGACTTGTGGGAAGGCACACCCTTGCAAGGCGCTCCTGTACAAGTGTGGTTGCGCGGACGCAAGATTGTGGAGGGTACACAATGGTTGGGTTCGGCGGGTGCTGGGCAGTTTTTGCGGCGCGGCGCGGGTGAGTGGCTGTAACTATTCGACACGGATGGAAATGGCACTTTTCCCCTTAAAAAACGCATCTTGATACTCGGCAAATTTGCCGAGTATCACCCACCTTGCGTATAGATTGGGTGCAAGAGCGGCTCGCCCTTTGTTTGCGCCATCCATTCGCAGGGCAACCGCATGAAAAAGGCATTTGTG
>DKKK01000042.1 GCA_002455215.1 Anaerolineales bacterium UBA6668 | reverse complement strand
TCGCCCATGTGGTAGCCGCAGAAAGGCAACATAGCGAGCGGGTCGCGGCGAACTTGACCCAAACCGCCTACGGCGGCGGCGGTCATTTCGGAGCCAATGGTTGCCGCCATATAAACGCCATAAGACCAGTTGAAAGCTTGCACAACTAAGGGCAACACGGTAGCACGCCGACCCCCAAAGATGAATGCCTTAATGGGGACGCCAGAAGGTGCATCCCAGTTGGGGTCAATGCTTGGGCATTGGCGAGAAGGGGCAGTAAAGCGGGAATTGGCATGGGAGGATAGGCGACCCGAATCCGGAGTCCATTCTTGACCTTGCCAGTCTATCAACTTGGCGGGCGGGGTCTTGGTCATGCCTTCCCACCACACATCACCCTCAGGCGTCAAAGCAACGTTGGTGAAGATGGTGTTTGCCTTGATAGATTCCATCGCATTGGGGTTGGTATCGTAAGAAGTGCCCGGCGCTACGCCAAAGAAGCCGTTTTCGGGGTTGATGGCATACAGTTGACCATCGGGTCCCGGCTTGATCCAGGCAATGTCATCGCCAACGGTGGTTACTTTCCAACCTTCCATTTCGGCTGGTGGAATGAGCATGGCAAAGTTGGTCTTGCCACAGGCGCTGGGGAAAGCGGCGGCAACATAGGTCTTTTCACCTTCGGGGTTGGTTACACCCAAGATGAGCATATGTTCTGCCAACCAGCCTTCATCACGTGCCATGACCGAAGCAATGCGCAGTGCCAAGCACTTTTTGCCCAGCAAAGCATTGCCACCGTAACCGCTACCAAACGACCAAATGGCGCGTTCTTCTGGGAAATGGACGATGTATTTTTCCTTGTTGCAGGGCCACACCACATCCACTTGCCCCTCCACCAATGGCACACCCACTGAGTGGACGCACGGGACAAAATCGTCATTCGCATCAATGTACTCTAATGTTTGGCGTCCCATGCGGGTCATAATGAACATGTTGACGACTACATAAGGTGAGTCAGAAATTTCTACACCATATTGGGCAATCGGGGAACCGAGCGGACCCATGCAGAATGGGATGACATACAGGGTACGACCACGCATACACCCATCAAATAACCCATTCAGGATCGCTTTCATTTCTTTTGGCGCCATCCAGTTGTTGGTGGGGCCTGCATCACCTTTGCTGACACTGCAGATATAGGTGCGGTCTTCGACACGCGCCACATCGCTGGGGTCAGAACGTGCCAAAAAGCTGTTCGGGCGTAATTCAGGATTTAATTTAATGAATGTGCCTTTGTCCACAAGCAATTGGCACATTTTGTTATATTCTTCCACTGAACCATCACACCACACTACATTTTCCGGCTTGGTAAGGGCGGCAATGTCTGCTACCCAATTAATTAGCTTTTGATTTTTCACATAATTTGGCGCTGAATACATAATTTCTCCGTTTTTTTTTCAAATTTAAAGAGTTGAAGGAAATTTTTATTACACAACAAAAGCACACTTCAGTGGTTGCTTTATTGGACAACCACTTCAAATGTTTAACACTTATACTATATCTTATTTAAAAATTTGTGACAAGTTTCACAATAAAGGAATATGAGACTTGTCATTACGTTATATGACAAATATTCAGATAGGGGAATAGTCACGAATATAAAACAAAAAAGGCACACGGAGTGTGTGCCTTTTTGCAGGGTATTCAAGACGCTTATTCGTTGGCGTGACGCACTTGGCGTACCAAAATAATCATCACGAGCAACGCAATTGCTACAATTGCAAGCAACGGCAGGTTCATCTCGTCCGCAATACCGGAATTTGGCATTTGGGGTGTGGCGGTTGGGGTGATTTTTGCAGTGCTTGTGGCAGTGGGTACAGAAGCCCCCGGCGTGTTGGTGGGTCCGCCCGGCGTGTTGGTTGAACCACTTGGGAGCGTGGGGACCCGTGTCACAGTCGAAGTTGGCGCACCACCGATCGGTGTATTGGTTCGAGTGGGTGTGGGTCCGGTGGCTGTGGGTCCCGCCGAAGTAGGTGTCAGGGAAGGCGTTTCTGCAAAGCCTCCGCCCGGCGTATTGGTTACGGTGGGTGTTTCGGGAGTCAGAGAAGGTCCCCCCGGTGTGATGGAGGGTCCGGCAGGGGTATTGGTTACCCCACTCGGGGTATCTGTTTCTAGCGGTAGGGTTGGCAGAGTCGTTACGCCACTAGGGGTAAAGGTAGCCGTGACGATGTTGGGCGTGGCTGTAAGGGTTGGTGTCGGGGTGGAAGCTGTTTCGGTAAAGCCTGCCAAAGCTGTCTCAACCGCTTGCGCCGTTTGGGTTTCGTTTAAAAATTTCGCCGCGGAACCCGCATTGGCAGTTTCTTCAGCATCCGCCATAACCGTTGCGTTGGCATTGGCAATTGCCATTGCGGTTGCAGTCGTGCTGGGGTCTTGCACATAGGGTTTATACCACAAGAAATAGCCAGCAATTGCCACTGCGCCACAAAACAGCATCAAGAGCAATATACCAATCGCCGCCCAAAATGAACCGTTACTCTTCTTTTCAGGAGTTGCGGGTTCTTCGGGCAAATTGTCTAAATCATTATCAAACTCTGCGTACGTATTGTCATTTTCTTCGAGGGATGAAGAAGGTAAAGTTGCCATTCAATGTCTCCTTGCATTACAACATTTGCAATCTGGGTTTGAGTAGCATATTGCAATATGCGTGCCAGCTCACTATGAGAAAACAAGCTAGCATGTCTGTATTTTCCAACACAAGCGTAGGCTTTGTGTTGGAAATCCACACACTACTCCGAAACGAATCAAACCTGACAGCAACCGGGTTTGTTGTCCAGGCCTCCGTTTAACGTTGAGTCGTTCCGCCAAACGACCCCGACACTCGCTTTTGAGTGGAGGCGAACTCGAAAGCCATTCATCGCTTTCCTAATTCTAACCGATATTTTCGCTTTTGTGCAAATTAATTTGCAAAATAAGCCGTTTTCAGTGTCATTTGGGCTCTTTTTCCAGCCAGATGGGGCTAAACTCATAGGTCGCTCGCGCAAATTGTCAAATTATTAAGCGCAACTAGGATTTGTTCGCCTGCCATCATGCGCACACGCGCCACACGCGTTTTGACGCCACTCGGCAAGGTATGCAAACCTGTCAGGATTTCTGTCAAAACCCCCATGCCCCCACCGTGACTGCCATTGAGTAACTTCACTTGCATACCGGCTTGTAAGCGCACGGATGCAGTTTCTTTCTGGTTTTGTAAAGGATTCAGCACAGCCGGAATCTGCACAATTGTGAAGCCATTGGCATCTTGGGCAATGCTGATTTGTTTGCCGTTGTGGTAGTACATCAGCATCCAGTCGGCTTGTGTCAATACGCGCTCACCAAAACCTTCGATAATTGCCACTGGAATTGGGCATTGCGACATTTCTTTGACCCATTCTGCTGGCATACTTGCGGCAACCACACCCGCCGCGCCCATGCGAATTGCCGCCTGCAAACCACGCACGGTTAAGCAACCACCTACCGCTAGAATTTTGCCGGCGTGTTCCGGCTTGCAGAGGGATGCGGTCAACCCAGCCGTTCGGTCTGTGCTTAGCACTGCCATTTCTGCCTGAATGGGCGACTGTGCGGGCGCGTGAGCGGTTGCCCACACTGCCCGCAAACCGGTCTTTGCTGGAGCCGCTTGCTTGGGGATGGGGACGGAGCGATTGAACGGAACAATGACAATTTTGCCGCCCTGCACACTGCTGACCGTGCCAGCACAGGGTGCATATAAGCGGCGAGTGCCTATGCCTTGCACGGGGATGTATAACGCCAACAGTGTGTTTTCTGTGACCCATTCGCCTGCTTGTACCTGAATATACTGCCCTGCTTGTTGGGGCGTGAGCGCAAAGAGCCGCGCAACATTGACAAGCACATAATCTGAAGCCTTGACAGGGGTGGTTGGGAAGTTGTGCGCGGTCAGTGCTGGTTTGGTTAGGGTGGGCAATGCAAACATGGGCGTATTCCTGCAGTTAGGTGAATAATGGGTCAGTATTTTTTCGGTATTTCAAACCGTACTATTACATGATTGCAAGAAACGTTCCAAATCGCTGATTCAGTGGTAGGTTGATCGGCTGTTTGCAAAAAAACGCTGGTTTTATGGCGCGATCTATTTGGAGCGTGGGGATGGTCGCTGGGGGTGCTGGCGGTTAGTGGCTAGGTGGGGGGCGCTAGCCAGCGTAGCCGAAATCTGTCGGGGGCTGTGCCAAATGTTCGGTTATGTGTGTGGCGGTGAGCATTGTGGGCTGGGTATGTTCATCCGCGATAATAACAGCATTTCGAAGCGGTTGATGCCGAAACTGCAGAGCCGCCACGCATGGCGGCTCTACAACGTCGCGTTTGTTGGCTGTTTTGCCAAACAAAACCGAGCAATTACGGAGAATAAGGGTAATTCTGCAACCCATAAGTGCCTGTCTTTATTCTTTTTTCAATTGTAAATGGGTTAAAAACGGTACCGATTTCTGCTTTTTTGTGCTCTTCAGGTAATTGGGCTACCCGTGTTAACTCCGAATCTTCTATTCGCCATATGTACCACCCTCTTGGTTGCCGGGGATGTATCTTTTTTTCATCGATTCCAATAAGTCCTCGCTCTAGCCATGTACGGAAAAATACTGGAACATACGGGTCAAAGTCTTTGATGTGTCCGACTTTGTTCCATACACCTAATTTAACTCCGACACTCACTATAGTATGTGCATAAAACTCGACAGGTAGCTTGGCGATTTCTCCAAGACTAAGGTCAGATTCTTTGGGTACTTTTTCCAGAAAAACTCGAATCACATCACTATTCAGTTGCAAGAGGTCATTTGTCACATATTGGAAATATTTGACAAATTGGTCATCTATATTCACCGAGAAAATATCTCCTTTTTTCGTTCGAACAATTGGTTTTTTCATGTTTTCTCCAAAAATGATATTACACATTAGCAGAAATAAGAGTTGTCACCTTTGAAAGAACTAATTTTCACGCAATTTTGCAGGCAAAGATGATGTAACATCTATTATACTAAAGCGCTCAGAAATTATGCCCTCCGTACGGGGAAAACATAATTTGTCTTATGTGTATTATCGGCATATTCCGTATAGCTCCCAATACTTTTCTGCAATTGAATTGATTTTGTTCAGCAATTGCCCGCCATTTTTCGCCAGCCCATAAGTATTGATTTGAATCTGTTCCAGAATTCGTGCTTCTAATTCACTACTCAATCCACTCTCAACTATTTCATACTCCAATAATTCTCTCCCTGTACCAATTGCTCCCTTATGTTCTAGAAATCGCACATCAGGAACTCGACCAGTAATACCCACATACTTTACAATACCAGTTTCTGGGTCAACTCCTTGATAAACGGTGTATCCTCCAGAATAGGTTTTCCCAACATTTTGAGTTACACTTTGTACAGCGTCTCCCACTTCACTAGCACAATAATCACCTCCACAATTTTGATTTGCTTGTTGAATAGCATCGCTTGCAGTCCTAACCTCATTAGTAGGATCACCATCAGCAGACAAAGCTCCCACAATAGTTCCAACAATTTGTACTCCTACTGCAACAGCTTGCCCTATTTGCCCAATTGCAGTACCCGCGAAAAACCCAGTTGCACCGTTCTGAAGCGCTCCGTCAAAATAGCTCCGCTCTTGATTTCCAAGTACGTGTTTATCAGCGGCGTTGATAGCAACTGTCGCACCAACTGCGGCACCAGCTGCAATTGCTCCTACTAACAAAGGAGCGGCGGCTCCACCTGTAGCAACTGTAGCAACGACCGCTGCACCAATTGCAACGCCAACGGCAATCTGGTCACGATGTTCAACTGCCCATTGAGTTCCAGTCCTAACGGCACTACTGGCCGCTTGTACTGCTCCCTGCGCGTGACAACCGACATCCCACCAATCACACCACCCATACCACTCGCGGCCAGCGGTTGGGCTATTGCCGACAAAGGCGTAGCGGTGCAGGGTTTCGGGCAGGGAGAGTGTGCCGCGGTAGCTGTCGGCGGTTGCCCACTGCGCCAGGGCGTTGTCGTAGTAGCGTGCGCCGTAGTATTGGAGCGTATCCCGCTCGCTGGGTGCGGCGCCGGGCGTGGGGCTAGCTGGCTTGCTGGCGAAACGGATATTATTCAGGTCGCGCTCGGCACGCCCGGCATCGCCACTGGCGGCATTCGGTAGCTCTTGCCCAAAGGCGTCATAAGCGTAGGTTTGCTGGGTGTAGCCGTCCCCGTTAGTGTAACCCGCCACATTGCCGCGCCCATCCGGGTGGAAATAATCGGTGCGCTGTGCCAGATGGCTGATACTGCCATCGGTCGGGTATTCGGTGCGGGCAATCGGCACGGCTTGGCTGG
>DKKK01000123.1:288-8385 GCA_002455215.1 Anaerolineales bacterium UBA6668 | reverse complement strand
CCGAAACTTTGAACCGCACCCATCATCGAACGCTCATTTGACACGCATATATATATATATATATATAATGGAGTTGAATGCGCATTCTCTCAAAAACATTCTAAGTTCATAGATTTAGGAGATCTTTTCGATGAGTAAACTGACTCTTTTTACGATTGAGAAAAAACAACTTCTTATTAGCATAATCGTTGGTCTTGTGTTGGCGGGAATCTGGGCAGGATGGTTCAGACAACCTTCTACATCAGTGGTGAGTGCCGGGGATGGATTAGTGGCAGTACGTGCCCCACAGTCACTTGCTGAAGCATTTTTAAAAACCGTGCGTGATAGCGAAAATACTTGGCAAGAAATAACCGGCTCGGCTGTCATTACTTACGATTTGGGCAGTGAAGGCGTGCAAATTGTCAAGCAAACCTTTGCAATTCGACAACCTTGGCAAGGAAACGTTTCTACACAGCAGTTTTATGCAGATGGAAATTTAATGGCGGATATTGTCTGGGAAACTGATGGGAAAACCATCACCATTACTGACAATGCCAACAAAACCACCGAACGGCAAGAGCTACCTGCTGGCGTATTTGAAACCGGTCCGGTCTTGGCAGATGGGCAGGAGCTTAATCTCATTATGCCGAATCGCTTTGGCATGATGATGACTCCACCTTTGGGTGATTACCTTTTCCCCACACCTTTATTACTCTCGCGTGGCGGGGTGATGCAATACGTGGGTGAAGCACGCATTGCTGAACGGTCCGCTTATCAAATGGAGTGGTATATCCACCCCGAAGACCAACCTGTGCAGTTTTGGGTGGATATGGAAACAGGGATTATTCTCAAGATGATCCGTCCAGACGGCGAGAAACAATCTACTACCATTGAATTAACACGATTGGAAGTGAAGTAAAATTGGAGAGTACTATGTCAAATTATTCTAGAATTTCAAAGACTTTGGTCTTGTCACTAATATTTGCAAACTTATTTATAATAAGCATATATTCGGTTCAAGCGGCTTCATCAACAATATCGGAATTTTCAGGTGGCTTTGGAAATTCAGGCGGCACCTTTAATTCATATAACCCTTGTCCCTCCGGCTGGACATGTCAAAACTCTAACGTCAAGTACGTTTATTTATATGGAACGCCTTCAACAAGCACCCAAATCGGAAGTACGGGACCTTGGTCGAAAAGCGGTTCTTGGATAGCTGGACAAAATATAAGCGCGACAACATATTGGCGAGCATACATTCCTAGCAATGGAAACACTAACCAAACTTGGGCTGGAGTCCAATATCAATTAGTTACAGGCGGTTCAGGACCCAGCTACGCAACTAATGTTGACCAAAACAATTGGAAAAACAAATGGGTACAAGTTGGTAGCTTACCAGCAATATCTGTATCAAGCTATTTGGTTTTGCGAAATCACTGTGTTACCGGCTTTAGTTGTAGCTCTTCTCGCCCATTATTTTACGATTCAGTAAATTGGAATACGAGTAATGTAAACCCATAACTGCAATTTCCCAAACTTTATCCATTTGTCACTACTCTAATTAGTCTGATCGGCTAAATATACTACAAAACATCAAGGACACAAACTTATTATCGTATCCTTGATGTTTTGTAGTACTCCCTTGTTTAATAAGCTTATTGACACGTTTATGAAAACGTATTTTTCATTCCTAATACTGGTTCTGTTAGTCGGATGCACTGATTCCACAACGACTTTACTACCGACACCAACACAGCTTCCAGTTCTTAGCGTAACACCCACTTTTCAAGATACACATACAGAACCAACCACACAATTTACCCCGACTTGGTATCTAGTCGTCAATGACCGAACGGTCACTCAAAAAGAGACTGGAGAAATGGCAAAACGAATACTCTTATTTAACGAAGATTGTTATTTGCAAACCGTATCGTGTGCCGATAAGCAAATCCGCATAACGCCACCCTTCTTCTCCAATTTATATAGCCCGATTGCTTGGCATCCGCTAAACCATCAATTTATTTCAGTATATCAGCCAAATTTTTTTCAGGTTATGCAAGTTTTGTATTCTGCTGAGGGGGAATTACTCAATATGCTAACCCAACCAGATAGGACAGAGTTTGGTGCAATCTGGTCACCATCAGGAATGCAAGTTGCATTTTCACGCAGTTTTATTACACGCGACGTCGTTGTTGGCAACGCACAAAGCGAACAAGAAACTGTGATTAAAAATGTCCAGACTGAAAATGAACTGATTCTGTCCGGTTATGGTTTTATTGACTGGATGAACACCCACGAAGTGTTGCTGGTAAAGGATGGGTATTTATTTCAGTATAACCTAGAGAGCCAAGAGCAACAAAACATCTTACCGAATTACCGCTATTTTGGTTCTCTCGCCTTATCACCAGACAAGGCATGGCTGTCTTTCAATGCCAATTTGGCAGAAACAGGTTTCTCACAGGTGAGCAATATGTACCTTTACAACATGGAAGATAAAACCCTAATAACTGTATTGGAAAATGCAGTCGGCACTGTCTATTGGCTTCCAAACTCACAGGGTTTTCTCTATGGTTGGTCAGAGACTGCCTTCCCACACGCCTATCTCTTTTATTACGATGTTGCCCATCCATCACACAAGCTCCTATTAGAAAATTGTCACTGGATTGCCGATGCAATTTCACCAGATGGGGCTTATACTTTTTTGAAATGCGACGAAACCGGTGAGAAAGTTTTTCTCTATGATATTGCCCGTAACCATCGCGATGATGTTGACATCATCCAAAAAATATTTGGAGAAGGTTCACCTTATATGGCTTTGTACAGTGGGTGGGTTCCTTAAAAAGAAACTGGCAGGACTGAGTGAAAAAAATCATAACTTGCCCATTTCTCTCCAGCCCAGCACTCTCACACCCGCGTCCATTCTGTTCGCACCTGCCCGCGCTCTAGGTGTAAAAAGCCAATCTGTGGGATATGCTCAAACCCGTGGGCGCGTCCAACCGAGCCGGGGTTAAAATACAACGTATTGCCAATCTTGCGCCGAAACGGGCGATGCGTATGCCCAAAAATAACCACATCCATTTCTGTGGCAAACAAACGCGGCAAGCGTGTCAGATAAAATTCAATCGGAAGCGCCATGGGACCGCCGCGCAGATAGACCCATTTTTCGTATAAATACTGCCCCCAGCCGCCATGCCCGTGCGTCAAGCCAATGCGCAAACCTTCAATTTCAAAAGAACGCGCCAAAGGCAAGCGCCAATTGCGCCAGTGCAAAAAATCCACATTACCCTGCACCGCAACGGTTGGGGCAACCTGTGCCAACTGTTGCAAAACTTGTGGCGCAACAATATCGCCAGCATGGAAAATCTGCTGGGGCTGGCTGGCTTGCAGGGTGGTAAGCACACTGTCGGGTAGGGACTTCTCGCGGTCTCCCACATGCGTATCGGCAATCACAGCAAGTAGCATTGACATAAACCAAGTATAACATTGAAGATTTGCAAAAATTGTGAGAATTATTGTCAGAATTTACACTTATTCTATAAATAGATAGATAGTAGTCCCAAGGGTAACAGTAAACGCTTCGTATTGGTGTAAGACAGGTTGGTCTCTTTCCAACAATAACTTGTAATCAGGGAAAACTGAAAGTGAGTTCAAATGTTAGAAAATGTATCAATGCGATCACATTTGGTCATGTGCCAAATGTAAACTGATACACCCACTCCCACACAAAACCGCTTACCTTTAGGCGGTTTTGTGTTTAAGCAATTCTCAACAAGTTTCTTCAGCGAGCTCCAGAAAGTGTTCATCCCTACCAACTCTATATTCGACACGTCTAACCCGTGCCGAATATAGCAAAATCCCCCATCTTGCATAGCGTTCTAAGGTATACTTAGCCAAGCTATGCTCCGTCAACGCTTCCCTATTGTATTGGCGCTTGCCAGTATCTGCCTATACGTCAGCACACTTGCCCCGGATATTTTGCCTTCAGATGCCGGCGAATTTCAAGTAGTGTCAGCAGTGTTGGGGGTTGCCCACCCGCCGGGCTTTGCCCTATACACTTTGCTTGGGCATGTGTGGGGGCTGTTTTTTTCTTCGCCCGCCTATGCGCTCAACCTACTCTCGGTGGTCACAGCCGCACTTACACTCTACTGCCTTTACCAAGCCGTACAAACCAGCCAACCCACCGCCACCCCACTAGCCAAGCGCATGGTCGGAACAGCCGTAGTTGTGTTCATTGCCACCAGCACCACCTTTTGGAGCCTTGCCACCACCGCCAATGTGCGCAGTTTGGCGGGACTATGCTTAGTCGGTGCGCTCTGGGCTTTCAGCGCATACCCATCTACCACCGCCCCAACCACACCCACCAGCCGCCCACTACTCGCATTCGTCATATGTCTATCCATCGGCATTACCCACCACGCATCACTGATATTTATCGGAGCGACGCTCAGCCTAGGGCTACTCGCCATCAATGCCCGCTTTTTACGTCAACCGCGTCAATGGCTGGCAATCGGGCTGGCGGGGGCACTCCCGCTGATAGTTTTGTTATATTTTCCGTGGCGTGGCAGTGTCGGCGCATTCCTAGCAGGCGAAAAGCTCGCCACTTGGCAAGGTTTTCGTGAACACATCTTCGCCACCGGTTTTGGCGGTGACTTTTTTTACTACGCCCAGCTCTCTGCCTTACTTGACCGCCTACGCATTTTGTGGAATATCGGCGAATTTCAGTTTGGCAACCCGCTGTGGGGCATTGCACTCCTGCTCGCTTTGCCTGCCTTGCGCCACAAATCCGGCTGGTTTGGCTGGGCGGCACTGCTCATCCACGCTTGGGTAGCAATCACCTATCGCGCTCCACAAACTGTAGAATATTTACTACCCGCCTATTTACTGCTAGCATGGCTGGTTGGACAATCGCTGTTAAGTTTACATCCCGCACTTACCCGCCCGTTAGCACTACTCATTCTTGGTTTGGCGCTCTGGCAAGGCACACGCAATTTCCCGGCTTACCGCACACTGGCACAAGATAACAGCACCCGCCAAACCGCTCAAGCCCTGCTCGAACAAGCCCCACCCGATGCGCTGGTACTCGCCAACTGGCATTGGGCAACTCCTTTGTGGTATTTACAACAAGTGGAAGGACTGCGTGCCGATGTGGAGGTGCGTTATGTCTACCCACATGGTGAATCATTGGCGCAAAATTGGGTAGATGAATTGCGGGCAAACATCGGTAAACGCCCGCTGGTGGTGACAAGCTTTTACCCCAATGAATTTTCTGCTAGCGAGCTGGCATTTACCCCACTCGGCAGTGCGCTTGGGGTGGGCTGGCTGGTGACCCTGCACTATCCGACCCAATTACCGGTAGGGCTGACACCTGTGCAGTACTCTTGGCAAGACAATTGGCAATTGGTGGGAAAGCGGGCTGTAGCGGAGGAAGTTACTCTTGGCGAGAGCATACCACTGTGGCTAGTTTGGCAAGCGCCCCCCGCCCTGCAGGACATTCGCTTTTTCGCCCAACTGATCGCGCCAGATGGCACTATCTCTGCCCAATTCGATACCAACTACCCTGCCAGCCAACTGCGGGCAGGCGATTTGTTGGCGGCACGCTACCCACTCACCGTTTCGCCATTTGCCCCACTCGGAGAACACACCCTGCAAGTGGGGGCATACCTACCGGATGGTACACGCTTGCTCACCCAAGATGGGCAACCCGCACAGGCGCTAGGCAAACTCCGGATTCTACCAGCTACACATCCCCTGCCAAGCCCACATTCCCTGCCCCTTCACCCTTATTTTTCTGGCTACGGCTACGATTTCACCTTGCCCGACCAACCGCGCCTGCGTGTGCAATGTCGCCCGAGTCCGATGGGCTTTTCGTTCCAATTTGATGTGGACGGCGCTCACGATGGCGACTCCACTTGCCCACCCAATGCTGGCTACTCCATTATCAGCCTGGCGGCGGCGCCCACTCAACCGTATTTACAAGTGGCGAGTCAACGCACAACCCTACAAGCATCTCATCCTAGTGAGCGCTGGCAAACCTTTGGCGGTGATTTGCTGTTGGTGGACGTTTCGCAATGGATGGATGGCACAGAATGGGTGGTGGATTTGCAATGGCAAGCGCTTCGCCCACTGACGGCGGATTGGGTGGTATCGGTGCAAGCGTGGGGAGATGGCTGGCAGGCACAGCACGATTTTATCCCGGCAGGTGGCGCCATTCCAACACTAAAATGGATACCGGGCTACACTCTGCATGACCGCCACCGCATCCCACTCCCTGCCAATGCTGACCCCAGCACCGCCCACCTGACTCTCACTGTGTATGACCACTTCAGCGGGCAAGTACTGCCCTTAGGAGATTGGCGTTTGACCCGCACCGGACAAAATTTACCCATTCACTAATATTTTTATTTTCTATGCGCTTTTTTTACTTGACCAATTCGCGTTTACCGGGCGAAAAAGCCCACGCGATTCAAATTATGAAGACCTGTTCGGCTTTGGCGGGACAGGTAAACCTGACCTTGTTCCATGCTTGGCGCAAAAACCGCGATTTTTTGGCAAAGGTAACAGATTTACAAGCGTATTATGGCTTGAAAAACGCAGTCAACCGAGTAACACTCAGTTCGTGGGATGTCTTTGACTGGGTGGTGAAATTGCCCAAAAGTTGGCAGATGCTGGGCTTTCGCTTTGCCAATGCGTTGCAATCGGCAACCTATCACTTGTCTTTGCTGGGCGTGATTTTGCGTCATAGCCCGGATGTGTGGTACACGCGCGACAGCACCACTGCCGCATTGTTGTGTGCTGTGCGTCCGCGTCAAAAGGTGTTCTACGAAGCGCATACTTTCCCCAGCTCGGCAAGTGGACTGCGCTTGCAAGGCTGGATGGCAAAGCGCCTGAGTGGCTTGAGTGTGCTGACACACCTGCTCGCCCAAGAATACCAGCAATTGGGTGTGCCTGCCGAGCGCATTCGTGTCATTCCCGATGCGGCAGAAGTTTCGCAGTTTAATCAGATTTCGCAAAGCGCCGCCCGCCAACAGTTGGGGATTGCTCCCAACGAAAAGCTTGCCATGTATGTCGGGCAGATGTACACATGGAAGGGCGTAGATACGTTAGTGCATGCCGCGCCACTGCTAAAGGGGGTGAATGTGTGCCTAGTAGGGGGAACACCCGAAGAATTGCCGCGAGTGCAGGCATTGGCGCGGGAAGTAAGGGCAGAAAATGTGCGCTTTGCTGGTTATGTGCGCCCGGAGCAAGTACCACTATGGTTGGCGGCGGCAGATGTGTTGGTTCTACCCAATAGTGGGCAAGCGGAAATTTCACGCAACCACACTTCCCCGCTTAAATTATTTGAATATATGGCGGCAGAACGTGCGATTGTGGCATCGGATTTACCTTCTTTACGCGAAATTCTCAGCCATGAAGAAACCGCCTATCTGGTCGCTCCGGATTCTGCGGCGGATTTGGCGGCGGGTATCCAGCGCTTATTTGACCAACCAAGCCTAGCACACGCACTTGCCAGCCAAGCCCTATTTGCGGCACAAACCCACACTTGGGAAAAACGCGCCGAGCGTATTTTGGCAATGGTAAGGGAAGAAAATTAATAGAATTAAAAAAATAATGGAATTAAGGGTGTCATGGGGACTCGGACACTCGTCAAAAACTCGGCAATAGAAGGCTGTTTTTTTATCACCCAATCACTCTACCTAGAAATTACTGGGCTAAGAATCGCTTGCTTTTGCCACGCCAGGTTTTCGGTAACTGCTGTTTCCCTTCATGCTATAATAAAAATATGCAATCCTACGACCAAGCCTACAAAAGCCTGTTCTTGCACCCACAGCTTGTGCAAGAATTGCTGGAAAGTTTTGTCCAGCAAGAGTGGGTAAAGGAACTGGACTTTACACGCCTGACGGATATCGGCGCAGAATATTTTGGCGCCAAAAACCAAAAACGCCAAAGCGATTTGCTCTTTCGCATTCCGCTAAAGAACCAAGAGCAAGCGGTATTCGTGGTGCTACTGCTGGAATTTCAGTCCGACAACCACCCGTGGATGGTGGTGCGCATGTTGGAATATGTTGGCTTGTTTTATCGCAAATATGTCAAACTACACCCGCACGCCGACAAACTGCC
>DKKK01000123.1:0-143 GCA_002455215.1 Anaerolineales bacterium UBA6668 | reverse complement strand
TTGGTGAGCGGGGGCAAACTGCCCGAAGCGCACGGCAAACAACTCGAACAAGCAATTCAAGCAAAGGAGCAATTACAAACCATGTTACGCGAACAACTCCGAGAACTACGACAACAAGAACGCCAGCAAGGACGCGAAGAAGG
>DKKK01000082.1 GCA_002455215.1 Anaerolineales bacterium UBA6668 | reverse complement strand
CCTGCCAGCCCTCCCACTGACCCAGCCTAACACGCCTTTCCACATCTCGCTCCTGCCAAACTCGCATGGGTAAATTTTCCTATCCGTGCGAGTTTGCTTTTAAATGATGGAACAACGGCAAATTAATATCCGTTTTTTTTACAAGAAAAATTCTTGAAAACGTAGATTTGATTTTTTGTGGGTTCTTTTCGGTTTTCCAGCCCCACTTTGCACAGGAGCTTGCCATGTTTCGTAAACTATTGTTCTTCACCCCATTATGCGCCTTTTTCTTCCTGATTGGAACGATGCAAACGGTCACTGCCGAACCATTGGCTACGTTTACGGTGACTTCTGCTGTGGATGCGCCGGATACAAACCCCGGGGATGGAAATTGTGTTGCGCTTGTGACACCCCCATTTTGCACAGCCTGCACCTTGCGTGCCGCACTCGAAGAAGCTAATTTTCTGGCGGCAACCCCAGACACGATTGATTTTTCGGCTGGAATGGCAGGGGCAACCCTTACGCTCAACAGTAGTTTGGGCGGCTTGCAGATTACGGGTAATAGCACCACCATTAACGGCACGGCGAATGACAAGCAAACCATCAGTGGCGCAAGTTTGCCTGTGAGTTCTGCTTCACTGCTTCGGATTGGTGGCAATCTCAACCGCGTGCAAAACCTGATTTTTCGCTCTGCGCCGCTGGATGCCATTCACATTCGCGCAAGTTTGGGGCAATCGGCAGATGGCAACACCCTGGACGCTTTGACCATTATCGGCAATACTGCCAGCGGGGTGAGAGTTTTTGGGGTGGATGGGGCAATTGCTTCTGGCAATATCATCCGCTACAGCCGGGTAGGGGCACTCTTTGGCATCATCACAACCTGTTCCAATGCGAACCGCAACAATGTGGGGATTATTTTGGGCGAAAATTCAACCAATAGCTTAATTTTGGAGTCGTATATTGTGTGCAACCAAACGGATGGCATCTACTTGGAGCATACGTCTCTCAACACCATTCAGGACAACTGGATTGGGGTAAGTGCCATTGCCATTCCTTCGCTCGGAAATCAGGGCGATGGTATCGAGATTTATCAAAGCACCAGCACCTTGCTTACAGGCAACCGAATTGGCTGGAATTTGGGAGATGGCGTGCATTTGCTGGAGGCAGATTCCACCACCCTTCACTCCAACTGGATTGGCACGTTTACAGATGGCACAAAAATTAGCAATGCAGGGGATGGGGTGGATGCCAGTGACAGCGATTTTTTGGTGATTGGTGGCAGTAGCACGGACGAATTTCGCAACACGATTTCGGGCAATCTGGGAAATGGCGTTTTTTGGAGCAATGTGAACCAAAGCGAGCTAGGACCGTTTGACTATGCTGGTGGAAGTAGCTTGGGGCTGAGCGGGTTGGGCAATGGGAGTGCTGGTATTCGTTTGGTCAACAGTGCCAATAACGAGATCAATTTGCCCGCCGTGTTGGATAACGGTGCGGCGGGAGTTGTGGTGTTGGGTCTTTCTTCGGTTGGCAACGACATTCGCTTATTCAAATTTAGCGGCAACCTGGGCGTGCCAGTGGACTTGGACGGGGAGGGTGCTACGCCCAATGATAGCGGGGATGGGGATAGTGGGGCAAACACGCTCATCAACTACCCAGTGCAGTCTAGCCGCATCGGCAATACCGTGAGCGGAACAGTGTGTCCCAATTGCATTGTGCGCGTTTACGCCGTGTATCAAGGCGACACCAGCGGGGTCAACGCAATTGGCGAATTCCTAGAAGGCGTCCAAGCCGAAGGGGCTGGCAATTGGAGCTACACCCACGCCAACTTGCCACCTGTTCTTGCATTTCAAGCCAGAGATCCGCTTNNGATAACACATCTGAGCTATCCCCTGCCGTTGTTCGCAAGGTTTTTTTGCCGGTCATTTTGCGGTAGCTCATCCAATTTAGATTTTTTAGGATTTTTAGTTCGTTTTGTGGTTCATTTCTTAAGGAGTTTCTGATGTCTCGAAAAATTTTTCTCAACCTAGTGTTATGGATGGTTTGCTTATTGAGCTGGAATCGCGTACATGCCGAACCAACTGCCAGCTTTACGGTCAATTCGCAGTTGGATATCTCGGATTTTAGTCCGGGCAATGGGGTTTGTGATGCCTATGTGTCAATTTTCCCGCCGGTGATTGTTTGCACCTTGCGAGCCGCCATTGAAGAAGCCAATGCCAATGGCAATGTCACTCCCGATTCGATAGGCTTTTCCCCGGCTGTTGCGGGGGCGGTGTTTACTCTGGATGATAGCTTGGGTGGCTTGGTGCTGAGTGGTAACAACATTTTTCTTAACGGCACATCTTTAAATAATGAAACCATCAGTGGGGCAGGTTTTACTTCGGCATTCGACCCATTGCTCACCATTACCGGAAGCAATAACGCTGTGCAAAACCTGATTTTCCGCTCGGCACCTTCCAATGCCATTTACATCGGTGCAAGCGCAACCGCCAGTGCGGATTCCAATTACCTAAGCTACTTAAAAATAGTGGGGAGTGGCGCGGATGGTGTTCAAATTGCGGGGGTGGGAGGGCATTGGGCAACCAACAATACCATTAATTCCAGTTCGTTTGGCTTGCTCAACCTAGTCGCTACTGCTTGCCAGCCAACCGAACGCAACCGTGTTGGGGTGGATTTGCGTGGCGGTTCCGAAAACACCACCATTTATTCTTCCGACTTTTTTTGCCAAAGCTCGGATGGCATTGTTCTGTCGAATACTTATGGCAATACCATCACACTCAGCCGCATCGGGGTGGGCGGGTTAACCAACCAAGTGATTGGCAATCAAGGTAATGGAATTTTGATTGATGAAAGCACGAATACCACCATCACCAGCAATATCATCGGCGGCAATGCGGGTTATGGGATTAACATTGCCAATTCCAATACGGTTAATATCCGTACGAATAAGATTGGGGTGCATTCGGATGGGGTCACTGATTTTGGCAATGGGTACAGTGGGATATTGGCTTACTTTGTGGACTATCTGACCGTTGGCGGCGATTCTAGCACCGATTTTAACATTATTTCCGGTAATTCAATATACGGGATAAATATCGCTGGTGGAAATTATGCAAGCATCGTGGGAAATATCATCGGCTTAAATAGCACTGTGAATGTCGGGGTGGGCAATGGTTGGGGCGGAATTTATGCCAACGGCGCGAGTCACTTGTCGGTTGGGAGCTCTCTCGCCTACGGTCCAATGCAATATATTGGTGGCAATGGAGGGGGCGGGGTCACTTGGGAATACGTGCAGAATAGTACCCTTTCAACGCGCAATTATATTGGTGGCAATGCTGGCGCGACCAGTGGGTTGGGGAATGTGGGTTATGGCATTTCGCTTTTCAATAGTATTAATAACGACATTCGTCCCGGCGATGTGCGCGACAATGCCGGGGTGGGAATTGGTGTGTTGGGGAATTCGGCTGGCAACTTTATCGAACCGCTGAAGTTTAGTGGCAACCTGGGATTGCCGATCGATTTGGCGGAAGATGGGCATACCCCTAATGATGGTGGGGATGGCGATAGTGGTCCCAATGCGCTCCAAAACTACCCCGTCATCACCAGCCGCACTGCGACCACAATCAACGGGACTGCTTGCGCCTTTTGTCGGGTGTCGTTGTATGTTGTTCAAAGTAGCAGTACGCTTTCGCCTTTTGTGACGGGGAGCTTCTTGGCTTACGTTTATGCGGATGCGGCGGGGAATTGGAGCTACACCAGTGCTAGTTTGCCGGCGGTGGTTTCGTTGGTGGGGATGGATACGGGGCTATTTAACTCCTCCGAGCTATCCCCCGCCACGGTTCGCAATGTCTTTTTGCCGGTTGTTTTGCGGTAGGATTCTATCCTGTGGGAGTTCTGTGTTCGGTGCAAACCAAACAGAACTCCCACACCCTAAGGTTATCAGGGTGTGGGAGTGTTTACAGGGCTTTCTTAAAGTTATGAAAAGGGTTGCAAAAAAAAGACCTTCTTGGCTA
>DKKK01000151.1 GCA_002455215.1 Anaerolineales bacterium UBA6668 | reverse complement strand
AATGAACGAACGTTCGTTCATTTTACGCCATTCTTGTTTGCATGTCAACTGTTTTTGCGCTTTGAAAGCAACGGCCTTGCCATAAGAAAAAGCGGCGTGCATTGATTTGCACGCCGCTTTTTGCAGGTCAGTTTGGCGAAGTTTACTGTGCTTTTTCTTTTACAAATAGCAAAACTAGCACCAGAACCAGTTCAATCAGCTTGGTGGCAATGCCGAGTCCACTGCCTAAGCTTTGGTTGACGATGAAGTAAGCGATAATGGTAACGATTGCAAATAGGATGAGTGCCCAATGAAAGAGTGGACGTTGCCCTGCGAACTGGGGCAGGTAGTATAAGCCGGAAAGCAATGCCAAATAGCCCAAGCCATTGAGTACCATAAGTGTACTCATGGTGTCGCCCCAAAAGCTCATACCCAAGAAAATGTGGATAACAGCCGTTATCAAGGTCAAAATAGTAACCAATAAGCGTTTGTTCATAGTGTCTCCTTGTCGTTTGTGAAAGTTTGCAAAGTGCGTTTGCAATCAATTGTGTTGTCGGCTCCTGCTGTTGCGACAATCCTGCTTGGGAAGCTGTAATGGGTTAATATCAGCTTTTTTTCATAGCAGAGCCATATTGGACACAGGTCAGATTTTTGCTTTTTATTTAAGAAAACAACGGTGTTTCCATCCGTGTCAAATATGCAATGAAAGTAACCTGTTGCAATAAATTTAGCATACATCCATTTTTTACTTCTGGCTAGTCGTGTTCAGAAAATTCAATTTTGCAAAAGTGACTTTCACAGACAACTTGTGCAAGACACTCACCAAAACCCATTTAGCCAACGCATAGCAGAAGTCATCCAAACAACGCCTAACAAGCTACCCATCAGCGTTTGCCAGAACGTGTGTTTTTTGCGATACCACCTTGCCCACATCACGACTGGTACTAAAGGCAATACGGCGAGTGCGTAAATCCCGCCAAACAATATCCAAACCAGCATGGCAAAACTGGCAATCGTGGCACTGTGCCCACTGATTTTCCACCAAAAAGTGGTAATGGTCAGTGTAAGGGTGATGAGCAGATTAATCGTCATCAATACACTCACCAAACGGGGTGCATGGCTTACCCACAAAACAAGACAAACTAGCGCAATCGCCACCACACTGACTAACATAGGGCGGATACGCTCGGAGCGGTCAAAAATGTGGAAATCGCTCACCCTTCCGGCACGCATGGACCACAGCAAATAGCCCATCGGCACACAAAATCCGATTGCCAGCGCCATTCCAATTGCTTGCCAGCCTGCCCAAGAGTTTTCTTTTAACGCCACCAATGCCAACCCCACCAGTGCAACAACCGGTGGTGAGATAATATTGGCGATCCAATCCGCTACTTTATTGAGTTCAATTTCTGCGAAGTTATCCATTTCGGGGTAAAATTTAATGTACAAACTGTATTCAACACGGGTTATATTCGGCACACGTGCCAAATATCAAGTTGCGTTTTTGTTCTTAAGGAAAAAAGGGCAATTTTCATTCGTGTTGAATATAAGTATACGTGATTTTCAGTAATCGTTGGTTAAATTTTTTTAACGTTCCTGTTAATTCAAGCAATTTTATGATGCCTATCTATCCACTGATTTGCCAGCCGCAATATTTCCAACGCGTATGGGGGGGACAACGCCTGCAAGCGAGTGACCCGCCAGTGGGCGAAATGTGGGCAGTCTATGAAGGAAACCTGATTTCAAACGGGCATTGGCAGGGGTGTTCGCTAGCCCAAGTGCATCAAGCATTGGGGAGGCAACTCACAGGCAAACGTGCCGCCGAGCGTTTCCCACTGCTCATAAAATTTTTAGATTGTCAGGATTGGCTATCGGTGCAGGTGCATCCCAATGATGAACAAGCCCGCCAATTGGCTGGCGCCGACCAACAAGGCAAAACCGAAGTGTGGCACATTTTGGCGGCAGATGCGCAAGCAACGATTATTGCCGGGGTAAAGCCAAACGTCAGCGCCGAACAATTGGCACACGCCATCCGCTCAGGCACGATCTTACAAGTGGTGCAAAACCAATCCGTACAAGTTGGAGATACCTTTTTCATAGCCGCAGGCACGATCCATGCGCTCGGTCCTGGCTTGCTTTTGTACGAGCTCCAACAAACTTCTGATATCACCTACCGGGTATATGATTGGGAACGTCCAGCGGCGGCAGGGCGCACTTTGCACATTGAACAGTCGGTGGCAGTGAGTGACCCAACCCGCCAGCCAGTCCACACCTTACTACAGGATACTGCTCCGGCTGTGCGCCAAATATTAGCCGAATGTGACTATTTCAAACTTGAGAGTATGCCGCTCACCCACCCGCTTGAGCTAGACACAAGCATGGACACAATGCTTATTTTAACTGTGGTGGAAGGGAGTGCCGAACTCCGTTGGCAGGGGCAAATCTGGCAGTTGCCGCGTTTTCAAAGTGTGCTTCTCCCGGCGGCTTTGGGCAAGGTGCAATTGTGCGGGCTACCCACTGCCCGCATCTTGCTCGCCAGTTAGAAACTTTATGGGAATTGCCGAATAGCCAAATTGTGTGGAACTTTTGGGTATGCTAGTGCGTTTCAATAGCGAGAAGTGAGATTTTTTATCGGCAATGCCGTACAAGGAGTTCAAATGAAAACAAAGTTTTTTTCCATCTTTTTATTCGTGACCCTTTTGGTTGCGCTCGGTGCTTGTTCCCCGGTTGCATCGCGCACAGCGGAAGAAATGCCAGTTGCTCCCAGCTATGGGGGCGCTGAACCAGCAATGGATGCGGGATATGCTGATGTAATGCCAGCACAACCGTATGCTACTGCTGGCGCTATAACTACCGGCGAAGAAGGCTCACTGGCAAATTCCACTTCAAAAGAGGGTCAAAGCAACCTGCGCATGGTCATCTACAATGCAAATTTGAGTTTGGTTGTGGCGGATACAACGGTGGCTATTAAGCAAATTTCAGAACTTGCCAAAGAATATGGGGGGTTTGTGGTTACATCCAATCTATATGAAAATAGCTATCCAATTGGTAATGGGAATTATCAAGTGTACAATGCCGCCAACATTCAAATTCGCGTGGACTCTGCCCGTTTAGATGAAGCGATGAGCCAGTTAAAGGCGATGGCTGTGGAAGTTTCGAGCGAATCGATTTCCGGGCAGGACATTACGCAAGAGTACACAGACCTGAGTAGCCGCTTGAAGAACCTGCAAGCCGCTGAAGCCCAATTGCAAAAAATTATGGAAGAAGCCAAAAAGACCGAAGACGTTTTGGCAGTTTATAATCAATTGGTTGCCACGCGAGAACAAATTGAAGTGATTCAAGGGCAAATGAAATATTACGAGCAAGCGGCGGCACTGTCTTCCATTAGCATTGACCTACAACCAGATGTCAAAACCCAACCGATTGAAATCCCGGGATGGACGCCCTGGGTAACAGTCAAAGAAAGTTTTGAAGATTTAGTAGTGGGGCTACAAGGTTTGGTAGATCTGCTCATTCGCTTAGCCATCTGTGGTGGACCCGCATTGCTCATTATGTTCCCGGTGTTCTGGCTTGCACGCCGCTGGTGGAGAAATAACCGCCCCAGCAAAGCTCAGCCAAAAGTAGAAAAACCAACGGCAGAATAAATTTATCTGCTCAAAAGTTCTGCAAAAAGCGACTGTGGCAAGTCGCTTTTTGCTTTATAATCAACTGTATGCAGGTTATTAAGCGGTTCGTCTCCATTTTGCTTTTGTTGTGGCTGGTCAATGTGCTGGGTTTTGGTTATGCCTACTTTGCGCAGATTCTTTATCTCAAACGTAGCCCCTTCCTTTCCAGCAACGCCAACCTGCCCCCCTTTTTTCCTGCTTATTTCTCCTACTTACAGAACCTATTTACTGGCACGCCAACTCTATTTCCACCCAACCCCAGTGTAGACGGTATTAATTTGGGTAAAGCAATGGCAATGAGCGGAATTTTAGCGCTCGGTGTGGCACTGATTAGCCTGCCGGTGGGTATCTGGCTAGGGAAGGTGAGTGTCCAGCACTCCCCACCAAGGACTCAACCCACCTTACTCTGGAGCGCCAGCCTTGCCTTGGGGCTACCCGCTTTCTACTTGGGTGCGGTATTTTTATTGCTTGCCTGGCGTCTGCCGAGCAGTTTGGGGAATGGGCTATTGTGGGTACTGCCGTTTCTGACTCTAAGCATCCGCCCCACCTTGCAAATTGCCCGCTTTACCGCAAATTTTTTACAAGCGGAATTTAAAAAGCCGTATGTGCTCACCGCCCGTGGTTATGGTAAAACCTGGCAAGATATTCGCGCACGGGATGCATTCGCCAATATTATTGCCCCGCTCAGTGCTGTGGTGGCAAGCAGTTTGCGCCTGCTCTTGGCAGAAATGATTCTGGTGGAAAGGCTCTTCAATTGGGAAGGGGTCGGGAGATTATTTGCCCTAGCAATGGTGACAGCCCGCAGTACTGCCACCCGCGCCCAGCCCACTTTTTTGCACCCCCCATTGGTAGCAGGCTTGGTCACGCTATTTGCACTGCTATATTTTCTCATCGCTTGGCTGGCAGAAATTGTGGCGAATCGTGCGGATGCCCGCTTGACGGTGGAGCAAGAAGCGGCAGAACATGCTTAGTCGAATGAGAAAAGCGAACCCAACCGGAAGGCATACAGCCAGTTTATTAGCCCGCTTACCAGCCCGCTAATAAGCCTTGCCCCCCACTGCCTGTAGAATCGTCCGCAAGCAAATGCGTATATCTAACCACAGCGACCAATGTTCAATGTACCACAAGTCGTATTTGGTGCGTTCTTCAATGGAAGTATCGCCACGCATCCCATTCACTTGCGCCCAGCCCGTCATACCGGCTTTTTCACGATGGCGTTCCATATAACGCGGAATACGCTGGCGAAATTTTTCCACGTAGCTAGGCTGTTCCGGGCGCGGACCCACCAAGCTCATATGCCCAAGCAAAACGTTAATGAATTGGGGAAGCTCGTCAAGCGAGAATTTGCGAATAAACGTACCCATACGGGTGCGGCGCGGGTCATCCTTGACCGTCCAACCGTCCTTCTCCGGCAAATCTGACCGCATGGAGCGCAGTTTTATCATCGGGAATGCTTCGCCGTCTAAGCCCACCCGCTCCTGCACAAAAAACGCCGGGCCTTTGGATTCTAATTTGATAAGGATTGCTAGAAAGGTAATGATGGGCGAAGCAATCATTAAGCCCACCATCGCCCCGGCAATGTCGAATACCCGCTTCAGCGAGAGACGCCAGCCACGCAATGCGACATCACGGATATTGAGTAGGGGTAAGCCGCCCAAATCATCTACCGAGACTTCACCCGCCATGATTTCAAAGGTGTCTGGGAAAATTTTGATGCTGACTTGTCCGCGCTGGCAATCGGCAATGAGGGTAATCATTTGCTGGCGGTCTTCCGGCGGTAATGCCACAATCACTTCATCAATGCGAAACTGCGTTAGCAATTTGCCCAGTTCAGCCCGTTCTCCCACCACCGGAACGCCCAACACCGTTTCGGTCAGGGGCACATCATCTACAATACCCAGCAGATCATAGCCTAGATCGGGCGACCACTGCACCTTTTGCACCACCACCTGTGCCGCTTCTGCCGAACCCACCACCAACAGGCGTTCACGCCCAACCCCTTGCTCCAGCAGATTGCGCCGTACACGCCGATGTATGGTGCGCCCTAGCGTTACAAATGCCACACTCAACAGCCAACTATAGACTAACATCACACGCGAAAAGTCCAGCTCCAATTCGGTATTTTGGAAAAACAAAATACTCAAGGCAACTGTCAACAACGACGCCAGAGAAACTGCTACAAAAACTGAGTAAAACTGTTCGGAGCGTGTGGTTACCCGTAGTTCGTGATACATACGGTAAAAATACAGCACAACCACAACCAGCAAAACTTGAATCAGCAAAAAGCGGATGTAGGTAGCAATCGGACCAATATTTTGGGCTTCACGCGGGAAGGCAATGTTGGCACGCAAAAAATACGCCACAACAACTGCCAAGGTCACCATTAAAATATCCGAAACGACTAGGCTGGAAGTTACAAGCGTGTTATAACGGCGTTTTTCCATAGGATTAGGAGTTGCAAAAGCGCATTAATGGTCGAATGAGTGGGGTTTTACTAAAAGCGTACTTTAGGTGGCTAGGGAAAAGCTGTGGGCAGTTGGGGGACTGCTACGGGAGGCAGATTTAAGCGCTCGGCAAGTGCGGCACGCATGGCAAGGCGGTCATCCCACGGATATTCGGTTGTGCCAAAGCACATGGATTGCTCGTGCGCTTTCCCACATGCCAACACAATATCGCCGGCTTGCGCGTTCTGCACCGCAAAACGAATGGCTTGATAGCGGTCGGGAATGCGAAAAAAGGTGCGCCCTTCTGCGCCGCCCTTTGCCAAACAGCCATCTGCCATTTCAGCCAAGATGCCATCGAGCGACTCTGTGCGCGGGTCTTCGGCAGTTAGCACCGAAATATCGGCATATTCTGCACCAATTTCCGCCATCCAACGCCGTTTGGCACGGTCACGCAAACCCGCCGAGCCAAAAATAGCCCACACCCGCCCATGAGTCAGTTTGCGAGCGGCTTGTACCACGGCTTGCAAGGAATATGGCGTATGGGCAAAATCGACCACTGCCACAAAATCCTGCCCCATGTCATACAACTCCATCCGTCCGGCAACCCCGCTTAGGTTGGCAATGCCCTGCTGAATGGTGGGCATGGGCAGGTGCAAGCCAAAATAGCAGGCGGAGATGGCGGCACTGGCATTCCATGCGTTAAATTCGCCCAACATGCGGGTGGTAAATTCGCTGGTCTGCCCCCCCACTTGCACGGCAAAGCGCGTGCCGCTCGGGGTAGTTCGGATGTTTTGAATGTGCAAATCGCTATTAGGATTCTGCCCGTAGGTCACCCGTCCGGCATGAGTGCGTGCCTGCAACGGTTCGTAAGAACGGTCATCACGGTTTAGGATTGCCAATTTCATCAAGCTGGGCTTTTTGTGGGCAGTTTCCAAACCTTCAAAGAGCATGGCTTTGGCAGAAAGGTAGCTTTCATAGGAGCCGTGGAAATCTAAATGTTCGTGGGTGATGTTGGTGACGACTGCAATGTCGAAGTCGCAGGCGGTGGCACGGTGCTGTGCCAAGCCGTGCGAAGTCACTTCCAGCACACAATGCGTCATGCCCGCCTGCACCATCTTTGCCAAAAAAGCTTGCACCTCCGGTGCATCGGGCGTGGTGACGTGTAAGCCGGTGTCGTAGGTTTCTGTACCAATCACGGCATTGACGGTGCTGATGAGCCCGGCTTTGTAGCCTGCTGTTTGCAAGATGCTGTAAATGAAGTTGCTGGTGGTGGTTTTGCCATCCGTGCCAGTCACACCAATCATCACCAGTTGGCGAGCAGGGAAGCCAAAAAACGCGGCGGATAGCCAAGCCAGTGCTTGCATGGCATTGGGAACTTGCAGGTAATATACGCTTTCTGGCAAATTAAGTTGGCTGGCAGGGGCTTCACCCACTACCGCAATTGCGCCCGCTTGAATGGCTTGGGGAATGTAGCGGTGCCCATCGGCGCTCTTGCCACCCCGTGCCACAAACAGGGAGCCACCCCGCACTTGACGTGAATCGTGCGTGACTGCCAAAATCTCTACATCGGAAGCTTCGGGTGGCAGTGAAATGCTGAGTGCGTCTTGAAGAAGTTGGGATAAAAACATGCGATTATTATACCCGAAGGAGGCAGGGGTGGCTCATTTTTCCGCGAAATAGGGTGCGCCTTTTTGCCCTTAAAAAATCAGGCTGAGAGTGATTGGGGTATTTTGGGGGGCGGGCAAATCAGGCACATTCTCTACCCACTTGCTCTGGCAAGTTAATACAACGAGACACGTCATGACGTGTCTCTTTAAGAAAAAGACTTTGAAAAAGGTGACTAATTTGAGCCAGTGGTGGTTACGTATGGGTATAAATGTGCGCCATTATATGCAATATCATGATTTCCGTGTGACTGAAGAGTTTGGTAACCAGTTGGGCAAACCTGTGTACTCATTATGCTGAAAATGGTAGTATCTCTTGTATACTTTTTCACATTCTGGTCGTATTGCCCTGATACAGGTGATATATTATAAATAAGTGAATAACCATTACCCTGGCATTTGTGAACTATCGTCCAATAGGTTCGCCCATTAATAGGTAATGCAACATTTGTTGAATCATTTTTGATGGTTGACCAAAAACCGCCTGGTGCGTGTGTAACACTTTTTGAGCTAAACACTGGTTGACCTGACAAATAATTTAAGACTTCTTTATAAGAAGAACCTGCTTGGGCAATCGATACGCTCAAAAAACTAAGGAAAAGGAAACTAGCGAAAAAAGACGCGAAAAAGGTGCTGATTTTGTGGTTAGGTTTATTCATGATGTTATTTCGATTTCCCAGATTGGATTATGTTCACAATGTTGGTTGGCAGTTCAGAAACGGCTCGAAAGACTCCTCGCGTTTCGGACACTAATACGGTTGTGCCATCCACTAAACGATAATAACAGTTTTCTTTTTCAGGCAAACCGGAGTCTTTGTGGTAAAAAACTTCATATTCAATCGCAATTACCTTCTCTTTCACGACTGTATTGGAAAGGTCAGGTTGTGGTAGACTTTGCGGATACTCGCTCGAAAAAACAACGACAGTAAATGTTTTATCCTGTAACCATTCGCGGCTGTAATTCAGCTTAATTTGGTTTGGGAATTTATAGAAATCTTTCAAATGAATATCTGTCGGAATAATTGAAAACGCTTCAGTAAGTTGTGTTTCAACCTTTCCCGTGTCAAAATCAACCCAATTGATACCATCTACCAATGTTTGGGTTGATAACACTTTCTCATCTATGCCGGAAATCAAGGTAACAGCTGACTGTACTTGTCCGAAGTTGTTGATTTCATACCAAGTATTCAAGTAGTGTTCGTTAGGGATGATTTGTCCGTTGGGATAAGTACCTATATCTTTCAACAAATGGTAGTTAGCATACGCTTCCAGATGATAATACCTGCTTTTAGAATTGGCAAACCAACTCTTGGCAGTTAGTTGAAAATTTTCCAGTTCTTTTAAAATTTGCTCTGTTTCCGATGTTGGGGTTGTCGCTTGTGGGTAGGGGGTCTGGCTAGGAAAATGAGCAAGTGCCGTTTGGGGATGTGCTTGGGAAAAGGTTTGCGGGGTAAACAGTTGATAACCAATGGCAAACAAAGTTCCAAACAACAGCCCAGAAAGTATCCAGATAAGTTTGTCTTTTAACATACGTCCTCTATAAGAAATTAAACAAAACGCTTTCTTACCCAAACGAATCAGTTTAGGGTGTTCTGAAAGGCAATACGGGTGCGCTCATCAAGTCAAATACTTATATGCTATTGGACTCAATTTGCACATATACCTAGAAATTCATAACAAAAATATTGTTAATCATTTGCTTTATATTCTACTCAGTTTTACATACTTACTCCCAACTGCACATTGACTCATTAATATGTTAACTATACCATCAAAACAGAAACAAACATCCAATAACCGTCATTCAACGCTACAAAATTGAAATCACTTTTGGCATAACCATCACCAATCAAAAATGTGCAATACAAGTTTGATTTTACGCCTCAACCCCTTAAAAAAATATGGGCATTGTGAAAAAAAAAAAAAAACATAAAGATATGTGCATATTGCACATAATAAGCAATGAGCCGGTATATTAAAGATGCGCTTTTGTATCATCGGGAAAATCGGATACTCGCCGCTTGTTCCCAATCAGCGCAACTTTTTGATGGCGGTGGGTTTTAATTGCATCCTATTTTGCAAAACAGGATTGGATGTGTCTTTCAAGACAATTTTTTCACATAATCATCTTATCAACACAAGGAGTCATTAAAAAATGGACAGCAATGGTATTAATCTTCCTACTGGAACTTTTGGGAGATATTTATACAGCGTTCCAATCGCTATCTTTGGGCTTTTGCACTTTTTAGGTAGCGGGCAAATGGCAGGCATGGTGCCATCTTGGTTACCAGGTGGAGTCCTTTGGGTTTACCTGACAGGCATTGCTTTAATTGCCGCCGCAGTCGCCATATTAATTGGGAAAATGGGACGTTTGGCATGTCAATTATTAGGAATTTTGCTCATCATTTTTGCTCTGACTGTTCACCTTCCCAATATGCTTAGTGGCGCAGACCCTATGGCTTTAGGGCAAGTTTTGAAAGACTTGGCTCTTGCCGGTGGTGCATGGGTACTTTCTGGCGTTTTGAAGAGCTAAACGCGTTGTAAGTCTCAGGCATTTTTTAATCAAAAAGCCATTGTTCCTGTAAAGTATCTCAGGGCAGTGGCTTTTTGTTTTTTGACTCGGATGGGAATGGTTCATTTTCCAACAGCAGAAAAGCCCAACTCACAGTGACTATACCCGGCACGGGCAAAAAAATTGCGCTTTTTTGTAACATCGCCCCTCACTAAAGCTGGTCTGATTTTCGGGTCATTTCGACCAAAGGGAGAAATCCTGCCCACTGTGCTAGATTTGACACGGATGAAAACTGCGGAAATCAACCTTCAGCATGTAAACCGAAGATAACCCGTGCCGAATATCAAAGATTTCTCACTCTTGCTANNCAAAGCCTTTGCTTGGCAATGAATCGTTGCGTTCTCGTGTCAAAAAAGAAAAATCCGCACTACGTTTATTGCAGTTACGACTACAGTTAAATTTGCATCTTTATTCTTTTGGCATGGGGAGTTTTTGCATTTGCCAAATCAGGATACAAACAACCGGGTCGATGGGCGGCATCACTCGTTTTGTAAAAAGTAACATGTCATTTAAACCAAAAAGCCCCCGTATAAACAGGGGCTTATGGATACATTCTCTTTGAATTACTTCGTTGAATTACTTCAAAGAAGAAGCCAACGCGCTCATCTTGCGCTTGACAGAACCATCCACTTCGCGGTCGCCCACACGCACCAACACGCCACCCAACAAGGAAGGATCTACCTTGAAGGAAACGTTGTTGCCCAAGCTGGCAGTAAAGCGAGCTTGTTCGGCATCGGTCAATGGCAAAGCAGAAGTAACTTCGGCAGATGCGCCGGCAGGGACACCTTCCAGTACGGTCACTTTGCCATTGGATACGCCACTAAAGAATTCATCGAGCAAGGATTGTTGCTTCTTGGCATCCAAATTGGCTTCGACAATGCGGTTGGCGGCGGCAACAGCCAAACCACCAATTTGACCACGCACTTCGCGGAGCATGTTGACCTTTTCGGCTTCGGCGGCGACACGCGCTTCGGCAACCACCTTTGCCTTTTCGGCTTCGGCGGCGGCGCGAGCATCGGCGGTCACCTTTTCGGCGGCGGCGTTAACATCTGCCAAAAGGCGAGCGCGTTCAGAGCGAGCGGCAGAAAGAATTTTTTCTGCTTCCTTCTCTGCGTTCGCACGGGCTTCGGCGGCGACGCGTGCGTCTTCCAAGCCCTGAGCAATTTTCTCTCGACGTTTTTCCAGCATGTCCACTACCATCTTCCAAGCCTGCGACAAAATGAAGGCGACTACGATGAAGTTCAGTAATTGAACTAGGAAAAAGCCTAGATTGATACCTAATTTTTCCATCAGTTTACACTCCTAAGGGTGTGATGATTTGACGCGTGCCAAAGATTAGGCGGCGAAAATCAAAATCAACGCGGTAGCCAAGGCATAAATTGCA
Source organism: Anaerolineales bacterium UBA6668 (assembly GCA_002455215.1). Lineage (GTDB taxonomy): Bacteria > Chloroflexota > Anaerolineae > Anaerolineales > UBA6668 > UBA6668. The sequence goes on along the minus strand of DKKK01000151.1, from coordinate 7,519 downwards.
ACGGCTTCGGCGAAGGCGATGGACAAAATCATGTTTTGTTGAATCAGCGGGGCGGCATCCGGGTTGCGCCCAATTGCTTGCAATGCGCCACTTCCAACGATACCAATACCGGCACCGGCACCAATCGCGCCAATCAAAGCCAGTCCTGCGCCTATGTACTTACCAAGTGCTGCTGCTGCTGCTGCGTCCATTTTTTTGAAAAACCTCCGAAATAAGGGATTTAGTGTGAGTTGAATTTGACAATTTAATGATGATGTGAAATGGTAGCTTGAGACATGAAGACCAAAGCTAACATTGCGAACACGTAGGCTTGAATTGAACCTACGAATAATTCCAAGAAGTTGATACCGATGGGCAAAACAACCGGCACAAGCACGCCCAACACGGTGAGTAAGAGTGTACCTGCGAAGATGTTGCCGAAGAGACGGAAGGAGAACGATAGGATTTTGGAGAACTCGGAAATGATTTCCAACAAGCCCACTGCAAAGTCGATCTTGCCCATACCCGGCGAACTCAATGCCTTGATGTTGACAAATTTACCAAAGTAGCCCATGCCCAGTGCCTTGACACCGAAGAATTGCACAGCGACCATAACAGCTACTGCCAAAGCAAAGGTGAAGTTCAAGTCAGTTGCTAAACCACGGAAAAATGGAATTACCAAACAGTTGGTTGAACATGCGGCGTGCTCTTCACCATGTCCACCTTCTTCAGCGGCAGGCATATCAGTAGAAGCGTGCATATCGGTGCCTTCTGCCGCCATTTCTGACGCTGGTTCAGCATGTAGCTCGGTTGGGTGGTTGCCATCTAAAAACGTGGCAAAGCCCAAATCGATGGCAGAGAACGACTTCAGCTTGGCATCGTGCGAAGTTTCCATGAAGCCGACTGTCTCAAAACCGGGAATGAGCTTAGTCAGGTTGGCAAACCACACAACAAAGAAGATTGCCATGACAATGTAGAAAACGCCTTTGGCATGTTTGCCAGCGGCTTCTTTGGTGGTGTTCCACCAATATTCAATCAGGGCTTCCCAAACGTTGTACCAAGTGCCTTTGGATGTGAGATTACTCTCCATTGCACGCTTGACACCGCGTTGCACCGTCACGACCATTGCAATAATCAAAAGGTCAACCAAAAGCATGGAAGTCCAGCTATTGGGGATGAACGGAATCAAGCCGCTCTTGCCATCGGCAGAAAGCTTGAGTAAGGGCTCGGCGGGCAAAACCACTGCCGGGGTGATGGGCTTGAAAATGCCATAAATGCCCCCCATACCGGGAAGCACACAGGCGAAAATCGCCCCCAAGATGGTTACCACTAAGAACAAAATGGGTAGTGGGTTCAGTTTTTTGGGCCCTGCAGGGGCAGTTTCATGAGAAGAAGTGTTATGATCGCTCACTTGGCGATTCCTCCGCAGTTGGATGGGTCTTTTTTGTTTTGGTTTGATAAACGGCTCCCACACGAAGAGCCGCGTTTTGCGCTAATTTGAACGTTAGAAACAGTCCGAGTGGTGCCGGAATGAGAATGAGTGCCAACACGAACAAGGGTTTTGTGCCAAACATTCTATCCAGCCAAGCACCGAGCAATGCACCACCAATGATAAGCAAGCCATTCACCACCCCAATCGAAAGTGCCACAGAAAACACTTCGGAGCCAAACATAAATTGGCGCACGGGAGAATTGGGGGTAGGTTCGGAGTCTTGTTCGGTCATGTGTGTAAAGCTCAGCCGTTCGTTTGAGAATTATATCACAAACTCTTATTTGACAAGGTCGAAAATTCGCGTAATTGGGTCATAGAAGGGGGCAATGATCACCCCAAACACCACTACACCCACACACAATGCGGTCAATGCCACACGATACGGTGCAGAAACTTGAATTTCTGTCGCGCCTTCGGCAACTGGGCGGTTATAGACCACATTCAGCACCAACAAGTAGTAGTACAAAGCAATGAGGGAATTGACTGCCAAGACAATTGCCAACCACAGCAGGTTTGCTTTGACCAATGCCATGAAGATGAAGAATTTGCCAACAAAACCAGCCAAGGGTGGGATGCCTCCCAATGACAGGAACGCCACCAACATTGCCAGCGACAAGCCCGCACTGCGTTTGTTTAACCCAGCAAAGGCGGCAACATCGTCACTGCCCACGTTCTTTGCAACCAAGATAATCACACCAAAGGCTGTCAGGTTGGTTAGCACATACGTTACCAAGTAATACACCACTGCGGCGACTGCTTCAGCCTGCACTGGGGCACTTTGGATGGCGGTGAAAGCCATCAACGCATAGCCGGCATGGGCAATGGAAGAATATGCCAACAGACGTTTGATGTTCTTTTGGGTGAGTGCGACTAAGTTGCCCAGCGAAGTGGTTACGACTGCGATGGAGGTGAGCAAAGGCAACCAATTGCTCGCACTTTGCAGGTTTGTGCCGTCAAAGGCAATTAGAAATACGCGCAACAGCACGGCAAAGCCAGCCGCTTTGGAAGCAGTGGAGATGAAAGCGGTGACGGGTGTCGGTGCGCCTTCATACACATCTGGTGACCAGAAGTGAAAGGGGAAAACTGCCAGTTTGAAGCCAACCCCCACCAAGACCAGAACGGCGATGACGGTAATGGCAAGCGAGTTGGCTTGAATGGTTGTGCCAATTTGGTAAAGATTGGTTGTGCCGGCAAAACCGAACAGCAAGCTAAAGCCAAACAGCATGACGGTGGAAGTGACTGCACCAAACAGGAAATATTTCATACCCGCTTCGGCGGAACGCTCTTCATTGAAGAGAAAACCCGCTAGGATGTAGGCGGAAATACTGGTGGTTTCGAGGGCTAGGTAGAGCATAATCAAGTCTGCCGATGCCGCCATCAGGTTCATGCCGATTACAGCCGCAATCAGCACGGCATAATACTCGCCACGCCGACCCAGGTTATCCACATCCACGCTCAGGAGGGCTGTGAAACCAGCCGCCACCAAAAATATCAGGCGCATCACAAATGCCAATAGGTCATGGCGCATCATGCCGCCATATAGCAATTGCGATTCGGCTGGGTAGGTAAATACGGCGGTTAGAGCGGCAATGGCAAACAACCCAACTGCCGTCACCACGCCCAACTGCTGGCGAATTTTACCCCGCCAAGTGACATCGAGCACCAGCACCAGCACGCCCAAAGCCGTTAGGGCGATTTCTGGCAAAATTGCCAACAAATCAATGGTTTGAAAATCTGTCACGATTTATGCCCCTCCAAGCAGGCGCAAGACGTTGTCCACACCGGTTTGAATGAGCGGAGCCATCCAGTTGGGGTACACGCCGAGCATAAACAAGGTAAATGCGAGAATGACGATTGCCACTTTGTCCATGGTTCGGATGGGCGTAATGACGTGGTCGCCATGTTCAAAGTGTTCGGGGACTGCGCCAAAGAAAACTCGGCGAACTGCCCGCAAGATATAGGCGGCAGTGATGACAATTGCCAATGCCGAGATGATGGCTATCCAGAAGTAGGCTGGGTTTTGTTGGGTGACACTGGCTTGCCAAGCACCCATGAAGATGGGGAACTCCGCCACAAACCCGCTAAAGCCGGGCATCCCCATACTGACCAAACCACCAAAGATGAAGGCAATGCCCACAAAGGGTAGTTTCTTTATCATGCCACCCAGTTCGGGGATTTGGCGGGTGTGAGCGCGGTCGTAAATCATACCGACACAAGAAAAGAAGAGTGCCGTCATTGCGCCGTGGCTGAACATTTGCAAGCCCGCACCCGTTAAGCCTTGTGGCGTCAAAGTGGCGATACCCAGCACCACCAAGCCCATGTGCGAAACCGAGCTGTAGCCAATCATGTACTTCAGGTCATCGCGCGTCATGGCAACGAAGGCACCGTACACAACATTGACGAGCGAGAAAAAGACCAGAATGGGCATCCACTCTTTTGCGCCCTCCGGCAATAGCATCACGCCCACCCGCAAAGCGGCATATGCGCCCAGCTTCATCAATACCCCGGCGTGGAACATCGAAACCGCAGTTGGGGCGGCGACGTGTCCATCTGGCGACCAGTTGTGGAAGGGGAACATGCCCGCCAAGATGGCAAAGCCAATGAACACCACCGGAAATGCCCAGCGTTGGAATTCTGGCGGGAACGCCAGCCCTTCCATCTTTAGCATATCGAAGGTGTAAACGCCGGTCAGGGTGTGCGCTTGGAAGTACATTGCCAACGCGGCAACCAGCGCAAAGAGCGAGCCAATGACCAAGAAGAGGGTCAGTTTCATGGCGGCATATTCGCGGCGTTGCTTCCAACCCCAAATGGCAATTAGCAAGTACATGGGGAAGACGGCAATTTCGTAGAAGAAGAACAGCAAAAACAGGTCTTGCGCCATGAACACACCAAAGACGCCACATGCCAAGATGTAAATGAAGGCAAAAAATTCGCGCGGGCGGTCTTCAATGCCCCAAGAAATCATCACGCCTGTCACCATGACGATACCGGTCAGCAACACCAGCGGCAAACTCAAGCCATCTACCGCCATGATATAACTTACACCGATGCTGGGGATCCAATCAAAACGTTCAACTGCCGGGCGTACGGGGTTAAAGTAAACGAAAATGCACAATGCCAGGTCAATAATACCGGCAGTGAGGGCGGTCCAGCGGATGGCTTCTTTTTTCTCTGCCGGGAAAGCCAGTAAAGCCAAGCCTGCTACCATCGGGATGAAGGTAATAATGGACAATACGTAAGGAATTTGCATGATTATTTCCCCCACAACGTGGTGACGGTATGATTGATGACTTGCATCAAGCCTGCCGGGAACAGCCCAATCAGCAACATCAACACCATCAACGGGGTAACCACTGCCAATTCCAGCGGCGTGATTTCCATCCAGTGACGTTTCTTCAATGTGAGTGGGTTGGTAACGTGTGCAGAATGGTCGTGCCCATGTGCATCATGCTGATGCGCATCGTGCCCAACGGCTGAGTGTGCGTGCCCGTCAGCCGGGTGTTCTTCTGCCCACTTGGGGTTCATTGGACCGTGCAGGACACTGCCAATCCCCTTTAGGATGTAAGAGCCGGTGACAAGCAAGCCAAGCATACTCAAGATGGTGGTGAGGGTGAAGATGGGCCAGGCACCACGGATAATGGCAAACTCGCCCACAAAACCGTTTAGACCGGGCAAGCCGAGCGATGCCATGGAGCTAAAAATCAACACACCACCATAGATTGGGGCGTATTGCCAAATGCGACCCCCAATTTCCTTTAGGTTGCGGGTGTGCGTGCGTTCATAGACCACCCCAACCAAGAAGAACATTGCCGCCGCCGAAAGCCCGTGGTTGAACATCTGAAGGACTGCCCCAGAGCCAGCCACCACGCCACTGAGTTTGAGACCTGCATCTGTGCTACCCGCCGCCCAAGCGACTGCCGCAATGCCCAGCACAACAAAGCCCATGTGGTTGACCGATGAGTAGGCAACCAAACGCTTGAAGTCGGTTTGCCCGTAAGCGGCATATGCACCGAGCACAATTGCCAACATTGCCAATACGGCGATGATGGGAGCGGCGGCTTGCATTTCTTGCGGGAAGAGCGGGATGACCAAGCGGAAGAAACCATACGCGCCTTGTTTGAGCAGAACGCCAGCCAAAATCATTGAACCGGCTGTTGGTGCTTCGGTGTGGGCATCGGGCAACCAAGTGTGCAGGGGACACAGCGGCACTTTGAGCGCAAAGGCAAGGAAGAATGCCCAAAATGCGATTGCTTTGACAGTGCCAGCGGTCACGCCGGGAAGTAGCACATCTCCGGGTTGCAAAGCCACCCACTTGGTGTATAGCTCCGTCAGGTCAAAGGTGCCCATCGTGACGCCTATCAATTGGATGCTTAACAACATGCCAAGCGATGCCGCCATGGTGTAAATCATGAATTTGAAGGAGGCGTACTCACGGGCGGGAAGCACCTTGCCACCATGAATTTCACGTTTGCCTTTGGGGCTACCCCATTGGAAAATCAAGAAATACATGGGCACCAAACCGATTTCGTAAAACACGAAGAATAGCAGAAGGTCGAGCGACAAGAATACGCCCAGCACGCCGGTTTCGAGCATGAAGAACAGTGCCATAAATGCCCGCATACGTTCCACTTTGGCTGAAGCCAAAATGCACAGTGGGACGAGCAAAGCGGTCAGAATCACCATTGGGACGCTAATGCCATCTACCCCTAAGTGGTAGTTGGAGTGAACCACCGAGAACCAAGGTACACTGACGGAAAACTTGAACTCACCGTCCATGGCAGGAGCGGCTTGGTACAGCACCCACATGTAGATAGAAAGTGCAAGCGGGATTAAGCTAAAGGCAAAAGCAGTCCATAAAATGGTGCGATTGTTCTTGCCGGGCACAAGCAAAACCGCTAATGCGCCTAACAATGGGCTAAACAGGATGAGCGTGAGTAATAAGGATTCGTTCATAATTTTGCTCCGCTCCAACTATCTTGGGAAGAAGTAATACACCACACCGACTAGCACCACTGCCAGCAAGGTGTAGAGCATATAAGTTTGGATGCTACCGGTTTGGATGTAGCGCAAGCCGCGCCCGACCCAGCGGGTAAAATCTGCCAATTTGTTGGGCGGTGTATCAATGACATATTTTTCGGCAGTGGCGGAAGCTTGCCCAGTGCCCATCGCTCCAAAGGCGACTGCATGGATGATGCCGTCCAAAATGCCACGATCCATAATATTGAAAACCAATGTTTCGCCAATCCAGTGAGTTGGTTTGACAAATGCCCAATCGTAAAATTCGTCTATGTAGTATTTGTTTTCGAGCAAGGTGTAGATGGGACCGAGCAATGTTCGCACCGGGTCCACTTGCCCAGCAGTCAGTGGCTTNNACAACCCGCCCAAGCCGACTGCGATGGAGGCAAGCACTGGGAACCAGCTAAACTCGAATGCGCCAACAAAGCCGGCGGGAGTGGAACCGTGTAGCCAGTGTTCGAGTGGGTTATTGCCGAGCAGTTGCCCTAGCACTGGGAACTCGCCATGCACGCCGACAAAACCGGCAAAGATGGCGAAGAAGCTCAAGATTATCAGCGGGGTGGTCATGGTCCAAACGCTTTCGTGTGCGTGTTCGGCTTCCGGCGTGCGGGGTTTGCCGAAGAAGGTGAGCGAAATTTGGCGCATGGTGTAGAAGGCGGTTAGGAAAGCGGCAATGCACAAGACAGTGAAGACAATGTAGTGCCCGTGCGCAAACGCTTCGCCCAAAATTTCATCTTTTGACCAGAAACCGGCGGTGATGAACGGGAAGCCAGAGAGTGCCAAACCACCGATTAAGAAGGTGACGAAGGTGGTGGGCATTTTCTGGCGTAAGCCACCCATGTTGAACATATCTTGCGGGTCAATGTGGCGATGGGTGTGGTGAATGCCATGCTCCATGCCGTGAATGATGGAACCACTGCCCATGAAGAGTAAGGCTTTGAAGAAGGCGTGGGTCATTAGGTGGAAGACGGCTGGCACATAGGCTTGAATGCCCAGTGCGGCAACCATGAAACCGAGTTGGCTGATGGTGGA
>DKKK01000217.1 GCA_002455215.1 Anaerolineales bacterium UBA6668 | reverse complement strand
CGAAAAACTGAACCGCACCCTTCGATGATTATTGGGTAAATGCAAAGTAGTTATAGGTATAGCACAGGTATAAACAGCTTGAGAAGTTGACCATGCTTACAAACTGTTAGACAATCGTTACTATGCTAAAATAGGAGCGATTCAAATAGAAACACCCACCTAGCCCCCATGCTTCCTCCCCACTTCACCTTTCGCCAGCACAACCTGCATTGCGAAGACCTGCCGCTCGCCCAACTTGCCGAACAGTTTGGCACACCGCTCTACGTATATAGTGCCACCGCCATCCGTGAACGGGCACTTGCCTACCAGCAAACCGCCACCAGCGGCGCACTCACTTGCTATGCCGTCAAAGCCAATCCAAATTTGCACATCCTGCGCCAGTTAGGGCAGTTGGGCATGGGGGCAGATGTCACCAGTGGGGGAGAACTGTTCCTAGCGCAACAAGCTGGCATTCCCGCCGAGCGCATCCTCTATTCTGGCGTGGGCAAAACCCGCGCCGAGATTCAAACCGCCCTGCAAGCTGGCATTTTCGCCTTACATGTGGAATCTGCGGAAGAACTATTGGCTGTGGCAGATGTGGCGCAACAGATTGGCTGTGTGGCGCGGGTGGGCGTGCGCATCAACCCGCAAGTAGCCGCCGCCACCCACCCCTACATTCGTACCGGCACCTTTCAATACAAATTTGGCGTGCCCGCCACCGAAGGTGTTCAGCTTTTGCATTGGGCAAGCACCCACCCCCACCTACAACCTGTTGGCATCGCCGCCCATATCGGCTCCCAAATCAGCGAAATTGAACCCTTTGTGCAGTCGGCGCAACTGCTATGCCAACTCGCCAGTGAACTGCGTGCCGCCGGCGTACCGCTGGAATACGTGGACGTGGGCGGTGGATTGGGCATTCCCTATGAAAAAACAGCCCCGCACCCGGCAGAATGGGTGCAAGCCGTGGCGCAAGTGCTGGCTGGGGCTGGCTTGCGGCTGGTGATGGAGCCGGGGCGCTCGATTGTCGGACCCAGTGGCGTATTGCTGACCCGCGTGCAATACAACAAGCGCAACCCACTCAAGCAATTTGTCATTGTAGATGCCGGCATGACCGAACTGATTCGCCCGACCTTATACCAAGCCTACCACCCCATCACCCCCATTGTGCAGTCCTTCCGCCCAACCCAAGTGGTAGATATTGTCGGACCCATCTGCGAGAGTAGCGACTACCTTGCCCGTGAGCGTGAACTGCCCCAAGTGCAAGCCGGTGAAGTGCTGGCAGTCATGCTGGCTGGGGCATATGGCTTTGCCATGAGTAGCAACTACAATGGACACTTGCGCCCCGCCGAAGTCCTGGTGGAAGGCGGGCAAGCAAAACTCATCCGCCGCCGCGAAACACTAGCCGATTTGCTCCACACCCTGCCCTAGCCCCGCTTCTTCCCGTTTTCCGGTAAAATATCGGCAGAGCATCGGAATTGACCTACCGAATGTGAAAAATACTCCCTGTTTGCTTGGAAACAGTCTCCGACGCCGCTCAATCTTTAATTCCTTTAATTTTCCTTCATTCATCGCCTCCTTTTGCCCCGTTTTCCGGTAAAATATCGGCAGAGCATCGGAATTGACCTACCGAATGTGGAAAATACTGCCTGCTTGCTTGGAAACAGTCTCCAATAGTGCTCAATCTTAATTCCTTTAATTCCCTTAATTTCTTTTCATGTCCCTGATTTCCTTTTCCCAGCTTGCCAAATCCTTTGGGCATCGGGATATTTTTCAAAATTTGAGCGGAGCCATCGAGCAAGGTGCGCGTGCCGCGTTGGTTGGTCCCAATGGGGTGGGCAAAAGCACCCTGCTGAAGCTACTGGCAGGCATCGAAGCCCCCAGTGATGGCAATGTCTTTCGGGCGCGTGGCTTGCGCATGGGCTTCTTGGCGCAGGGCGGCTTAGAAGTGCTTTCGCCAGAGCTGGAAAAAATCACGCTTTGGCAACACGTCGTTGAACCCTTTGCCGAATTGCGCCACACGGCGGCACAACTGCACCAGATGGAACTGCAAATGGCGGAGCATCCCAGCGAGCAATTGCTGGAAGAATACGGACACCTGCAAGAAGATTTTGAAAAAGCCGGTGGCTACACCTACGAACAGCGGGTACGTCAAACGCTGGCGGGGCTAGGCTTTACGGAAAACGACAACACCCTAACCCTGAAGCAACTCTCCGGTGGGCAAAAAACGCGTGCCAACCTAGCCCGCATTCTACTCGAAGAACCCGAATTTCTTTTCCTAGATGAACCCACCAACCATTTGGACATCCAAGCTGTGGAGTGGCTAGAAAACTGGCTCAATGCGTGGGCTGGCACAGCCTTAATTGTCAGCCATGACCGCTACTTCTTGGATAAAGTTGCCAACCGCATTTGGGAGCTGGGTCCAGCACAGCTAGAAGTCTATCGTGGCAACTACAGCCACTACCTAACCCAACGCACCCAACGCTGGGAATTGCGCCACCTGATGTTTGAAACCGAACGGGCGCGGATGTTAAAGGAGATGGAGTACATCAAACGCAACATCGCCGGGCAAAACACCGCCCAAGCCAAAGGCAAACTGCGCCGCATCAGCCGCGAAATCGAAGCAGTCGAACAAGCCGGTGTGGAAGCAGTGAAGGGCAAACGCTGGGCAGAAATTGCCGCCGAAGTGGAGGTGAGTGGTCGCCCGTTGGGGGTGGATGAAGCCGAAACGCGCGTCCGCGCCTTGCGTGACCCGCTCGTGCGTGCCGCCGAAATGCGCCTAAACCTGGAAAAACCGCGCCGCTCCGGTGACCGCGTGCTCGAAACCTACCAATTGCAGATTGGCTACCCCGGCAACCCCCTCTTTCAATTGCCCGACCTTTTGCTAGTGCGGGGACAATTTGCCGCCGTCATTGGACCCAACGGCTGTGGCAAATCCAGCCTGCTCAAAACTTTGCTGGGGCAACTGCCCGCCCAAACAGGCACCTTCAAATTTGGCTCTGCCCTAGACATGGGCTATTTTTCGCAGGCACATGAAGGCTTGACCCCCAGCAACACCCTATTTGATGAAATCCTAACCGTGACCAAACTGCTAGATGGGCAGGTGCGTGACCACTTAGCGAAGTTTCTCTTTCGTGGGGATGAAGTGTACAAAGAAGTGCGCGTGCTCTCTGGTGGGGAACGTGGGCGGCTGGCATTGGCAAAGCTTGCCCTGCAAAAGGTGAATCTGCTCCTGCTCGATGAACCCACCAACCACCTGGACATTCCCGCCCAAGAAGTGCTGGAACAAGTCTTGCGAGAATTTGGTGGCACGGTGCTGATGGTTTCGCACGACCGCTACCTGATTGAACGGTTGGCAACCCAAATCTGGGAGGTGGAAGGCGGGCAGTTGACTGCCTATGCCGGCAATTACCGCGAATACCTGGAAGCCAAAGCCGCCCGCGCCGTTCAGCGCACCGAGTCGCCTAGCAGTAATGCCAATGTGTACCAGCAAGAAAAGAAGCAAGTGCGCTCGGCTCAAGCCGCCGAACGCAAAAAGCAAGAGCAAATTTCCAATTTAGAGCGAAAAATCCTAAAGTTGGAAGAATCAATTACCCAACTGACACAAGCACTGGAATCTGCCAGCCTAGCCCAAAATGTTGCTGAAGTGAGCCGGTTGGGCACAGCCTATGAAGACGCCCAAGCCCAGTTGGCACACAGCATGGAAGAATGGGAGCGGATGCTGGGGTAACCCATGGCTATGCAGATTGAAGACTTCCCGGTAGAAATTGTACGCAGTGATAAGCGTGTGCGCACGGTGAGTGCATCCATCCGTGATGGCAAAATCATTGTGCTGGCGCCCTCCTACATCTCGCAAGCGGAACTAGATAAAATTGTGGCGCAATTGCGCCACAAACTGGTACGCAAACACAAACGCGCCAATGGGCAAAACGGCGATTTGGATTTGCAAACCCTAGCCGAAGCCTTGAACCGCGAATTTTTTGAAGGCAAACTGCGTTGGCAGTCTATTCGCTGGGTGAGTAACCAAAACACGCGCTTTGGCAGTTGTACCCCCGCAGAAGGCACGCTCCGTATTAGCGACCGGCTAAAAACCACCCCACTGTGGGTTATCAAATATGTGGTGGTGCATGAACTAGCGCATTTGCTGGAAGGCAATCACGGCGCACGCTTTTGGGCTTTGGCGAACCGCTACCCGCTTACTGAACGTGCTCGCGGCTATTTAATGGCGCTTGGCTTGGAAGAAGACGGCAGTTAGCTGGCTGTTAGCTTTGCCACTTTGCACAAGAATACAAAAGGAGCTACGCCTGTATAGGGGAGTAGCTCCTTTTGTATCGGCGTATCATGCCGAATAAAGTTGTGCGCTTGCGGTTACGGCTTTTCCGCGCTTGCCACTGCCCAATAAGAAGCACGCGGTGCGCCATTCGAATCGAGCAAAGCCCACAGTACATTGTCACTATTTTCGGGGTCGGTGATGGTGTATAAATTCAGGTTGTACACCACTGCCATCTTGACATAGCCCATTTCGCGGAACATTTTCAGAGCCCGTAAAATGTAATCGGCTTGCTCATCAGCCGTGTTATCTGTAGCAAATTCAAAGCCTGATTTAATAACCAGTGTATCGCTTAAGCCATCTCGACTGGGCCAACCAAACTCCGTGATACACAACGGCTTATTATTGGTGCGTTCATGGTAGCCGGTAATCGTGCTGTACATGCTCCATGAGTGATGGGGGTTGCCAATGGGTCCGGTAAATTGCCAAGTTGCGGCTTCGGGCAGTTCACCAATTTTATCAAAAGCGGCTTCGGGCGGCACATTCAATCCGTTGCTGTGTACGCCAATACAATCTACTGTATCTAGTAAGCCTGCCGACACCATTAACTCTAAATATTTAAAGTCATCCATTGCCAGAGTAGGGTCATTGTTGCCGGTTGGGGACAGTGCGGCAGAGATAATCATGATATTGGGGTCAACTGCTTTGATAGCTTGTGCCGCCAAGCGCAGAAATTCCACATACTGCCCGGGATCTTCTTCGGTCACTAGTTTGTCGCCGGTCATCCAGTCACGTTGTACCAGATTGGGTTCATTCCAAATTTCCACTGCGATAATTTGTCCTGGGTAGCGTTTGACCAACTCGCCGACAAAATTGGCAAAAAGCTGATAATCATCGGGAGGACCATTAGTGCCGGGGATAGAGCGTGACCATTCTGGCGCACCCACTACACTTGCCACCACTTTAAAATCTTTATTTTTGGCGGCTTCAAAGACGGCATCATACCCGCCCCAATTCATCTGTCCTTGTGCGGGTTCAATCTCATGCCAGAAAATTTGGTGCTTAACCACTTTGAGCCCCATGCCATTTACCAAATCCATCCAATAGTTTGGGTCGCCCAAATTGGTGGCTTGCATGTGAACGCCATAAATCATGCCGCTTTGACTACCGGGAGCGGGCGGTGGCGCTTCGGTAGGCGACTCAGTAGGCACACTGGCTTCGGTGGGTGACTCAGTGGGGACGGCGGTTGGAGGTAGGCTGGTTGCTGTGGGTTGGGGGGTGGGGGTAGCAGTAGCACCACCGAAAAAGCTTAGTTGCCCGGCGGGATTTTCCCCACTAAACCAGTAAATAAGCGCGAAAGTTAGCACCCCGGCAATGCAGGTGAGCGCTAGCCAGGCGACTATGAGAAAAGGAGTTACCGAACGTTTTTTGTTGTTTTGGGACATACACAAATCCAGATTGTAAAAAATTTAAAATTCGACACACACCAACAATTTCGCTTTTCCCCTTAAACAAAAAGGGAAATTCGATATTCGACCCATGCGCCGAATATAAAGCGTGCCGAAATTTTATTACTCTACTATGATTATAAGCGCAGAAGAAAAAACTTGCCAATTGGCAAAAGGTTGCGCACACACATCAGCCGAACAACCCGCCACTGCCACCTGATATTGCCCCGCATTTTGTAAACGTAAATCTACCACAACCGGATTATTGACCCCTTCAATCTGGCTGGCATTTGCGGCAAGTTTAACGGACTGCAAGACGCCAATACGACTCACTGCCCCCTTGCTATCGGTGATACGCAATGCCAACTCATCTAGGCTAAAAGGTTCAGGCAATGGATTGGAGAGTGTCACATGCAAGCAAATGGGTTGCCCTGCCGGAAAATTTCGCACTTGTCCGTCACACGTTTGCACAGTGCCAACAATTCCACTTGGCTGATTGACAACGGGCAACGCCTGTGCCGTTTGGGTGTGAATGGCATGAATAGTGGCTGAAACTGCGTAGTTGGCTTGTTGCCGTTGATAATACAGCGCTGTGCTGAGCAACACACAACCAGCCAACACCAAAAGCGTTAGTACCAGTATAACGAAACGATTTCTGCGCCAAAACCGCCGCCAACGGCTGGGACGAGCCCGCCGAAAGGCGTTTGGCACTTCATTTACCGGAAAATCGTACTCATCCAAAAATTCATCTGGAATGGGTGAATTGGATGAGTAATCTATTTCATCACCGTCATAGCCTTGCCCTACTTCCGAATCCGACATTATCTACTCCCTAAAACATTTCCAATAGTGACGCAGGCGGGGCAGGAGCCATCTGGACGAATCATGGCATAGCCAGCTTGCGGGTCATCACCCCAAAAGGTGAAGTCTACGTTGAACACAATAATCAAACGCACACGCCCATCCGATAAACCAATTGCGGCGGCTTCTGCCAGGTATTGTGCTTGCTCGGCGACAGTGTTATTGAAAGGTGGCTTCCACATGAAGTGTCCGGGCACAGACCCCCACTCTTGCCCACTCAGATAGCCCAACTCAGTGAAACAAATTTTACGAGTTCCCGCCAACGCGCCTACATAGGTTTCCACCATGCCGTAAAAATAACGTGTATAGTGGTTGTCGCGTGGGTCTGCATTGCCGCCATAGGCATAAGGCGATACCAGCCCTTCATTATAGTGAGCGCCGATACAGTCCATATAATTCGCGCCACCTGCGGCGAGCAAACCTTCCATCCAATAGCGGTCATCGCACCCGCTGGGGGTACAAGCGCCCCAGTACCCGGTCGGTGCGGGTGCGCCTGAAATCACGATGGTATTGGGGTTGGCGGCTTTAATCGCGTTGTACGCTTTTTGCAAAAGCGGCACATAGTTGGCAGGATTGATCTGTCCATCGGGCCACTCACGCGTTAGGTTCGGTTCGTTCCACACTTCAATAGCATCAGCACCGGCGGCGGCTTGTGCGGCAACCCCGGCGGCAAATTCGTCCTGATAAGAGGGGTCCATCGGGCGGTTGCGGTCGCCAACCACACTGAGCAAAATTTTGAAGCCCATATTGTGGGCATTGGCGATGTCTTGGATATTAGCACCGGGTCCGGTTTGCACTTTGACCCATGTGAATCCGGCTTGCTTCATTTGGGCGGCGGCGGGAATGCCACCATGTACCACTTGTCCACCCATTTCAAAGCCGCCGCTCAAATTGGTACCACGCACTGCCGGAACGGGCGCAATGACAGGGGCATTGGTGGGGGCTGGCAAGGATGGGTCGCGGGTGGGTTGGGGTCCGCTCACGGCCGGTGCGCCAGCAACCACAATTGCAGGAGCGGGTGTGGGTGGTAGTTGGGCATTGACCACCATGTCGTATGTGCTGAGTTGGCGTGGCTCGCCTGTGTCTAGCACCGCCGCAATTTGGTACGTCCCTGCATCGGTCGGCGTCCAGCTAAACGGTTGCCCCCATGTGCCAACTTCTTGTGTCACGGTTGCGCCATCTTTGCTGACTTGCCAGACCAATTGTGACTGGCTGGGAGGATTGGCGGACCCACCGCTGGCAGAATTGATGAGCGTGTTGAACATGGCAGGTGAATTGCCATTGTCAAACAAATTGCGTACCACCGTGCCATTCAAGTTGAATTGTTGCGCCAACTGTAGTTGCTGTTGCAAGGTGGCGGTTGAAGGGATGTACACCAAATGTTGCACACCGTTCCCATCCGTATATTGATAGCGTACCGCTTGCGTGGCGGCGTCAATCTCCAAACTGTTCACCGTTCCATTTAAGTTTAGGCTGACAGGTGTTCCCGGAATGATAAGCGCCGGGTCATTGCTGGTATTCACCTGCCCAAAAACTTCCATTGCGCGTTTGGTGGGCAAGCGAGTGCTGGCGGCTTCGGTCACATCTAGGGGCGCGGCGGATGTCAGGATACGGAGCTTTTCGCGATTAACTTCCCCCACCATCCAACTTAGCATGGATTGCAGGTTAGTGTCTTGTGCGCCCACACTCACTGCTTGTAGGTCAATTTCGAGTGCATCTGCAACTTGCCCGAGCAACCGCAAGTTATAACCTTGCATATTCCAACCATTTGCGCTTTGCACTGGGGCTGGTATTACCAAAGTCAATTGTTTGCCTGCTTTATGCAGTTCGTTTGCCAAGTCAGTAACAAATACCGTGAAGGCAGTACTGCGTTCCGGCGAAATGCCGCGATAATCTAGCTTAATGCCATTATATTGTGCATTGTTTGCCAAATCTACCAAGCCGCCCAAATTAGTTTGACGCGCCTGTGGGTTGGCAAGCACACTGTCTAGGGCGGTGCGTCCATTATTATCGGCTTTTGCTTCCACCAATGGCTGAATGGCATAGCCCATTGCGCTGTCAAAGCCGCCTGCCAGCACGCCTTGCAAGGTTCCATCTGTTTGCAAATATAAGCCCGCCGGTGAAAGCGATGTTAAGCCGCTTCCCATGCCGTTTAGAACTTCTTCCGGTAACAAGTCTGCGTGTAGGCTGGGGGTGGCTGGTGATTTTTGCAAAATTGCCAAAACAGATGGCAGGCGATTCAATTCGGCGGTCAGTTGCCCATTGTTCAGTTGGCTTGGAACAAACTGCCAATGAACACCATCCCAAGCAAATAAATCAAAGTTGCGAATGGGTGCGCTTGCATCAATGCCCTCTACTGGCAAAGTGAGCTTAAACTGCACTGGGGATGCGCCTGCACTTTCTACCGCATAAGCCTTGCCGAGTAGGGTGTAGCCGCTGGGCAAGGCTTGGCGTGCCGCTTCCTGATTGGCAATTGCAGTGGTTGCTTGGTCGGCAGAATCGTTCTCGTTGTTGGCGCTAGTTGCCACCGGAGAAACGGCGTCTGTTAGAGAAATTGCCCGCAACGAAAGGGCAAAACCCGCCTGCAATAAACTGGGTTCAGTTTGCAGGCTTGCGCCATTTTCACTTTGCACCGTATATATTTCGGCGCTCATGGGGGTTAGGTTTGGATTACTGGGTTGTGTTGTTGCACTGCCGCAGGCGCTCAAAGCCAAACTAAAAGCGGATAGTGCAAACAAAACAATAACGGGGCGTTTTAAAAGGAAATTCATTGTTTTAGAATGGGGGTGCGTAACAACAAGTGAACGATTTCTGAGAAAAGGGCACGGGTGTTTCAAGCGTTATCTTCGACACGGGTCATCTTCGGCATACGTGCCGCAGATGGCTGTTTAACCAAGCGTGCGTAAACTGAGCATCCACTGCAGTTGGGTCTTTGTCATTTTACAATAAAATATTCATAACGACCTATCTTCATTGAACAACAATCAGAACAACAACCTGCGTTGAACCGCTTCCTACTCGGAAGTGTTAGGACATATTTGACATGGATGAAAACTGCGCTTTTTTCTTTAAGGAAAAAGGCGTAAATCTGAGCCGTGCCGAATATAGCAATAGATTTCCGATCTCCTTGAGTTTGTCTCAGTGAAATTGCTTCAGCGGCTCATACTGCTTGGCAAGATAGGATAAACAGTTGCAAATCTCTGGCGCGCCCAATGATTAGCAAGGCATAATCTGCCAGAATCTCCCGATTTTAGCACGGTAAAAGGCTCATCGGCAATAGGATGCCTTAGGGTTCGGTTAAAGAATTGGGCGACTGGAAGAAAAAAACCTGAATTTTGATGGAAGGCTTATAATGGGTGGCACTTTCTGTAAGATTTATCTGGAATTTTGCAACTTTTCAGTAAATTCTTCGTATTACATTTGACACAGGTCAGAATTACACTTTATTCTCAAAGGAAAAAGCGCAATTTGAAGCGTGCCGATTAGACAACCATTCTCTCTTTTATGTATCCATCAAGCGACAATCCATCAATCGACTCTCCATCTCAACCCAGCAAAACCAGTTTGTGGCGGGGTGTGCATGTCCTGATTATTTTGCCCTTAGCCGCATTTTTGTGCCTTGCGCTAAACGTTCTCGCTGTTTTGCCGGGGGTTTGGAATCTGATGCAGTCCCCCGAATTTATCAATAACCCGGACTTGTTGAATGATCAAACGTTTCTTACCTCCCAATTAATGACGTTTCCGGTCATTTTAGGCAGTGTGATTGCGACTATTGTTTCGTTGGGGGGCAGTGTATGGCTGGTATTGTTACTTGGTAGAGTTCTTAATTGGCGAAAAGAGTTGTTTCGGGCAGTGAATGTGCGCTGGTGGCTGAGTGTGCCGGTTCTTGTGTTGGTCTTGCTCTTGCTGAACGCTGGCACGTCTGCTTTGCTGATGTGGGTATTGGGTGAGTTTGATAACCCACAAGAGCAAATGTTTGGCAGTTTAGGGCTGAGTTGGGCAGTGGTAGTCTTGCTTCCCTTGTTTGGGGGTGTGTTCATTGGTTTTGCCGAAGAGATGTTCTTCCGCGGTTTTGTTTATCGAGTCATTCGTGACCGCTGGGGCTTCTGGGTCGGTTGGATTGCTAGCTCGGCGATTTTTGCGCTAGCGCACATGATGCCAATCCTTTTCTTGCCATTGTTTGTGGTTGGCTTATTTTTGGCGTTTTTATACGAACGCTCACGCTCTTTGTGGATTCCAATTACCGTTCATGCTTTGAACAATATCATTGCTTTCGCAATCATCTTTTGGGGGATGCGGTAAGCTTTTTTGTTTTCCCCTAATTAAGGGGGGGTGTAATAACTCGTTAATATTGTTAGGTGGGTGTTATGAACAAACAAAAACAATCTTTCATTCAGTTTTTGGGTGTAGTAGGGATATTTTTGGCGGTATTCGTAGGGCATTACTTTTTGTATAACCCGTTGCCAAAACAATTGAATATCAATTTCTTTGACCCAATACCGAAAGATTTGCCCGTAATCACTGCCGAGAAATTTTCGCAATTAGATGTTCTTTGGAATGGAAGAAATCATTTTTGGAGTGATGGCAAGTATGGATTAGCACCAGATGGTAAACACTTGGTCGTAAGCAAATACAACAACCTTTACTTGCTAGAGACACAAAATCAAACTATGGTGTTACGTATTCCGACGACCGAGTTTTTTGGGGTTTTTTGGTCAGGAGATAGTAAAAAATTACTGATTGTTCAATCTGCAAGTGAAAATGGTTATAGTTTGTTTACCGTCATTGACTTAACAACTTACAAGGTATCTAATTTTGTGCCAAACAAGTCGAGCGATGATACTTTATTTAGCAAGATTGCTTGGATGACGGATAACAAAACCATTGTGTATGCTGATAAAAATAGAATTAACTTCTTGAACAGTGAGAATGGTCAATATGGTGAACCCATCATTCTTGATAACGAGCGACTGATTACCCAATTGGCAGTTACCAAAGATTATGTGGTTTATCAACACCACAATCAAAGCAAGAATATTGTTAATTTATCTACAAGAGAAAAGCAAATACTAAAAACCGATGACCAAAACCTGTCTTATTGGATTGAACTAAAGCAAGATAATCAACTGGTATTTTTTATGCTATCTACACACCTAATCCAGTGGTACGATATTGAGAAATCGGCTTTGATTGAACCCCAATTGACGGGGACTGTCAACCAAATAGCCGTATCGCCGGACCTCACCAGTTTCTTAATATTATTAAAGCCCGAAGGAGAATGGGTATTACAAAAATATTCGATACGTTTTGCGAACCTAGAATGGGAAAAGCCGCTCAATAGTTATGTTGACGACTCATTCAGTACAGGTCATTACAGGGGGATGCTAGGGTTTCGGGATGGAAATTTACTAATTTTGTACAATGAAAATTGGCTGGATGTAAATATCCAAAATGGCGAATTGGTGAATAGCAGGACAAGGGACGATAACTGCCAAGGGCAGTATGTGCTAAGAGCCAACACACTCGTTTGCGGTGATATACACATGGGTATTTCTATTCAAAACCCAAGTGGCAGATACGACGTGCAGTATCCTTTTGCCGCAACTCACCATATCACATGGGCGAAAGATAGCCAATCGTTTTTTGCCGAAACAGCTACAGAAGACATTTATCAATGGTTTATTTACACGGGAGAAGTTCGATTAGCTTCTGAAGCCGAGCGTGATGCTCAAATCAGCGAACCTTCTCAAAACTTTGCAAATTACATCACCCTATTAGATGGGAAAAGAGTGGCAATAAAAGAAGTTGGTTCGCTGGCTGGTGGGAGTTATTTGTTAAGCCCCAATGGTCGTTATTTGGTGGGGTGGGACGTTTTGGGGAGTATTCAAATTTTGGGGCTACGCTAGCGCACCCAGCCACCAGGGCAACCGCATGAAAGGTTAGGTGACGAAATAGTACATAATGGCTATGTGTTAGGTTGATTTTTGCATCAATCCGCGCGAACGATTTGGTTTTGTAGAGCCGCAATGCANNCCATACATTAAACACAAATGCCTTTTTCATGCGGTAGCCCTGACCCAGCCACTTACCGCCCTTGTCACACTGCGATAAACAGACTATGATAACCATGCATGCAAATTGCACGAAAAAAAACGTACCGATACAGTTCTACCTTTAATTCTAATTCTCACCCCACTATATGTACACACTCGCCGTCAAACGCTCCTTTACTGCACAGCATTTTTTAATTGGTGGAGATTGGGGCGCTGAAAATTACTGGCATTCTCACCATTACACACTCGAACTGCAACTCGAAGGCAATACATTAGACACACATGGTTATTTGGTGGACATTGTAGAAGTTGAACAGCATCTCATGCGTGTCATCGCTTACTACCGCGACAAAACACTGAATCACTTGCCGGAATTCAAGGGCTTAAACCCAAGCATTGAGCATTTTTCCCGTATTTTGGCACACACTTTAAACGAGCACATCCTTGCCAGTAATCTCACTGCGCTGACGGTTCGTATCTGGGAAAATGAGATTGCCTGGACAAGTTATCGCATTCTACGAAATGCCTAGCCTGCTCACACCGAACCCGCCAAGTACACCTTCTTACCAATCCTATGCAACTTCCAGTTCTCATGCCCGGCGCAGAGCCATTCTTCTTTCGCGGTGGTTCCACTGCTTGCTTACTCATTCACGGACTGACTGCTTCGCCGCAAGAAATGCGCCCGCTTGCCGAGCACTTGGCTTTGCAAGGGCATACCGTTTATGTGCCGCGTTTGCCCTATCACGGCACGACTCCGGTTGATTTGACGCGGGCTGGTTGGAATGATTGGTTTTTGTCCGCCTTGGATGCTTATTATGTATTGGTCAGCCAATGTGAGCGGGTGGTGGTGGCAGGGCTTTCGATGGGCGGAGTGACGGCGCTTTTACTTTCGGCAGTGGCACAAGTCAGCGGCGTTATCTCACTCAGCACGCCCATGAACCTATCGGGCGATGCACGGTTGCGCTTGGCACGCGCACTGTGGCGCATGTACCCCTATTTCAAAAAATCAAATGTTGGCGATAGCAATCACGACCCGTTTTGGCGTGGGCGTTATCCCGTTCATCCCGTGCGCTCCCTAGCAGAATTGGTAGATTATATGGCGGCAGTACGCCCTTACCTACCCAAGATTACCTGCCCGGCGCTTTTGGTTCATGCCCAAGACGATAGCAGTGTTCCAATTAGCAATTTCCACCTGATTGCTCAAGAAATCGGTTCTACAGCTTGGCAAGTGGAATTTCGTAATGGCGGGCATGTGCTCACCTATAGTGAACACAGCCACGAGCTAAATGAATTGGTGAGTCATTTTGTGGATTATTGTATTGAGTTGTAAAATTTGCGCTAAGAATCCATCGCCAAATGAATACTACGCTTTTGGATGCTGGCAATGCGGCAAGCGTCCAAAATTTGTTGGGTGTACAAACCGTCTTCAAAGGTAGCTCCCATCTGAAGTGCTTGCGTTTCGCCATATTGCACCCACTGGCGCAATGCCTGTGCCTGATAAACCGAGCCACGCCACCAGTCATTGGCTGGAATCCCCAGCGGGGCGGCAATTTCTTCGGCTACGCTTAAGTCACTGGCTTGATTGCTCCCGGCGCCGTAATGCAAGAGCCGCCCATCTTCCAAGTACACACTACCCTTGCTCCCCAAAATATGCAAGCTGTGACGGTTGGGTCCGGCTTGCACGATATTTAACTCTAGGTTAGCACTGACACCATTGCTAAAGGTCAGGTGGATGAGCGCCAAATCATCGCTGGTAACATTGTGCAAAAGGTGCAGGGAGTCGGGCAATTGGGGGATGCGGGTGTAAAGTTGAGCTTGCACGGCACGCACCCGCAAACCCAACAGCCAAGTTAACTGGTCTATTTCATGGCTTCCCAACGCGCCCAGAATCCCGCCACCAGACTCGGCTTCTGCCCACCAATTCCACAATCTGCCGAGCGCTAAACCATAATTGGCTTGAAACAAGACACGCACATGATAAATTTCACCTAGCACAGCGGTTCGTAACATTTGCCGAAGCTTTTGGCGGGTGGGTAGGAAGCGCAACTCGTGGTCAAGAAGTGCCAATTGGTGGGGATAGGAGCGAGCGACCACCGCCATTTCCAGAGCTTGTTGCGCATTTAAGGCGGCGGGTTTTTCGCACAAGACGTGCTTGCCCGCTTGCAACGCGGTTACGGCAAACTCCGCGTGCAGGTGTGGCGGGATACAAATGCTGACTAAATCAATTTCGGGGCGCAACAAGATTTCGTGAAAATCGGCGCTGTAAAAGGGCACGGCATACTCGTTTGCCAAAGCTCGTGCTTTGTCTGGGGTGCGTGCCCACAGTGCGCCCACCTGCCAACCCGCTTGACGATAAGCCGGCACTTGCACGCGCGTACCCCAACCCGAACCAATAATGGCGATAACTGGAATTTTGGACATAATCTATGAAAAGTTCTATCGTTTAATAATCGGCGCATTCGGAATTTGCGCTTATCCTTTTCTGAAAAGAGGATGCAACGCTTGAATTGCCGAGTGAAATTTTCAAACGTGATGAAGATGACATGTTATATTCGACACGGATGGATATTGCGCTTTTTTGCTTGCTAGGGAAAAGCGCAGTTCTGACCCTTGTCGAATATAGAAACGCTTGGAAATGGCGACTCGCAAGCCTATGGTAAATATACACCCAAATCGGCATAATAACCTGCCAAACCCTGCGCGGTTACGATATCCAGATTGCCTTGCGCATCGTACACGCTCACCGACAAGTGCAAATCGCCGGTTGGTTGGAATTCTGGCGGGATGGAAATCAGGTGAAGGTAGGTGGTGTAAAAACCAAGTTGCCAATTGGCAGTTGGAATCCGCGCCAGATGATAGGCATCGTCTTGGGCGACTTTTGTGCCATCTGCCGTCAATAACGCCAGCCCGGCACTGTAATTCCGTTGCATTGGGCGCAATGCCTGCCAGTACAGCAAAACTCCGCCCCGTTGGGCATCCCACCCCAGCAGTTGTAGTTCATTGCCAAAATTCACCTGCACAGGATGTTGGATGTGTGCAATGCCCGTCTCACTTAGGCGCGTATATCGCCACGGCGAAGGAAAATGCTCCAACCACACCCAGCGCACAGCTAAAGCAACTACCATCGCCAAAATCGCCCCATACACCCATTGCGGCGGGGGTAAGAAAGTGTGGCGAGTTGAAGGGTTTGGCTTGGGAGGGGTGCGTGTAAAAAAAAGATAAGCGACTGCCATCATGCCAGCCAAACCGGCAAAAAACTAACCCCACTACCCCAACTTTGCACTGCCGAATCACGCCGTTCCACCCTTAACAGATGCCTGCCTGCAGGCAAATCAGCAATGATGGCTAATCCGCTGGCAGGCTGAATTTGCAAGGCAAAAGACTGCCCGTCCAATTCCACCTGCATATCGGCAAATACCAACCAATTTAGATACGCTGTCCAGGCTGTATTACTATCATATTCAATAACCAGCGATTGATAACCGGCAATTTCCGAAACAATGTTCACCCCGACCGGTAACTGGGTGCGGTCTAAGCGGCGAGCGGGCAGTTGATTATTTTGGTAAGCATCTGCCAGTGCAAGCGCGTCTGGGCGAGTTTCTGCCCAGATGGGTAAAAATTCACTACTGGTCGTGGTTGCTATCCAACCCGTTGCTTGTTCATGGGTGGGTATATCGCGGTGGGTGATGCCAGCGAGGGGTATTTGGGTGGGGGCATAACTGCGCGAGAGTGAATAGCCCAACCCGAGCAAAACCACCCCTACCCCGACAATATTTTGCCACCGAGTGGGAAGCGCCTGAAAACCGCTAGCAGATAAGAGCGCCAGTAATAAACCCAGCGGACCTAACAAGCGCCAGGGAAATTGCAAATACGCCAGCGTGGGGAAGGCTTCCCAAAGCGGCAAGGATTGTGGGAATTGCAGGAACGCATACCCCAATGCCAGAAGCCCCCATACTAGCGGGAAAAGTGGGTGATGGCGGTGTTTTCGCCAATTCCAAAGCCCCAAACCGGCAAGCAAGAGCATAGGGGTAAATACGCTGATGGCACGGTGTTGCGCCATGAGAAGTGGGTCATAGGCGGGGGGCGGGGCAAAAAATTCGTACCCATTGACAAAGTTTTGGCGAAAATCGGCAAAGGGTGCGTCTAACGTGCGCTGAAGTTGTACCAAGTGACTTTCATATAGTACGGGTAGCCACCAAGCCAGGGTGAGTAACAGCACCCACGCAAAAGCTACGCTTCCTGCAAGAAGCACTTGCCAGCTAGTTCCCCTGCGTGTCGAATATACCTTCCCAGCAAACAAACCCACCACAGCGGTTGTCAATAAGATGGGTAGGTACATAAAGCTCGAAAGCGAATGGGCATACACCAACGCCGTGCAAGCCAATACTGTTAAGAGCAAAGCTTTGAGCCGTGTTCGCATCGTTTCGGCTTGCACCAACTGTAGGATGCCAAGCGTTGCCCATGTCACGCACGCCATGCCCCACAGTTCGGGGTAGGCGGCACGCTCAACCAAATTAAAGTAAGTGTAAGGCGCAAAGCCATAGCCAATGGCAACGATACACCCACCCCATTGCGAGCCGCTTACCCGCTTGCCGAGCAGATAACTACCCACCAATAGGGTAGCTATGGCACTTAAATAACCCAATTGCATTGCCACCGGCGCAGGAACTCCCAATAACAAAGGGATTTCTGCTACCCAATAGCTGAGTGGGGGATAAAAATTAAACAGGGGAGCGCCAAACCCATATACCAAATCCGGCGACCAACGTGGGTAAAACTGCCCATTTTGTACCGCCCAATGCAATTCCAATAAGCGGTAAAAATGGTTTAGCCCATCAATTTGAGTGGGTACGCCACGTACAAAAACGCTCCAACCCAACCATATCACCCCAAAACCGCCCAAAAACCAATGAAAATACCGTTGCCAGTATTTGTTAAACCTTTCCATCAGTTATTCACGAGCTTTTAGCGGGTCAAAACCACTGCCTAGGGCTTGGTGGCTTAAACCAATCGTTACAAATGCCTTTGGATCCACCATTGCCACAATTTGTTTGAGTTCCACCACCTGTGGGCGGCTAATCGTACACAAGACCAGATAATGCGCATCTCCGGTGTATGCGCCCGTCACTTGCCAGTAACTTGCCCCCCGGTGCAGTTGGTCTAAGATAGCGGCAGAAATCTCGGTGGGGCGGTTGGTGATGATGGTGGCTGTGCGCGTACTGCTAGGACCTTCCAGCGTGTAATCTGCCGCTAAACCCGCCAAGAACAATGCCAAAAAGGCATACATGGCAACTTGCCAGCCGAATACCAGCCCGGCAATGAGTATGACCACACCATCGGTGTAAAAAGTTGTTTGGCTGAGTGGCATCCCGGTGCGGCGTTGCAAAATCCGCCCCAAAATACTGGTGCCACCCATTGTGCCACCTGTTCGATACACAATGCCTGCCGCCACACCCGNNACAATTTATCATGGGTAACTGGAAAGGTATCTATCCACAAGGGTAGGTAATGATTGAAAAAGTCTGTAAAAAATGAGAGCGATAAAACCCCAACAGTGGTGCGCACCAAAAATCGCCAACGACCCAACTCAAAATAGCCCAAAACCAGCAAGGGCAAGTTCATCAAGAAAATCAGCAGACCGATAGACCAACCGGTAAAATGGTTGATAATCAAGCTAACACCCGAAAGCCCGGCGCCTACAATGTTGTGGGGCACTTGAAAAAGCA
This sequence comes from Anaerolineales bacterium UBA6668, assembly GCA_002455215.1. Classification (GTDB taxonomy): domain Bacteria; phylum Chloroflexota; class Anaerolineae; order Anaerolineales; family UBA6668; genus UBA6668. Next base: position 27,549 of record DKKK01000217.1, on the reverse strand, counting down.
CATAAGCGGCAGAGCCTAAGGCACAGCCGACTAGCACCAAAAAGATACGCTGGGCTTCAATGCGCCCGGAGTGTAGTTGTTTGCGTAGAATTGGATTCATCTTGAATTATAATAACATCGGTTGAATATCCAGATCTTCAGGGTTTTTTACGACATTGGCGAGTTGGCTGATGAGCTCATCGCAATACCCAGTGGTATGATGGGGAAAATCCAGTTCATAGGCACGGTCTTCTTCATATACAATAATGCTGAAGCGGTCTGCCCCGGGGTAGGAACGAAGTACATTAAATGCCCATTTGATGCGCATGCGGTAGCTGAATAAGTCGCGGGTCGGGCGCAGGTTGACCACAATGCGGCAAGTGGGTTTTTTACGATTTTGCAAATCAAAATCGGTATCTTCATGCAGGATGGGTGGGCGCACTGCCGGTGTGGGCATGGGTGAGCCTGCGGGCGCTGAACGGGATGTTTTGGCAGGATTGGCGTTTGGTAAATTCCCCCCCATAACCGGTGGCTTTGGCGGTGGCGTACCTATTGGGTATGTGGCGGCGGGTTCAGCCAGTTGAGATGTGCTTGGCTCTACTTTACGCCGGCNNCAGCGAGTTCCAGCGCCCAATCCGGTGGCTGGTTATCTATAGTGGGCTTGGGTGGAACGTTGGCATTGTTGGGGGCATTTGCCGGTGTGGGTGAGCCATTGGGCGTGTCAGCTCCACGGGCAGGTGCAGGCGAAAGCGTTTCAGCGCTTGGGTTATCAAACAAGCTGAACAGGTCAAAGTCGGGCATTTCGTCCACATCAATGTGGGGCGGAAGTGGCTGTGGCTGTGCGGCTTTGGGCGAGTGCGCTGGGGCAGGCGATTGGGGCGCTGGTTTTGGCGTGGGTGGTGTGGCTACTGTCGGCAGGGCAGGTTTTGTAGTAGGCTTGGGGGATTGCGCTACCGGTTGTACCGCCGATTTGGCAGGCGTGACAGCCGGCTTATCAGACGGCTTATCAGCCTGCTGATAAGCCGGTGGGGGTGTGACAGTAGGCTTTGCTACTGTAGGCGGGCTTGTTGGTGCGGGTTTGCTTGCCCCACCCGCATTGCTTTCAGCCACCAACATCTCTACTTTGGTCTGTACATTTTCTACCAAGAGTTGAACATCCCCGCGCGAACGGTCTACCTTGCCGGAGACTAAAATCAACTGTTCAAGCTGAATCAATTCGTTAAACTGCTCCCACACACGTGGAAACAGTACCAAGGTAATCTGCCCAGCCAAGTCTTCCATCGTAACCAAGCCCATCGTTTTTTGGGTTTTGGTGGTAACGCGGCGCACATCTACAATAGCGCCTGCTAGGGTGGCGGGTCTTTCATCCCAACTTTCGTCTAAGTCGGCGGTTGTACCGCTGACGGCATTTTGCACGCGGTTCCAGAATTGCAGAAGTGGATGGTCGCCCATGTACGCACCAGTCAATTCCTTTTCCCATTTTCGCAGGTCGCGCTCTGTATAAGAATCGTATTGGGTAGGCAATTGCAAAGTGCCTTGCACCGTGTCCGTGCTTGCACCAAATAAATCGAACATATTGGTTTGCCCGATTTCGGCGGCGCGGTGGGTGGTGGCGCTTAACTCACTCATTTGCTCCAAACCCGCCAGTAACTGTGGGCGACTGCCGTAGCGGTCTAGTGCGCCTATTTTGATTAAGCACTCCAACGCCCGTTTACCTACTTTGCGTAAGTCACAGCGATTGCAAAAATCTTCCAAATTGGCAAAATCTTTCAGCACGCCGTTTACCTGCCGTGCCCGTACCAACTCAGTTACGGAGCTTTGCCCGACATTTTTGATTGCTCCCAAGCCAAAGCGAATCGCGCTATTACCATCGGGCAAATCTTCAATGACAAAATCCCACTCGCCGTGATTGATATCCGGCGGCAGGATTTGAATGCCCATGCTTTTGGCATTTGCCAGATAGGTGGCAATTTTGACCGTATCGCCTTTTTCTGCGGTCAGCAAGGCGGTCATAAATTCGGTTGGGTNNGGTTGGGTAGTGTGCCTTTAGGTAGGCAGTTTGCACACACACCACCCCATAGTCGGCGGCGTGTGCTTTGTTAAAGCCATAGCGGGCAAACTCTTCCCAATCGGCAAAGATGCCATCTGCCGTATCCTTATCCATGATGGCGGGTTGCCCATTGCGGGGCGTGCTGGCGCCTTTGGCAAACTTTTCGCGGTGCTTGGCTAGTTTGTCGGCTTGCTTCTTGGCAATTGCTTTGCGCAAGTCGTCTGAGTCGGACATGCTGTAACCGGCAATATCCACAGCCGCCCGCATAATTTGCTCTTGGTAAATGGCAATTCCGTAGGTTTCGGCAAAGATAGGTTCTAGTGCGGGGTGCTTGTACTGCACTTCTTCTTTGCCGTGCATACGCCGGATGTAGCTTGGAATAAAATCAAGCGGACCCGGACGATACAGCGAAATCATGGCTATCACATGGTCAAGGGTGGTTGGTTTCATCTCCACCATATAGCGGCGCATGCCCGCCCCTTCAACCTGAAACACCCCTTGCACATTGCCATCCCCTAAAATTTTATAGCTGGCTGGGTCATCGGTGGGGATGTTGTGAATGTCAAACTGTTTGCCATGACGGGCTTCAATCAGGCGGCAGGCGTGTGCCATAATGGTGAGTGTGCGTAACCCCAAAAAGTCTACTTTGAGCATTCCGATTTGTTCGAGAATGCCCATTTCAAACTGGGTAACACTACTAATGGAGGCGTTGTCTGCATTGCCGGTGGGGCGGCTGAGTGGTAAGTATTCGACCAGTGGCTTGTCGGCAATCACCACCCCAGCGGCGTGGGTGCCAGCATTGCGAAAGGCGCCTTCCAGTTGCGCGGCGGTATCTATCAAATCGCGCATTCTGGGATTGGAGCTATGAATTTGTTTCAGTTCTGGGACTGTTTCGAGTGCGCCTGCGATATCCACCGGATTGCCGGGTACATTGGGGATTAATTTGGCAACTTGGTCTACTTCTGGCAGGGGAATATCCATTACCCGCCCAACATCGCGGATGGCGGCACGCGCTTTGAGTTGTCCAAAGGTGATGATTTGCGCCACTTTGTCTGCCCCGTATTTTTGCAGACAGTACTCAAGCAATTCGTGGCGGCGGTCATCCTGAAAGTCTAAGTCAATATCGGGCATGGAGACGCGNNCAAGCCCATGCTAATTGGGTCTACCATAGTGATGCCCAAGCAGTATGCAATCATACTGCCTGCCGCTGAACCACGCGCGTTGTACCAGATGCCGCGTTGGGTGGCATAATTGACTAAATCCCACACAATTAAGAAGTAGGTGGCAAAGCCCATCTGCCCTACCACACTCAGTTCGTAGTTGAGACGGTCGCAATAAATGGCTTGCTCTGCGCGTTCTCCATAGTTGCGGCGTAAACCGATCTCACATAGATGGCTCAGATAGCTGGGGGCATCTGCAAAACTGTCGGGCACAGCAAATTGCGGGATGTGGTAGCCGGGCTGGATGAGTTCGACATTGCAACGCTCGGCAATCAGCAGGGAATTTTCCAGTGCGCCGGGCACCTGCCCAAACAAGCTTCGCATTTCTTCCAAACTGCGCATGTAGTAGGTTTGCCCCGACATTTTCATGCGCTTTTCGTCCATGTATTTGCTACCGGTCTGGATGCACAGCAAAATATCCTGTAGGCGTGCGTCCTTGGCGTCTACGTAATGTACGTCATTGGTGGCTAAAAAGTTCGCCTTGTAGCGTTTACCGTACTCCAGCAAATATTGGTTGACTTTGGTCAGTTCGGGAATATCGTGGTCTTGCAGTTCAAAAAAGAAGTTGTCACGTCCAAAAACTTCAAACCACCAATCGAGTCTTTTCTGCGCTTCTTCGTATTTTTCCGCTGTTATTAATTGCGGAATCTCACCCGCCAAGCAACTGCTGGTGGCAATTAGCCCAGCGCTGTGTGCCGCCAAAAAATCTCGGTCAATGCGGGGGCGATAGTAGTAGCCTTGTAACTGGCTTGCGCTGGCGATTTTAAGCAGGTTTTGATAGCCAGTTTGGTTTTCTGCTAGCAAAAGCAGGTGATAGGGCTTGCGGTCTAGCTCACTTTCGCGGTCTTGCATGGTGCGGGGCGCCAAATAGCTTTCTACACCAATAATTGGTTTGATTTCTTGCTTTTTGCACTCAGTGAAGAACTCAATGACCCCATACATCGTCCCGTGGTCGGTAATTGCGACTGCTGGGCTGTTTTGTTCTTTGGCGCGTTTGACGAGCTTTTTAATTTGGCTAAACCCATCCAGTAACGAGTAGCTGGTGTGGTTATGAAGGTGAACAAACGAATCGCACATGGCAGTTGGAACGAGTAAAAAAAACGAGTGTATGGAGCGGTGCTATGGAAGGTAGCGGGGGTAGTGCTTAAATTATAGCAGGATTATCCGCCACGCCCGATGGTTCTCTTGAAACTTTAAGGGGTGTTTCCGCTGTGGTAGGGGGAATTCACCCAGCCAATGCCATGCTGGCTTGGGCGGTTATTTTGTACACGCTCTCTGCGTTTTTTTGTCCCCAAGAGACTTGCCGAAGTGTCTGTGTGGGGAAATGAATGGGGTATAATGGGATGTAATGGTATATCTGCAATGAAAATTTTGGGTGGAAATAAAGTCAAAATGTAAAGAGAGAATTGTAACTGCTCAGGCATAGTGTTCGCGATGTTCAGCCCGCTTGCCGAATATCATTCGTGGTTTCGGAAACGACAGAAATTTGCCACAGTTTGACATGAAATAGGGTCGTAAAGTCGCTAGACATAGCCAATAGACTGAAATTCAATAATTTTCACGCGGTAGGTTATTTTGGGCTGGATAGTACCACTTGTCTTAATCACTGCAAAGTAACCCAAAATTGGAGTGTAACACCATGCAATTTCTTCTCATTATCCTAATGTCTATCGGCGCGGCGGTTGGGTATGGCATCCTGCACGACCTTGTCACAGCCCATTTCTGTGTCGAATATTTTACAATCGGTCACCCCCCCATATTTTCCACGCAGTCACCTATCTTGCTTGCTCTTGGGTGGGGTATCATTGCCACTTGGTGGGTCGGACTTCCACTTGGAATATTGCTTGGTATGGCGGCACGCGCAAGTCGGCGCCCACGCTTGTCTGCTTGGGAACTGCGGCGACCCATCTTCAGACTCCTGTGCGTCATGGGCGTGTCTGCTCTCATCGCGGGCATCGTCGGCGTCATACTGGCACAAATAGGTGCAATTGAGTTGGTTCCCAAGCTCGCCAAGCAAATGGACGCGCAAACGCAAGTTCGCTTTCTGGGCGACCTATGGGCACACAATGCCAGCTACCTGTCGGGCTTCTTTGGCGGGTTGATTTTGTGCATCCGAGTTTGGCGACAGCGTAAAGAGCGTAGTGCTTAAGCCTTATTTCTACTCATTAGCCATACAATCTGCGGCGTGTTTAGTGATGTTGTGCGCATATGTTAAATCAAAAGGAACTTCTGTACTCTGCAACAGTTCTTTCTTACGAAACAATCGTCTTGCCAATCACACTATTGACAATTGAACGCGTCTGTATCAATTCACAATTTTGAAATATTGTTGGCAAATGGCGAACCACCCATAAAAACCAACCCAAGATGAAAAAATTCAGAATCCCACTCCTATCACTCCTAACCTTTGTCGCGCTTCTGTTCGTAGCGGTGCAGATAGCACAATGGCAAGAATCTCTGAGACAGCAAGCCAGTATTGACTTCATAATTACGCCCCGCTTATTCATCGGGTATATGGGAAACCTGCTACTCGCTGGGCTGGCGGCTGGCTGGCTGTGGTTGGTTTATCCAAAACTAGCGAATCGCAGTTGGACAGCGTTGGCGCTCTGCCTATTGGGGTTGGGCATATTACTGTATAACACCGTCCGCCTAGCGTTGTTCCCGAATGCCAGCCTTCCAGCCCTATCAGAGTTTGCGCCAAGCGCTATCCCTACCTTCATCTGCTCATTGGCATTTTTTGTCGGCTTATTCAAGTGGTTGAAAAAGCCGTAGCAATAACCTGCCAACAACTAAAACTGAAAATGCTGGCGATACGGCACAATCCGCCGTTGGTAGTCGGTGACATACGTCATCAGGCGCGACTCAAGCTCCTGCCAAAGCTCGTTCTCAAGGAGTTGATGCGCCTTATTGCGGTCGTCCACCCCAATCGAAAGCAAGCGCATAGGGTAATTGCCTACCGCTGTGTGCCAAGCTTCAATGTCGCGCACTGCCTGTTGTTGCAAAGTTGGCACAAAATGCCCAAGCATAAAGCGATAATACTCTTCAGCTTGGTCGTTGGCAATATCGTAAGTCAAAAGGATTTTAACCGGAAAATCAGTGTGGGAAGTCATAACTTAAGCGTAGCAAATAAACATTCAACTGGCAAGTAGCAATTTGCAAGCGTGCGTGTATGCACGCATACATGCACGCATACACGCACGCTTGCACGCACTACTCGTCTAATTCGGCGCGGGCAAGTGTGCTGGGCTTGCCACTTTGTCCGCGCTTGGCGGTGAAGGTGTCGAAGTCGTGGGCAATGAACGTGTCCGAAAAAACCGCCCGCGCTTCATCGCGCAACTCTTTTTCACGGTAGCGGCGCGAAATATGGGTGAGATACAAATGCTTGACCTGTGCCGTTTGTGCGAGTTCGGCGGCTTGGCGGGCGGTCAGATGCCCAAATTGTTTCGCCATTGCCCGTTCAGATTCGTTGTAGGTCGCTTCAATCACTAGCGCATCGGCATGTTGGCAAACATCTACCAAGTTGCGCGTATCGCCACAATCGCCAATATGCACCAACTTCGCCCCTGCCTGCCAATCCCCCAAGACAGCATCCGGTTGCACCACCCGCCCATCTGACAGCGTGATGGCTTGCCCTTGCACCAGCAGTCGCCTTTCCGGACCGAAGGGTACACCTAGCGCCTGTGCAGTTTCTGCCAAAAATGGGCGGTGCGGCTTCTCTTCAAAGACAAAGCCAAAACAATCGGGACCCCGGTGCTGGACTGGCACGGCATGTAGCTCAAAACTTCCCGATTTCATCAGCAAGCCGGGCTGAATCTCGCACAGCTCGATTTTTACATCCAATTGGTGTTCACGCAGAACCACCTTAAACAGCAAATCCTTAATGCGTTGCAGAGCGGCACGCCCCGCCCAAATCTCAATCGTTTGCTTATTCTCCCAGCGAGCCAGCGTACTCATCAAGCCGCCCAACCCCAAAATGTGGTCTAAGTGACTGTGGGTGATGAGCACTTTGTCCAAACGGCGGAAGCCCAGCCCACTTTGCAAAATTTGCCGTTGAGTTCCTTCGCCGCAGTCAATTAAAAAGCGCTGGTCGTTGTGCAAAACCAGATTGGCAGTCAAACCCCGCCGGATGGAAGGAGCAGACGCCGCTGTACCCAAAAAAATATATTCAAACATTATGCCACCCGCGCCACTGCCGTACAAGCCAGCACAACCACAGCGCTCAGCAAACTCCCCCAATACAGCCAATGCACCTGCTTTTGTAAACGCACCATTTCTGCCAACCCGCTTTCTTGTCCGCTTGCCAAGCGCAGTTGTGCCAAGCCGAGTGCCGGGAGTATCCCCCAAATTTCGATTGCGCCCAGCAGAGTCATGCCCAAATAGGCAATGTGCTTCAGCAAAATCACCCATGCCCAAGTTGAATCAACCTGCAAAACGCCACGATACTGCGGGTGAGCACTCATTTGCATCAGTCCACTGCCTGCCAACACCACAATTGCCGACAACGCCCACGGTGAAAAACGCTTTTGCAAGGCAAGTAAAAACTGTGCGTTTTGCGTGCTCGGTAAGTGCTTCTGGGCAGTGGGGATAATCAGCACAGGGAAGAGTATAACCCCGCCCACCCACACCACCGTTGCCAGTAGGTGAAAAAAATATGCCAGTGCGAGAGTCCAATTCATAAGCTTGCTAGAAAAAGGTAGTGTATTCGGCACGGGTTATCTTCGGCACACATGCCGAAAAGCGATTTGCGTTTTTTCATCAAAGAGAAAAGTGCAGTTTCCATGCGTGTCGGATAGAACGAGTATTGTATTCGTGAAAATAGCCTGTAAAATTATACAAGATTATGCCGCCAACCGCACCTTTTCTCCAGCGTCTGCTAATTGGATTCGCGCTTGCCACCGTCATTGCCGGGCTTGCCCGCTGGCGCAGGTCGCTCTCCACCAGTGGGACGCTCGCCGCCATTGGGTTAGGTACTGTCACCTATGCAGTGGGTGGGCTTTCGGCGGCTGTTTTGCTGATAGCCTTTTTTGTGCCTTCGAGTGCCCTTTCACTGTGGAAAAAACAACGACGCAAGCGGGTTGAAGGCGCGTACAGCAAAGGCAGTGAACGCGATGCTTGGCAAGTGCTGGCAAATGGCGGATTGTTTGGCTTGGGCGTGTGGCTGGCGGGTGGGCAAAACGCCGGGCTGGTGTGGCAGATGGCAGTGACTGCACTGGCGTGCGCCTGTGCAGATACCTGGGCAACCGAAATTGGCGGGTTGGCTCGTCAACAACCACGATTAATCACCACCTTTCGCAAAGTAGCGGCAGGTACTTCGGGCGCGGTTAGCTGGCTCGGTACGGGCGCGGCATTGGCAGGGGCGCTTTGGATTGCAGGTTTGGCGTGGCTGTGGCAATCAGACACCGTAGTACTTTGGCTGTGGGTGGCATTCTGCGGCTGGTGTGGCGCATTGCTTGATAGCTGGCTCGGCGCAACGTTCCAAGCGCAGTTTTACTGCCCACACTGTGACCAACAAACCGAGCAAAACCCAACCCACCATTGCGGTACGCCCGTGCAATTCCGTCACGGTTGGCATTGGCTTCAAAATGACGCGGTCAATTTTCTTGCCGCGTTGGGTGCAATGGGCTTGATGGCGCTCGGCGTTTGGTTGGTGTGAAATTGCCTGCGGGGTATATTCGACACAGCTAGGAATTGCGCTTTTCCCTTAAAAGCGTGACCTGATATTCGACATATGCGCCGAGTATCACCCATGTCCAATACAGACTGCCCTCTACTGTGTAATGTTTGCAGGTGAATTTGCCAGCAATTCCAGCGTGCGCGGAAAATCTGCATAATAGCCGCGATATTCGGGCGGGAGCAAGGCGGCAATTCGGCACATCAATTCATCGGTGAAAGCCTGCAAGCGGTCGGGCGCATCTAGCAACAGCGGGTCATCGAAGCGCAAAGGCTCGCCCGCCACCACACGCAGAAACGGACGGCGAAAGCGTTTTAGCTCCGTGAAAGCGCGGTCGGTATACCACAGGGCAATTGGATAGACCGGTACATTGGCGTGCTTGGCAAGAAAGGCGATACCGGTTTTGGCGGGTTGCAGGGCGTGAACAGGACTGCGCGTACCCTCCGGTGCTAGCCCTAAAATTCGCCCACCTTTGAGCACAGCCAAAGCCGATTTTAGCGCGGCGCGGTCACTTTCGCCACGTGTAATCCACACGCCACCCACCGATTCCACCACCCAGCGAAAAAATGGGTTCTTCTTATGCGAATCGGCTACCAAACCGGTGCTATCGCGTTTTTTTCCTAGCGCCACATACACCAAAGGCGTGTCAATGGTGGAAAGGTGGTTCACCGCCACAATGTAAGGGCCTGCAATCGGCAGGTCATTTATCCCCACAAATTCCATGCGCGTCAATCCGTAATAGACGGCGTACAACCACCAACGGTTGAGACGGTAACGAAACGTGCGCGTAATCGCAGACGGGGTAGGAGTAGTTTCTTCAGGCATAGCGAAATTATAGCAAACCCACACGATTTGCGGGGCAATTGTCAGTAAAAATCGGTTGGGCTTTATCAGCCTGACCCGTGTCGAATCTACCTGCTTTACTACAAAATTGTGCTACAATAAAGAGCATTCGGCGTATTTACGTCGCCTTTCGGCAACCATTCAACCTCCTGTAAACCACCATGATAGAAGTTGTTATTGACAGTATCCGCGTTAGTCTGATGGCTCAATATCGTATTGTCGTCCTTAGGGAGGCAGATACGGAACGCTACCTGACCATTTGGATTGGACCTAGTGAAGCAGATTCAATTACGGTGAAGTTACAAGGGATAGAAGTATCTCGCCCGCTGACCCATGACCTAATCCAGAATTTACTCAGTGAATTGGGTACACAACTGCTGTTTGTCTATATCCGCGAACTACGCAATGACGTGTATCATGCCAGTTTAGTCATTGAAGTCAACAGACAGCGAGTGGAAGTGGATGCTCGCCCCTCGGATGCCATTGCCATTGCGGTGCGCACCCAGTGCCCTATTTACGTCTCTGATGAAGTGATGCGCGTTGCGGGTACTTTGCCCGATGCCGAAGTGGCGCTTGAGTCGGCAACCCCCGAAAACAAAGCACTCGAAGCGGCGGATTCTGCCGGTGATTTGTCGCCCTTTGCCGAGTTTATGGATAGCTTGGATTTAGGCGATTTGCCCGCCAGCGATGAAGATGACCAGTAGATTTTCCTTACTCGTCGGCGACCCTTCCCCCCGTTAGCAACTGCTCAAACTCGGTCGTTAGCTTTTCCCAATCACAGTGAGCATTGACAAATGCCCTGCCAGCCAAGCCATGTTCTTGGCTGGTTTGTTTGTTCAGCAAGGTTATCAATGTAGCGTGCAAGGTTTCATCGTTGGCATATACCACCCCATTGCCTGCCGGAATATCCTGCATTACCCCTGGTAACTCGCTTGCCAGCACCACTTTACCTGCCGACAGGTACTCATACGTTTTGATGGGTACAATATGGCGCATGACATCATTCACTTCCGAGTACATCAAACACACCTGCGCCAGCGAGAGATAGGCAGGCATGTCAGCATATGGCTGTCTGCCAGCGAAAATCACTCGCCCTTGCAAGCCCAATTCGCGGGTCAAAGCTTGGAGCGCTTCAAAGGCATCGCCATCCCCCACAATTAACACTTTTACATGAGCGGGCAATTCTGGCAATTGGCGGATGATTTTATCTAAACCGGCAAAGTGATACAGCCAGCCGGTAAATAGCAAGACAGTATCCTCCGTAGCAATTCCCCAGCGCTCTGCCAATTGCACATCTCGCTCAAGCGGGGCAAAGCGCTGTAAATCTACCCCAGTTCGGATGGTATGTGCCGAGTCGACATACGCGCCATGTGCAATACCATACTGCGCCAGTTCATGGTTGATGTACACTGTAGAATCAGCTTGGTGCAGAAGGTGGCTTTCAAACCACTGAGCAATGGGCAAAACCACGCGGTTGGGAATCAATTGCGGCAAAGCGTCTATCACGTGCATTAAAAAAGGAATGTGATACTCACGTGCCACCCATAAAGCGGGTAGCCCGGTGCTGAGCGCATAGTTGACCAGCACGTCTGGGCGGTTTTCTCGCACTTGTCGCCGTAGTTCTAGGTAAAAGGATGGCAAAGAGAGCAAGCGGGCAATGACGGGCAAGCGCAAGGTGGCGGGGCGTACCACTTGGATGGTGGTGTGCGGTAGTACTCTGGCTACTGCTTGCCATACAGTACGTTTTGCCAAAAGCGGAGCTTTGGGAAAAGGCGTGTATTGAATCTCAAAATCCAAAACCGTGACGGAATGACCGCGCTGGTTGAGCCGCTCAAAAAGGTGGTGTTGTTGGTGGGGACCGCGTTTGAGCCAGTCGGTTTCTTGAACAATAAGGTAGTGCATTCACCTATTTTAGCTTGAGTTTAGTGGAACTGGCAAATAACAGCTTGTGTTGGGGCATTGTCGAGTATCAGCCAAAGTTGTACCTAAGTGTCGCGTTATTACCCGCAAGTGACGCAAGCAATTTTGCCTAGCCCTACTTTCGCTGTTCAAAGTTTCAAGCTATAATCAAAATACCTCCTTATGGTCACGCCAAATGTGTGGACGTGTTTTGGCTAGCGTGTTGGCGAGAGAGTACAGCGCCCAATGTACATCTTTGCTAGTCAAATACCTATGGGCTTCCCTCGTTGGAGGAAATAACATGCAATTTTATCTCAATGGGGCTTCCATCGAAGTTACCGAAGACCCCGAAACCCCTCTACTCACCTATTTGCGCGAAACGGCTGGCATCACTAGCGCCAAAGATGGCTGTAGCCCACAGGCGGCATGTGGTTGTTGTGCCGTACAAATTGGTGATAAAGCTGTTCTCAGCTGTGTCACGCCGCTCAAGAAAATCGAAGGGCAACACGTCGTCACCACTGAAGGGATGGGGAGCTACTTGCAAAATGTCTTTGCCAACTCATTTGTTAGCAAAGGGGGTGTGCAATGTGGTTACTGTATCCCCGGAATTGTGATGCAATCGCACGTACTGCTACAAAAAAATTTGAACCCGACCCGCCGCGATATCGAAGAAGCGCTTACCCCACATCTATGTCGTTGTACCGGCTACAAAAAGATTGTGGACGCTGTGATGTGCGCCGCCGATGCCATTCGCAAGGAAGAAGACGTGCCCTTGCCCAAGACCAATGGCAAAATTGGTGAACGCCTGCCCAAATATGAAGCCGGAAAACTGGTTTTGGGGCAACACCCCTATGTTGATGATGTACGCATGGAAGGGATGCTCCACGGCTCACTTAAATTTAGCGAGCACCCACGCGCCATTGTTCGGCGTATAGATACCAGCGCCGCCGCATCTATGCCGGGTGTCGTTCGCATTCTGACGGCGAAAGATGTTCCAGCACAACGCAATATCGGCTTAATCAAAAATGATTGGCTGGTGTATATTGATGAAGGCGAAGTCACTCGCTATATTGGCGATGTGCTTGCCTGTGTCGTAGCCGATACCGAAGCCGATGCCCGTGCCGCAGTCGCCGCCATTCAAGTGGAGTATGAAGTGCTTGAGCCTATTGTAGATCGCTTCAAGGCGCTAGAACCGGACAGCCCACGCGTTCACCCCGACATGGCAAGCAACCAACTTTCGCGTTCTGCTTGCAAACGCGGTGACCTGCCAGCCGCCCAAGCCGCCAGCGCCTACGTTGCCAGCGGCATTTTCGAAACCCAACGCATTGAACACGGCTTCATGGAGCCAGAATGCGCCATTGGCTATCCGGTAGATGACGTNNAGAAATACGCTCACAAGGGCAAGGCGTCTACGAAGACCGCCGCCAAATCGCCCTGATGTTGGGCGTGCCGGAATCTGCCGTGCGGGTGATTCTACACTCCAACGGGGGCGGTTTCGGTGGTAAAGAAGACCTAACCGTACAAGGTCATGCCGCACTTGCCGCCTGGCATGTGGGCAAGCCTGTCAAAGTGAAACTTTCGCGTGCTGAAAGCCTTGCCATGCACCCCAAACGCCACCCAATTTGGATGGACTATAGCATTGGTTGTGATGCCCAAGGCAAATTCACCTTTTGTAAGGTGCGTTTTGTCGGCGATTCCGGCGCGTATGCCAGCGTTGGCATGAAAGTGCTGGAGCGTTCCGCCGGTCATGCCACGGGCGCTTACACCTTCCCAGTTGCCGACGTAGAAGCCATTGCCGTCTACACCAACAACATCCCGTGTGGCGCTATGCGCGGTTTCGGGGTAAACCAAGCCGCCTTTGGCTTGGAAAACTTGATTGACGATTTGTGCGAACAAGGCGGGTTTGACCGCTGGCAAATTCGCTGGGACAACGCGCTAACGCCGGGCGCAATGACTTCCACCGGGCAAGTACTTGAAGGCGGCGTGGGCATTCGCGCCACCCTTGAAGCTGTGAAAGACGAGTTCTATCGCACCCAATATGCTGGTTTGGCATGTGGGCTAAAGAACACTGGCGCTGGCAACGGGCACACCGACCAATCCACTGCCCGCATTACTGTTGTTTCTCCCAACGAAGTGCTAATAGACCAAGGCTGGACGGAAATGGGACAAGGCGTGAATACCATCTCCATCCAAGTAGTTTGCGAAGAAACAGGTTTGCCACCGGAAATTATGCGTGTCCGCACAGATACCGCCGCAGATACGGTATCCGGTATGACCACTGCTAGCCGTGCCACCAGTTTGGTTGGACACGCCTTGATTGACGCCGGGCGCAAACTGAAGGCTGACCTAGACAACCATTCACTTGCCGAACTTGCCGGGCGCTCGTATGACGGTGGCTGGGCATGTGACTGGACAACCAAGCCGGGCGCAGATGTAGAAAAAATCGTCACCCATTACAGCTACAGCTATGCCAGCCAAGTAGTCGCCCTGGATGACGATGGCAATATTGTCAAAATTACTGCCGCCCACGATGCCGGACGGGTTTTCAACCCCACACTGTTCGAAGGACAGTTGGAGGGAAGCCTGCACATGGGGTTGGGCTATGCCATTAGCGAAGAACTGGATATGGAAGGCGGCTATCTAAAGAGCAATATGCTTCGCAAGTGCGGTATTTTGCGTGCCAAAGAAATGCCAGAAATGGAAATTATCGGTGTAGAAGTGGCAGACCCTAATGGTCCCTATGGGGCAAAAGGCGTGGGCGAAATCGGGCTAGTTCCTACTGCGGGCGCAGTTGCCAATGCGCTCTTCCGCTTCGATGGTGTGCGCCGACACAAATTACCCATGCGTTTGGAAAAGAAGCGCAAAAGTGGCAAGAAATAACGTCAACTTTTCATACGACACAAAACGGCAGGAATTCTCCTGCCGTTTTTACTTTCAGTTGCGGGTGTTGCGCTGGTTTTTAACCGGTAGGGGCAGATTTGCGCTTCCTTCCTTAAAAAAGCGCGATTTTCAGGCGTGTCGGGTATGTTCTTGCTGAAGCGCTAGCATTGCCGCATTGCGCCCATGAATGCCAATCACACTGCCGCCGGGGTGCGTGCCTACCCCACACAGCAATAAACCCGGCATAGGCGTTTGTGCAGACAGGCGGTTTTCCCACATGTGCTGTGGCAAACATTCTCCGTGGAAGATATGCCCCCCACTCAAACCGATTTCGCTCTCAATATCTGGCGGTCCCAGCACTTCAATGTGCTCCACCACATCCGGGAAGTTGCTTGCAAAGCGTGCCAGTGTGTCCAAGCCGAGTTTGACCACTTCGGCGCGGCGCGAGTCCCAGTCGCCTTCTGCGAAGGTGTAGGGTACATATTGGCAAAANNCCGTCTTGCAAGGCGGCAAAATTGTCCCGCCATTGCTGTTTACTCATCGGTAGGTTAATCTGCCCGCGATGGTGGGGTTGGTTGGTGCCGGGGCGGGCGCGGAAGTTGGGTAGCTCTGCCAAACCCAAATTAAATTTAACGGTGCATCCTTCCATTGGAATAGCCTGCACCTGCTGTGCCCAAGCGCTATCCGCTTGACTACCCAGCAAGCGCAGTGTGGTGCGCGGGTCGGCATTCGAAATGATCGTCTTGCCATACAGCCGTTCCCCGCTGACCAATTCTACCCCTTCAGCCGGGAGAATCCGGGCAACTGGGGTGTCGGTTGCAATCACTGCACCCGCATTGCGGGCAATGTCGCACAGGATGAAGGAAAACATGCCCATCCCGCCGTCCACATATCCCCAAGTGCCGGGCATGCCCTGCATTCTGCCACTATTGTGGTGGAAGTGGATGTAAGCCGTGCCGGGGTCAAATGGGCTGGCTTTTGTGCCAATCACGCCCTGCCCCAGCAAGGTAAGTTGCATTTTTTCGCTGGAGAAAAAGTACTCGGCTAGGTCGTTAATGCTCCATTCAAAGAGAAGCTTAAGCGCGATTGGGTCGTGTGCTAGGCGGTCGGCAATTTGCTGGCGGGTGGGCGCTGACCCAATCCAGATATCTGCGGGGCTTTCGGGGCGCAGGGCATCGCGCACTTTGGCAAAAAGCGCTTTGTATGCCCGCCAACCGCTCAAGTCTTGCGGGGCGAAGCGTGCCACTTCCGCTTCGCAGGCATCATCATCGTCATAGAAGAGTACACTGG
Source organism: Anaerolineales bacterium UBA6668 (assembly GCA_002455215.1). Taxonomy (GTDB): domain Bacteria; phylum Chloroflexota; class Anaerolineae; order Anaerolineales; family UBA6668; genus UBA6668. The sequence goes on along the minus strand of DKKK01000217.1, from coordinate 11,717 downwards.
AGTCATCTTCAAACGGGAAGAAGTAGCCCCCATCTGCCGCAGTCCAGCGGTATCCATTTTCGGCGAGCTGAAGTTCATCAATGACCAATGGGTGAATCAAGCCTGCCAGATAGGCACATGGGCTGACCTTGTAACCCGGAAAGGGCTGTTTCAGTGTACAAGCCCCGCCAACTAGTTCACGTGCTTCCAAGACCAGCACGCTTTTCCCTGCCTTTGCCAAATAAGCCGCGCAAGTCAGCCCATTATGCCCTCCGCCTACAATGATGACATCCCAACGGCGTTTTGCCAGTTCTTTGAGCGGTGCAGGTAAGCCAATGCGCCCCATCGCGTGAGTTGCAAGGGGTTGTGTACTGAAGGGGGTAAATTGTAGGGACATGGTCGTTGGTTGAGAGAAAACTTGTTGGTGAAGTTTGTTGTTTTATATTCGGCGCGGGTTCTATTCGGCACGGATGTTGAACAGAATCGTTGTTGAATATCAATGGAACTTATTTGAAAGGTGCATCGTTGTAAATATGTACTTGACTCGTTAAAAATGTGCTTGCCCTAAGGTAAGAAAAAGCACAAACTTTGACTGTATCGAGTATAACGAAAACGCGTTCTTTGCGCAAATTATATTCGACACGGGCTATATTCGGTATGTGCGCCGAATATCGCTTTGCTTTTTCCCCTTATTAGAGAAAAAAGCGCAATTTTCATCCGTGTCGAATATACAACCAAAACTTCTATTCTCTTTAGGACAAAATGATGAAACTTAAACTTCCCCTCCTTTCTTTGTGGATTATTGCGTTATTTGCAATGCTTCTTGCGGCTTGTAAAGGTAATTCGACTTCTAATCCTGAATCGATTGATGGCATGGCAAACCCGGCATCGGTATATTGCACCGAAAATAAGGGGACGCTAGAAATTCGCACGGATGGCGATGGCGGTCAGTTTGGCGTGTGCAAATTTGAAGATGGTTCGGAATGCGATGAATGGGCATTTTATCGTGGTGAATGCAAGCCCGGAGACAATGCTTCGATTGGCATGGCAAACCCGGCATCGGTATATTGCACCGAAAATAAGGGGACGCTAGAAATTCGCACCGATGAAAACGGCGGTCAGGTCGGTGTGTGTGTTTTTGAAGATGGTTCTGAATGCGACCAATGGGCATTTTATCGTGGTGAATGCAAGCCCGGAGACAATGCTTCGATTGGCATGGCAAACCCGGCATCCATGCACTGCACCGAAAATAAGGGTACGCTAGAAATTCGCACCGATGAAAATGGCGGTCAGTTTGGCGTGTGCAAATTTGAAGATGGCTCCGAATGCGACCAATGGGCATTCTATCGGGGCGAGTGCAAAATGGGCGACTATAAACCATAACACCGACACACATCCATAATTTTTAGCCCACCCTATTGGCAACCGCCACAGTGCAGACACACCAGTTTGTCACGTAGCAGTTGAAAAATAGAGATGGGCTTTTTGTTTTAATCAGCAAAACTCGTATGCGTGCCAATGGGCGCACAAGTTTTTACAACTAGGCGTTGACCCACCCGCGCACTTTTACTTTCTGCGTTATAATCGGAGCAGGTGATTGCTTCGATTAAATTTTTTGTTCTATTATCACAAGTAAATGAACCGCATCTTTCCTACCGACCCCTTCTCTGCGTATCGTCAATTTTTCCACTTGCCCTCCAATACCATCTATTTGGATGGAAACTCGTTGGGGTTATTGCCCAAAGCTGTAGCAGATCGCTTGCAGTATGTGATAAAAGAAGAGTGGGGCGTTGGGCTGATTAGTAGCTGGAACCAAGCCGGATGGATGGAATTACCCCAGCGAGTGGGCGCACAAATCGCCCGCTTAGTAGGAGTGGAGCCGGCTGATATTGTTGTGGGAGATTCTACATCGGTAAATTTGTTCAAGTGCTTGGGCGCCGCAGTACAACTGCGCCCCCAGCGCCGGGTGATATTAGCCGAAACCGATAATTTCTCCACCGACACCTACATGGCAGAAGGTATGGCAAAACTACTAGGCAATGGTTACCAAGTGCGTTATTTGCCGCCCAATACCTTTGATGTTCGCCCATATCTGGATGAAACTGTGGCGGTAGCCTTACTGACACACGTTCACTACAAAACTGCGGCAAAGTTTGATATGAAACAAGTCACACAAGATGTGCATGACTGTGGCGCGTTGATGATTTGGGATTTGTCGCACTCTACCGGTGCAATGCCAGTGCAACTCGCCGCCTGCCAGGCAGATTTTGCTGTGGGCTGTACATACAAGTATCTAAATGGCGGTCCGGGCAGTCCAGCTTTTGTCTATGCTTCCCCTACCATTGCCGAACAAACCTGGCAACCATTGAGCGGCTGGCTGGGTCATCAAGCTCCATTCGCTTTTGAAACCCACTATCGCCCCAATACTGCCATCCTGCGCTTTATTGCCGGGACACCACACATTTTGAGCCTGAGCGCCTTGCACGAAAGCCTGAAAATATGGGAACAGGTGGATTTAGATGCCTTACGCGAAAAATCACTGGCTCTGACGGATTTATTCATCCAGTTGCTGGAACAAACTTGTGATGGGTATGGGCTTGAAATCGTCACACCCCGTTCACACGAACAACGCGGTAGCCATGTCTCAGTCGCATTTGAACATGCTTACCCAGTGGTGCAGGCATTGATTGCTCGTGGAGTGATTGGCGATTTTCGTGCCCCGAACATCATGCGTTTTGGTTTTGCGCCGCTCTATGTGTCGTTCCAAGATGTGGTAGAAGCAGTCGCGCACTTGCAAGATGTACTCGCATCACATGAGTATCTAGCCCCGCAGTTTCAGACTCGCAAGTCGGTTACTTAAGAAGCTAGATATCTGCCGATATTCGACACAGACGGAAACTGCGCTTTCTTCCTTAAAAGAAAAAGTGCAAATCGATATTTGGCGCACATACTGAACATAACCCGTGTCCAATATAGCTTCTTATCGTCCAGTCTTTTGATTGAATATAGCGTTTCTTTGATAATATCTAATGAATTACCAGTAAATTTTCAAAAAGTACGCTTTGCGATACGACCCACAATGCCCCCAACACCGCCTACCACCAAAGTCCACCGTTCAAAAAGCGTAACTTTCCTAGCCTTACTTGTGTTATTTCTGGCGTGTCAACAACTTTGGGGGGCGTGGCTGATTACTGCACGCCAAGACTGGTACATCAGTTTTCCGCTTTCACTTCCGTGGCAATATTTGCTGTGGCGCAGTGTGGTTTGGGGTTTGCTTTTGTTAATTTCTACCGCTTTGTTATTTACACAGCAAAGGCGGTGGTACCGTTCGCTGTTCTGGCTAAGTGTGTTCTACGCATTGCATTTTTGGGCAGACAGATTGCTTTTGCAAAAATCTGACTTCGTGCAAGCCGTGCTTGGCTGGGATATTCTGATATTTTTTCTTTTGTTTGGTTTGGCGTTATGGACATTATGGTCAAATCAAACAACATCAAACGTCCACAACGAATAGATTAAATAAGATTTACACAAAATGGCTGAACTTGATTTTATCCAAAAACTACGTGACCTAAAAACACAATCGAAACTTGGCGGGGGACAAGACCGTATTGATGCACACCACAAGCGTGGCAAACTAACCGCCCGTGAACGGTTGGATGTCCTGCTCGACAAAGGTTCTTTTCACGAAGTAGATGCCTTTGTCACACATCGCACCCATGACTTTGGCTTGGAAGACAAAAAATACCTAGGCGACAGTGTAGTTACTGGCTGGGGTACGGTTGACGGGCGACTCGTTTATGTTTATTCGCAAGATTTTACCGTGTTTGGTGGCTCACTCTCCGAAGTTCACGCCGCCAAAATTTGCAAAATCATGGAAATGGCGATGAAAACCGGCGCACCGATTATTGGTATTAATGATTCTGGCGGCGCTCGCATCCAAGAAGGAGTGGTCAGTTTGGGCGGTTTCTCCGACATCTTCCTGCGCAATACACTTGCCAGTGGGGTCGTGCCACAAATTTCCGTCATTATGGGACCCTGCGCCGGAGGGGCGGTTTATTCCCCCGCTTTAACCGACTTTATTTTCATGGTTAAAGACACTTCTTTTATGTTTCTTACCGGTCCCGAAGTGGTAAAGGCAGTTACCCAAGAAGATGTGACCTTTGAAGAACTGGGCGGGGCAAGCGTTCACGCCGCAGTGAGTGGGGTGTGTCATTATGTGGCGGAAAATGAGCAAGAGTGCTTGTATTTGATTCGCATTTTGCTGGGCTACTTGCCACAAAACAACATGGAAGACCCGGCGTACCTACCTACCCAAGATGACCCACGCCGTATGGAAGAAGCGCTCAACACATTGGTGCCCATCGAAGCAAACAAGCCCTACGATGTCAAAGAACTGCTACGCCTGATCGTGGATGATGGAAACTTCTACGAAATCCACAAAGATTATGCGGGTAACGTAGTGGTGGGCTTTGCCCGATTGGGTGGGCATAGTGTGGGCATTGTCGCCAACCAACCGGCAGTGCTAGCAGGGGTGTTGGATATTAACGCCAGCGACAAAGCCGGGCGCTTTGTGCGTTTCTGCGATTGTTTCAATATTCCGGTTATCACCTTTGAAGATGTGCCCGGTTTTCTGCCGGGTACGGCACAAGAGTACGGCGGCATTATCCGGCATGGCGCAAAACTACTCTATGCCTATTGTGAAGCGACAGTCCCCAAAATTACTGTCATTACGCGCAAGGCATATGGTGGGGCGTACTGCGTGATGAATAGCAAACACATTCGGAGCGACCTAAACTTGGCGTGGCCCGGTGCCGAAATCGCCGTGATGGGACCCGAAGGCGCGGTCAAGGTTATCTATCGCAAAGAAATTATGGAAGCCGAAGACCCCGTCAAGCGCGAAGCCGAATTGGTGGCGGAGTACCGCGAGAAATTTGCCAACCCGTATGTCGCCGCTAGTCGTGGTTACATTGACGATGTGATCGAACCCAAAGAAACCCGACCACGACTCATCAATGCGCTTGAAATGTTGACCAACAAACGTGACAAAAACCCATCCAAGAAACACGGCAATATCCCGTTGTAACCCTGCCTTGCCTACCAGATTCACAAACCATGTTTAAAAAAGTCCTTATTGCAAATCGTGGTGAAATCGCAGTGCGCATCATTCGTGCCTGCCAGGAATTGGGCTTAGAAACGGTAGCTGTCTATTCAGAAGCAGACCGCAATGCGCCACATGTGCGCTTCGCCAATGAAGCTTACCTGATTGGTCCTGCACCTGCCCGTGAGAGCTATTTGCGCTCTGAAAAGCTCATTGAAATCGCACTTAAGTCACAAGCTGAAGCCATTCACCCCGGCTACGGCTTCCTTTCGGAGCGGGCAGAATTTGCCGAAGCTTGCGCCAACGCTGGCTTGATATTCATTGGACCCAGCTCGCAGGCAATTCGCCAAATGGGAGACAAAGTGACTGCCCGCAAGACAGTCGCCGCGGCAGGTGTGCCGCTGGTGCCCGGCACTGACAGCGCACGCGACCTAAACGATGAAGAACTGATTGCCGCTGGAATGCAGATTGGCTTTCCCTTGCTAGTAAAAGCGGCGGCAGGCGGTGGTGGCAAAGGCATGCGCATGGTACACCAGCCGCAAGATTTGGCACAATCCATTGCGAGTGCGCGTGCCGAAGCCGAAAGCGCCTTTGGCGATGGGCGGGTATATTTGGAAAAGCTCATCACTGGCGGGCGACACATCGAAATTCAAGTGTTGGGCGACCAACACGGCAACATCATCCATCTGGGCGAACGCGAATGTTCTATCCAGCGCCGTCACCAAAAATTGCTCGAAGAGTCACCATCCCCCTTCGTTGGCGATGATGAAGAGTTGCGACAGCGCATGGGCGCGGTGGCATGTGCGGCGGCGGCGGCAGTTAACTATGTCAGTGCAGGAACGATTGAATTTTTGGTGGATAATGATAAAAACTTCTACTTCCTGGAAATGAACACACGCTTGCAAGTAGAGCATCCGGTGACAGAACTGGTGACCGGTGTGGACATTGTGAAAGAGCAAATCCGTGTTGCTCGCGGACGCAAGCTGCGCCTAACCCAAGCCGACGTGAAAATGAGCGGCTGGGCAATCGAGTGTCGTATCAATGCGGAAGACCCCTACAACAATTTTCTACCTTCCATTGGGCGCATCGAAACCAGCATCCTGCCCGGCGGACCCGGCGTGCGTGTAGACACCTGTGCCTTCCCTGGCTATCAGGTTACGCCATACTACGACTCCATGATTGCCAAATTGATTTGCTATGGGGAGAATCGCCCCGAAACGCTGATGCGTCTGCGCCGCGCTCTAAACGAGTACCGTATCATTGGGGTAAAAACTACCATCCCATTCCACCAGCAATTGCTCAATAGCCACCGCTTTATGGCAGGAAAATTCCATACGCGCTTTGTAGACGAAGAATTTTCAATGGATCGCAACGCAGATGAACATGAAGAACGCATCGCCGTGATTATGGCGGCATTGGCGGCGTATCAGCATTTGCAACAAAGCGCACACATTGTTCAACGCAACAAACGTGATACCAGTAACTGGAAGTGGGTCGGGCGCTGGGAAAGACAGCACCGCTAATCAATGAGTTAGAAATATTATGAAATACGTTGTTAGCATTCACGATAAAGCCTATCAGATAGAAATTTTGCCGGAAAGCAATACTGTTCTCATCAATGGTGAAGCAATTGCGGTGGATTTTCGCAAAGTGGGTGACCAGTCAGTGTACTCACTTCTGCTCAATGGGAACTCGTACGAAGCAATCATCGACTCCAATGAGCAGAACAAATGGCAAGTGCTTCTAAATGGCATGTTGTATGATACGGAAGTGTTGGATGAACATATCTACCGTATGCGTCAAGCCAGCGGCGAAGGTTCGGTGGGAGCGGGTGAGTTCCAGCTAAAAGCCCCGATGCCCGGTTTGGTGCTTAAGATTCCGGTCATGGTCAGCCAAGAAGTAGAAAAAGGCGATATTTTGCTTATTCTCGAAAGTATGAAAATGCAGAACGAGCTAAAAGCCCCGCGTGCGGGCATTGTCACTGCCATTCGCGTAAAACATGGCGACAGTGTCAACCAAAATCAGATAATGGTGGTTTTGGATTAAGGATGGCGCAGATGCTCATTGTTTGGGGAATTCGCAATATTAATCGCACACTGGCGGAAGGGAGTTTTTATTGCCCGCATTGCCAAACCCCGCGAACCTACCAACATAAACGGGCTAGGCGCTTTTTTACCCTATACTTTGTGCCGCTCGTTCCGTTAGACGTGGTTGGGGAGTTTGTAGAATGCCAGGCTTGCAGGCAGACCTATCAGATGGCTGTCTTGAATTTTCGTCCGGCAAGTGCGGAGAGTCAGCAATTAAGCCCGCCGCGTGCGGATTTGGAAAATGGTATGCCAATCCACATGGTCGGTCAAAAACTGATGTTGCAAGGCAAGTCTGAAGCCGAAGCAAAACTGGAGATTGACAATATCACCAAAGGCTGGCGTCGCATCTGCCCGCAATGTCGTTTTGAGTACTTTCGCACAGTCCAACATTGTACGAATTGTAGTACCGAACTGCCGCCCGCTGAATTGTAAGTTGCGTTTTACCAGATCCTGTGCCAACTGAAAAATATAAACGCACATACATTGTATGTGCGTTTATGGTTATCTGCGACCTGTAATACTGAAGCTAATTTTACGCCTAACGACTTTCGGACACAATCGGTTGCGCCAAATACCACGGTCGCCCCGCTACCAAATCTGTCCGGTGCGAAAGGACTTTGTTTTGGGTGTTGGCTGGGTGAACTGTCAATTGGGTAAGTCCGGGTNNAGGGTTCGGCAGGGGCGAAGGTAGCCAGCGGGTAGCTGATGTAACCATCAAACGAGCGCTTCTCCCAAGGGGTCATTAGGGTAAAATCTTTGTGCAAGGTGGTGAGTAAACTGGCGCCATGCGGGCTGGGGCGGCTGGCGGCAAGCAAAATTACGCGGTTTTCAGCGCTACGTTCCAGCAAGCCGGTGCCCAATTCCCATGCTTCTTGCACACTAATCGGGGCGGCAACCACATCTACCCCAGTAAATACTGCCAAGCGGAAACTCTCCGGGTACAAGCAATCATCTCCAACCAATATAGCCAAGCGTCCCCATTCCATTTGTAAGGCGTTGACCGAATTACCCAAATCTTGCACCCAATCATGGCGTTCACAGCGGTGTAGTTGGGCTTGGCGCTGTAAGACGCCGCTCGCACCGAGTGCCACTCCCACATGAGATAGTCCCAGCGGGGTAGCATCTACCAAACTGGTAACGACCACAGCGCTACTGCCTGCCAGCGCGTTCACCAGTTGATGAATGGCTTGGGTGGAACGTTCTACCGCGCTTTTAATATCAGCTACAATGCCACCAGCAAAGCAGAAAAGCTCAGGTAAGACAATCACTTGCACCCCGTCTGCCACAATGGCGGGCAAAGCGTTAGCGACTTCGGCAATGGCAGAAATGCCGTCTTGGCGGGGCTGGTAAACGGCTGTGGAAAGTTGTGTGGCGGCAATTGGATGGTCAATTTCGCTGGGTTGTTCCGCAATTGCCGTGTATAGTGCAGGGCGGCGGCTGGCGAAAATATCGGTGCCGTCCGGGCGGCGCTTGTTGTCAGCTTGGCTGGGGTCAATATCTGCCCATACTACGGCTTCGCCACTGCGCGGGGCTTTGGCGAGCACGGTGCCATCTGGTGAGACGATTTGGCTTTCGCCCGCTCCGTGCAAAAACTCAATTGGAATGTTGGTAGCTTGACTGACTGGCTCCAACAAAAATTCGGGAATCAGGGGTCCACACTTATTAGCCGCTACGACAAATACTTTGTTCTCGGCGGCACGTACAGGCACGTGCAAACTGGCTTCATCTATCGCAAACGAGTTTAGGCTATTGCACAAAATTTGCGCTCCTTGCAATGCCAAAAAGCGTGGTGTCTCATTGATAACCCCATCCATGCAAGCATAGGTAGAAATACGCCCAATGCTGGTTTCGACGACCGGGGTAAGCGCACAGGCACGTACTAAAAAGTCGTTTTCGTGTCCCATCAGTACTTGTTTATCGGAAGTGACCAATAGCTTGCCGTCTGGTCCGTAAAGCAGGCTGGTGCCGGTGGCGGTGCTAGTGGCAGGGTGTTGAACTGTGCAGTTGATAACAATATGGCACTGATATTGAACTGCCTTTTGCGCAATCGCCTGCAAAAATTCGCCGTCTAGCGGTACGGAAACATCATAACAATGTTGCTTATCGTTGTACCAAGATAGGTGATTGCAAAATTCTGGCAACACCATCAGGTCTGGTTGGCACTCTGCGGCGGCGCGGTCTATCATGCGAAGGCAGGTTTGCAGGTTTTCTGCGACATTTGCCCCTGCACTCAATTGGACAGCGGCAACCCGGACGGTTTTTTTGCTCATGGCGGCGACTCCTAAAAACGTTATAATGTTATTACATTTCGTATCTAAATTATAATCATTTTTTCCAAAAACAAAAGACCACCCCGGCAAAAGGGTGGTCTTTTAGGGCGATTGGACTCATGCGTCCAATATAGTCATTGATAACGACTTTGCTGAATGTCTTAGCGTGGAAGCGTGCCGATAATATCAAATGTGTCTAGGATTTGTTTCAACACGTCCAAGTCTGAATCTTCAATGTATTGCATTTGAACGGTAATCAGAGCGCCGGTTGGGTTGCTCTTGGGGCGAGCAGAGAGCACAAACAGGTTGCCGTCTGTTCCACCACAAGCGTAGAAGGAATCATACTTGCCTTCGTAGTAACCATCGTCATAGTCGTAGCGGTTGTCGTATTGGCAGTCTTCGCGGTAAATGTCTCGGTAGATATCGAGAAGTTGAATATACCCGCCTAGTTTTGCTAGGTCATCCGATACCCCAAAGAAAAAGCCGGGGGCATCCCAGTTATTGTAGTAGTCATCTAAACTGGGCGCGGCGGTGATTTGTGCGCCAATTACGTCACCGTCACTGAGCGTCCATGCACTGCCGTCATATTCACTGCCAGCGGGAATTTTGACAGAAATTGATTCTGCATCATCCGTGACGACTACAAATTCATCGCCACTGGCGGCTGGAGTGGCGTCACCGCTGTTATTGGCACTGTCACCACCACCGTTACTACCATTGCTCACAAATTCTAGCTCGCGTCCGTTGATTTGTCCTTCCAGAATTTCATCGGTAGCTGGGCGGTACACTTGAATATCAATAACATCGCCACTCGCGTTGCTCCGTACTACATCGCAGTAAGCAGACATTGTGCCATCTGTGCCGACTGGAATGCCTGTGAGTGAGATGATAAAGTCGCCCCCTTCAATGCGTGCCTTATCTGCTGGCGAACCGGCTTCTACTGAGTACACCCAAATGCCGGACAGTTCTTCACTGACGACAATGGCTTCGCCATTGATGCCGAGTGCATCTACATCTTCGCCATTTTGAAGTTTTTCGATAACGGGGAGAGCTGTTCTTTGTCCGATGGCAAAATATTGGTTGGTTTCGGAGTTGCCCGCATAATTTACAGCAATCACTTCGCCATCTTTGGTGATTAGTGGTCCGCCGGAGTTGCCGGGATTGATGGCGGCATCGGTCTGGATGAAGTTCTNNGCCGGAGTTGCCGGGATTGATGGTTGCATCGTGCATGATGACCGAGTCAACTGCCGCCCAAGAGCTGTTGCCATCTGCCTTTTCTTTTGCCACAATGCCTTTTGTCAAGGTGAATTCAGGGTCACCCAAGGGGAAACCAGCGGTGTAGGCATCCAAACCTACTTTCACATCGCCTTCATACCAATTCAGGTAGGGCAGTTCGTCTCCAGCAATATCCAAAACGGCTAAGTCAGAGCATTCACTAGTGCCTAGTACACGGGCGTTCAAGGCTTCGGAGCTACCGTCTAGGTACACTTTGACTAGGCTTGCGCCTGCCACCACATGGTTATTGGTGACGATAATGCCTGTAGGGTCAATCATAAAACCAGTGCCAGTGTATCCTTCTAAGCGTGTACCGCCACCATCTTCGGGGTAGGCAAAATCTCCAACGGTTTCGATGTAGACCACTGCGTTGCGAACATCTTCCAGACTTGTAACCGCACTGGAACTGACAGGCTTGGCGGTGGGTTCTTGGTTGGGTTCTTGGGTGGGCTGTTCAGGGGCTTTAGTTGGGTTGCTGGTGGGGTTACTTCCTCCACAAGCGAGTGCTGTAAGTACCAACATTCCGGCAAAAATACCGATTGCTTTTTGAAGCGCTTTCATTGTTTTTCTTCTCCTGTAAGAATTGGATAAAGTTGATTGTCGGCTGATTGGTGTTGAGTTTTACACAGTACCAATCAATGTCGAAAATAACAATTGCCCGCTATCCTTAAATATAAAACTAGCTTAAGAGCGGAACTTAAAAAATTGTTAGAGAATAAACATATTCTATTCGATACATGAGCCAAATGTCAAACTGCGCTTTTTCTCTAATAAGAAAAAAGCGTGGTTTTCGTGCGTGCCGAATATGGATTTTCGNNAGACATTAATTTTGGCAAAAAAAGTTAACGATTGCAATGGTACTTTCGATTATGGAAGTTGGTTTTACTTGTGCGGTTATGTAGCTATTTCACAATAAGCGAGCCAGCCAAGATTTTTTGGCTATGTAGCTTAAGGTGCTCAAAAATTTCAAGGGTATTTGCAAAAACAAACAGGGCAACCGCATGAAAA
>DKKK01000022.1 GCA_002455215.1 Anaerolineales bacterium UBA6668 | reverse complement strand
AAATGCCGGCAACCATAACACAAACCAGAAAAAACACCTTGAATTCTATGGAGTTTTGCAAAATTCCATAAATCAAACCTGCCGCTAGGAAGCCGTTGTATAGCCCTTGATTGGCGGCAAGAGTTTTGGTTTGGCGTGCTAACTCGATTGAAAGTCCAAATGCCCGCAAACCGCGTGGCTGATCCCACCAAAACATTTCTAGCATCACAATATAAATGTGTATTAGCACAACGAAGGCAGTGAGAATGGAAGCAAGTAAGGTCATAATGTTGAAATTGATTGGCTGAACGTGAAACTACTCTATTTTGTATTCGGCACGGGTTGCCTTCGGCATGTGCGCCGAGTGCCGATTCCCACTTTTTTTCTTAAAAGAAAAGCACAGTGTTCATCCGTGTCGAATATCATACACATTTTACATTCATTCATCCGCTAATGGTACACTTTTGCTGATATTTTCTTTTGACGGAACAACCATCTTCCGGTAACGTTTTAGATAAATGAACGAATGAAAATGAACGCGAAGCCCTTGCCAATTTGTCCACACCCCTGTTATAATTAGGCACTCTATGGGCGGTTAGCTCAGTTGGTTAGAGCGCTTCGTTTACACCGAAGAGGTCGCAGGTTCGAGCCCTGTTCTGCCCACTCGTGGGGTGTATCTATTTCGGTACACCCTTTTTCTTTTAAGGTAATCTTATGCAACACTTCCTAGACATCACTGACTTTTCCCGCGCCGATTTGGAAGATTTGCTCCAATTGGCAGTCGAACTCAAACGCGAACACTTTGCCGGTGGCAACCGTCCGGTTTTGCGTGGTAAGGTATTGGCAATGGTATTTCAAAAGCCGAGCTTGCGCACCCGTGTTTCCTTCGATATGGGCATGCGTCATCTGGGTGGTGACGCGCTCTACCTATCACCCGCCGAAATTGGTTTGGGCAAGCGCGAATCAGTCGCCGATGTCGCCCGTGTGCTCAGCGGCTACTGCCAAGCCATCATGGCGCGTGTCTTTCAACACGAACACATTTTGCAATTGGCACAATACGCCAGCGTGCCAGTTATCAACGGGTTGTCCGATGCCAGCCACCCCTGCCAAGCATTGGCAGATGTACTCACCATCCAAGAAAAATTTGGCAAGGTGGAAGGTTTGACCGTGACCTTTGTAGGGGATGGCAACAATGTGGCGCGTTCCCTGATGCAAGCCTGTGTCATTCTTGGCGCAAACTTCCGCATTGCCACACCGCCCGGCTACGAAATGGCAGAAAGCGACCTGGAAAACGCCCGCAAGTTTGCTACCGCAGGTGCTACCGTCTCTGCCTTTATTGACCCAATCCCAGCAGTCGAAAATGCCGACGTACTCTATACCGATGTGTGGACTAGCATGGGGCAAGAAGCCGAAACCGCCCAGCGCCTACAGGTTTTCCCGCCTTATCAGCTAAATTCGGCATTGGTGTCCCACGCCAGTCGCGATGCACAAGTTTTGCACTGCCTACCCGCGCACCGCGGGGAAGAAATCACCGATGAAGTAGCAGATGGCAGACATAGCTGGCTCTTCCCACAGGCGGAAAATCGGATGCACGCCCAAAAAGCAGTCTTGCATCAACTACTGGCAAACTAGATTCGTCACGGATGAAAACTGGTTTTTTTTCCTTAAAGAAAACAGCGGAAATCTGAACCGTGCCGAATATAGTAAACAAAGCAAGGGCGCTCGCATTCGGCACTGATGAACCTGCCGAATATAGCAAAGCAAAATAGGGGCGTGTCATTACGCCCCTGTTAGAATCACTTGCTGATAAGCCAGCAAATCGGCAATGCCGGCTTGTGCCAAGTCGAGCAGTTCATCGAGCGCTTGGCGGGTGAAAGGCGTGCCTTCGGCAGTACCCTGCACTTCCACTAACCTGCCATCGCCCGTCATTACCACATTGCAGTCTACCGCCGCCTGTGCATCTTCCACATAACACAAATCAAGCATAGGGATTTCATTCACAATCCCCACACTGACCGCCGCCACCGGGGTCACAAACACTGCCGGGTCAAGCTCACCGCTGGCGACCAATTTTTGCAGGGCAAGTGCCATAGCTACGTACGCGCCGGTGATGCTGGCAGTGCGTGTGCCACCATCCGCTTGCAAAACGTCACAATCTAGCGTTACCAACCGTTCACCGAGCAATTGCAAATTGACACTGGCGCGTAAGCTCCTGCCAATTAGCCGCTCAATTTCGTGCGTGCGTCCTTTTGCCCCCTTGCGTTCACGTTCCACCCGCTGTTGGGTACTGCGTGGGAGCAGGGCATACTCGGCGGTTATCCAGCCGCGCCCCTTGCCCAGTAGCCAGGTAGGCACTTTTTCTTCGATGGTGGCATTACACAGCACTCGCGTTTCACCGATTTCGATGAGCGCCGAGCCTTCTGCCAAGCTGACAAAGCCCGGCAAGATGCGTACCGTGCGCAATTGGTCAGGTTTTCGTTGGTCGATTCGATTAAATTTGCTCATAAAATTGCCGTTCTGCTTAATATGGGTTAAACTTAAGGGAGTTTGAATATCAACTGGCGGCTCGCTGAAAAAGTGAGCCGCTACTCGCTCGGTACGGTCAAAACCATGCCATTTTCTGAAAGGAAAAGCGCAAGATTGCAACGTGCCGAGCGCCAGTGGCATACCCCAGTGATGGGGCAACCACGAAACTTTTGCGACAAGTTCGTTGCATTATTGTAGTGCAATTCTGCCCAAAAGAGAATTATCTCAGGAAGTTTTTGTGGACATTCTCAACTATTTTCAAGGCGCACTGCTCGGATTAGCGGTAGGTGATGCGCTTGGTACCACACTGGAATTCACCAGCCCCCAGCAATTTGAGCCTATCAGTGATCTGGTCGGCGGTGGACCGTTTGGCTTAGCCCCCGGGCAATGGACGGACGATACCAGCATGGCGCTCTGTTTAGCCGAGTCCTTGCTAGAGAAAAAACGCTTCGATGCTGGTGACCAATTAGACCGCTATGTGCGCTGGTGGAAGGACGGGCATTTAAGTAGCACCGGCAAGTGCTTCGATATTGGCAATACCACCCGTCAAGCCTTAGAGCGGTTTTTGCAAACCCGCGATCCGTACTGTGGCTCGGTAGATGCGCAGTCGGCAGGTAATGGCAGTATTGTGCGTTTGGCGCCGGTGGCAATGTATTTTGCTAATCACCCACCCAAAGCAATTGTAAGTTGTGGTAATAGTAGCCGCACCACCCACTGCGCTCCCGCCACTATTGACGCTTGCCGTTTCTTTGGCGCATTAATCGTGGGGGCGCTACACCAACAGCCCAAAGAGCAATTGCTTAGCCCACAGTTTGCTCCCATCGGCGGCTATTGGCGACAACACCCACTTGTCCCGGAAATTGAAGCGATTACCAACGGCAGTTACAAACAAAAATCAGCCAGCCAAATGCGTGCCAGTGGTTATGTGGTACACACCTTGTCAGCCGCTTTGTGGGCGTTTTACCACAGCCAAACCTTTGAAGAAGGGGCGTTACTGGCAGTTAATTTGGGTGAAGATGCAGACAGCACCGGGGCTGTGTATGGNNCCATTCCCAGCCGCTGGCTGGAAAAACTTGCCATGCGCGACCTAATCACCGACTATGCCAACCGCTTGTGTCAGGTTGGTGGTAACTAATGCAGTTTTGGTGCATGTCAGGAAGCGCTTACAGATGTAAAGCCAATTTCCGGTTGCGCCGAATACCGCTCACATAAAGTTAGATAATGGATATGACAGATACGATTAATCCCAAACGTACAGCCGCTCAAGCCGCTATGTCCTACGTGCGTTCCGGTATGGTATTGGGCTTGGGGACTGGCTCAACCACCCAATATTTTGTAGATCTACTCGGTACAGCCCTACAAAACGGGCAATTCACCGACATTTGTGGTGTGCCCACCAGCCAAGCAACTGCCCACCAAGCCAGTATGCTCGGCATTCCACTCGTCAGCCTTTCCACCCATCCCAGCCTAGACTTGGCAGTGGACGGTGCAGATGAAGTAGACCCCAATTGTAATTTGATAAAAGGGCTAGGCAAAGCGCTACTGCGTGAGAAAATGGTCGAACTTCATGCCAAGCAATTTGTGGTGATTGTGGATGCTAGCAAGTTGGTGGTGCAACTGGGGGAGAAGTGCCCCCTACCGGTGGAAATTGTGCCATTTGAGTACGCCGCCACTTTGCGTTTCTTACAACAGCACTGTGAACGCGTGGAATTTTGGACGCAGGCAGATGGCACACCGGCTGTCACCGACAATGGCAACTACCTTGCCAAGATGTACTGGCAAGGCGGAATTGACAACCCCCACAAGCTAGCTCGGACGCTCACCGCCTTTCCGGGTGTAGTGGAGCACGGCTTATTTTTGCAGATGGCTGATGTGGTGCTGGTTGCTACTAGTCAAGGTGTGCAAACGATCCAAGCCAATCGTTCCCCTGCCTAGCCAAGTCAAACAATTTCTATTTTTACTTTCCCCTTTTACCCCAAAAAATTGTATCATGCCCCGTTTTGCTCACCCCCACGGACATATTTTTTACCGAAAGATGGCGTATCCACGCCCGATGATTGCCCACGCCGAAGGTGTATATTTGTACGATACCGATGGCAAGCGCTATTTGGACGCGGCAGGGGGTCCGCTGGTCATTAACGTTGGGCATGGGCGCACCGAAGTGGTGCAGGCAATGGCAGAGCAGGCGCAAACTGCCGCTTATACCCACGCCATTATGTTTACCAGCCAAGCCGCCGAAGATTACGCCGAAGCGCTGGCGAAAATTGTGCCCCTGCCCGATGCACGCTTTTTCCCAATGACCAGTGGTAGTGAAGTAGTGGAAACAGCTATCAAGCTTAGCCGGCAGATTCAAATGGCACGGGGTGAACAGCAACGTACCCACATCATCAGCCGCCGCCAAAGTTATCACGGTATGAGTTTGGGCGCATTGAGCGCCAGTGGACGTGCCGGTTTGCGTGCGCCGTATCTGGACATGATGAAACCAGGCACCCACATTTCGCCANNAGACACCCGTTCCGGTGAAGAATACGCCGCTGAATTGGAACAGACCATTTTGTCGCTCGGCGCCGGCAACGTTGCCGCCTTCCTAGCCGAACCTATCAGCGGGGCAAGTTTGGGGGGCGCGTTACCCCCCGACGACTATTGGAGTAGCGTGCGGGCGGTGTGTGACCGCTATGGTGTGCTGTGGATTGCCGATGAAGTGCTGGTAGGTTTTGGGCGTACCGGCAAGTGGTGGGGACATCAGCACTGGCATGCCACCCCCGATATTATTGTCACTTCCAAAGGGGCGGCGGGCGGCTACTTCCCGCTCGGTTGGGTGGCGGCAAGGGGTAGTGATGTAGATTTAATCAGTAGGACATTGGGCGATTTTAATCACGGTGGCACTTTTAGCCATCATCCGGTGGGTATGGCGGCAGGGCTGGCGGTGTTGGGCATCCTGCAACGGGAACAATTGGTGGAAAATGCCGCACGGGTGGGCACATATTTGGGTGAGCAATTACACGCACAGTTAGACCATCATCCGTATGTAGGCAATATTCGTGGGCGGGGTTTGTTCTGGGGGATCGAATGGGTGCAAGACAAAGCCAGCAAACAGCCCTTTGATGTGAGTCGTAAACTCGCACCTACACTGTGGCAGGCGGCATTTGAACGCGGGGTAAGCATGTACTACTCGCAAGGCTGTGCCGATGGCAAGCACGGTGACCTAACCTTGATTGGACCCCCACTTATTGCTCAACCCAATCACGTAGATGAAATTCTCACCGCTCTGCAATTGGCAATGCAAGACGTATTTGGGAAGTGAGATGTGGGAAGGGGGAAGTGGGATATGGACATGGGATGTGAGATATGGGATACGGGATACGGGGTACGGGAGATGGAATACGGGATGTGGGAGATGGGGTGCGGGAAGAGTTTCGCTTAATTCCCTTGATTATGTTGACTTTTAACTTCGTTCACTTTTTATGTTCATTATTGATGCCCATCTCGACCTAGCCTGGAACGCCCTGACGTACGGGCGCGATTATACCCGCTCGGTGCATGAAACCCGCCGTGCCGAACAAACCACCCACGTCCCCCAAATCAACGGCAATTGCATGGTGGGGCTACCACAGTTGCAACAAGCGCGAGTTGGCATTGTGTTTGCCACAATTTTTAATGTGCCTTTTCACCGCAAAACTGCCACCGACACCATCTTTTACAAAGACGCTGAGACTGCCCATCGCTTAGCGCTACAACAAGTGGATTATTACCGCCGCTTGGCAGGTGAAAACCCCCAAGCTTTTACACTCATCCAAAACCAAAGCGACCTAAAGCGCGTAACTGAAAGCTGGCAAAATCCGCATCAAAGCGGGCAAATCGGCATTGTCATCCTAATGGAAGGTGCAGACCCTATCCGCAAACCCGCAGAAGTGGAATTTTGGGTGGAACAAGGCGTGCGCATCATTGGTCCCGCTTGGGCGGCAACTCGCTATGCCGGGGGAACCGGCGAACCAGGCGCCTTGACTGCCCTTGGATTTGAACTACTAGAGCGCATGAGCGCTCTACCCGTCATCCTTGACCTAAGCCACATGACCGATGAAGGCACACTCGCCGCCTTAGACCGCTTTCCGGGTACCATAGTCGCCACCCACGCCAACCCGCGCCGCCTAGCGGAAATTACCTACCCGGAGCGTGCCTTACCGGATGTCGTTATTCAGCGCATTGCCGAGCGAGATGGCGTCATTGGGGTAGTTCCCTACAACCGCTTCCTAAAAACCGGTTGGGCGCTTGCCGATGGCAAGCAAGCAGTCCCACTAGAAATCGTTGCCGCCGCGGCGGATATCATCTGCCAATTGAGTGGTAGTAGTCGCCATGTGGGTATTGGCTCCGACTTGGACGGCGGATTGGGCTGGGAGCACACCCCTTTCGAAATGGACAGTTGCGCAGATTTACCCAAAATTGCCCCACTTTTGGCGGCAAAGGGGTATAATTCAAACGATATCGAAAATTTTCACAGCCAGAATTGGTTGCGAATCTTACAAAAAAGCTTACCCCAATGAGCAACATCACCTATAGTCAACCGACCCCCCGCCCACTCGACCCACAGGTTCTGCGCATCCTTGCCCGCACTGGCATCATCTTGGTAGCGCTAGGTTTGCTCTTGCTAGGAGTGGCAGTGTATCCCGACCTGCTCAACCTAGATGGAACCCCAGGGATTGGTTTGGCACAACTAATTTTCATCCTACTTGCAGTGTATATTGCCACGGGTGGGGGCTACCTGTGGGCATTTGCCAGCCGCCTGCGCGGGCTACCCCGCCGTTTGCGTGAAGATATCGGGCTACGGCTAGGTGCAACCGGATTGGTTATTTGTTCCGTTTCCGCCTTGGTAGATGTACTTGGACTTGGCACACACAACTTGCCAGATGTCTTCCCCACCTTCGGGGAATGGCAACGATTTGGCATGTTGGTTGGTTCTGCGGTCATTTTGCTGGGTATTCTATTATATGCCCAGCGCGTCAGCCCAAAAACCGGCTTCACCCAACCCATGCCGTCTATCCATAAGGAAAAAATCAAATGAACACAAAACATCTCGTCTATGTCGTTGGCGCAGGACCTGCAGGCTTGTACGCCGCTCAGCAACTCGCCAGCCAGCCCAACACTGAAGTGGTTCTTTTGAACCGCGATATCAAACCCGGGGGTTTGGCAGAATATGGCATCTATCACAGCAAGCACAAAATGAAAGAAGGCTTGCGTGGTCAATTCCGCAAGATAATGGCACTTCCCAATTTACGTTATTTTGGGAACGTGGTAGTAGGGCAGGAAAGCGGACTCACATTGGCAGATTTACAAGCAAGCGGGGCAGACGCTATTCTGGTGTGCGTGGGTGCGCAGGGCACAAAATGGTTGGAACTACCGGGCGAACACCTGCACCGCGCTTTCCATGCCAAAGAAATCGTCTATCACTACAACCAACTCCCACCCTTTAGCGAAGAAACATACGCCATCGGCAAGCACGTAGTCGTAGTGGGTGTTGGAAATGTTGCAATGGACATAGCTCACCATCTGGTGCATGACGTACAAGCTGAAACCGTGACCATCGTAGCAAGACGTAGCGCCGCAGATGTGAAATTCACCCAAAAAGAGCTTGAAGGCATTTCCGCCAATTTAGATACCGCCGACTTTACCGCCGAAATAGCTCGCATTGCACCCATTATGCAAGCCGCCGGGCAAGATGTTGCCAGCGCCCAAAATTACATTCTTAACACCGTCAATACTGCCGACCCTAGCCACTCTGCTACTCAAGTGCGTATGCGCTTTTTGCTCAGCCCCACTCAGATAGTAGACGATGGCAATGGCAATGTTGGAAACTTAAAGCTAGAAGATACAACGCTCAAACTGCGCGAAGATGGCACAACCAGCGCACGTGGCTTGGGTACTTTCCAAAATATACCCTGTGATACTGTTATTTTTGCTATTGGCGATGCCGCTGACCCGCACATCGGGCTTCCGATTGGGCGCAATGGCTACCAAACCCGCCCGACAGCTCGCTTCCCCCAAGAAGAAAACAACTACGAAGCGTGGGATGCAGATAACCCACAAGCAGTTGAGAACGTCTTTTTGGCAGGGTGGGCACGTAACGCCAGTGTAGGCTTGGTCGGTATCGCCCGCAAAGATGGCACCAACGGGGCAAAGGCTGTTCTCGCCTACCTAGCAGACAAACCAACCCGCGATATCACAGCCGACTTAGCGGCGCTGAGCGCTCGCTTGCTAGCAATGGGGGCTATTACCCGTGATGATTGGAAAGTGTTAGAAGCCGAAGAAGCTCGCCTGATGAAGGAGCGCGGCTTGCCCGTCTTCAAATTCTCTTCCAACGCCGAGATGTTGCAGGTAATCAAAGGCGACCATTAAGAGCCGTCAGTGATATTTGGCGCGATAATAAACAGCCAACTGTGTAACATTATCACAGTTGGCTGTTTTGTTTGTGTGTTTAAGTTTTTTGCGCAGGTGTACGCGCAAAGGCTGGGTTACCCGTAAGTAGGTGGGCTTGGGCTAGTATAAATCCTGTGTAGGCAAAAAACCTGCAAATTACGCAGAAGGTTGTTTGGGCATACTATCTCGAGCAATCGAAAGCACTTTTTTTAGAGTTTCCATATTGAGATCATCTAACTGTTTAAAACTGATACTCGATTTCCCGATCTTGACTTTACCCAACTGAGAGCGGTACTTCTCTGCCACGTACCATTGATCTTCGAAGGCGTTTACATAAATACTGATGTAGTTTTTCTGAACCGCTAACCCGACCATAAACCACTCACTTTTCTTGCCGCGTGATAGATTTATTGTGTAATCGCCATAACCAATGATTTCCTGGCTGGTTCCACCCCATAGAGTGCCCTCCCACAAGACGCGGGAATATCCAGCCATCATCTCAGATATGACTTTGTCCAACTGCCGAACAGATTGCCGAAATTCATCTGGTAGTGAATCTATGTGGGTAGATATATCATTCTTCGTTTTATTCATTGCGCCCCCTTGTGTGGGTAAAAGCGAGGATAGATGTTGCCCATCGCACTGTTTTATTTTTTTACTATTTTATTGATAGCTATACCGGTTATAAAACCGATTCCTGAAATGGTAAAGGTAAAAACGGTGAACATAAGAATTGAAGCATAAGTATTTGGATGTAATGTATCAGGTAAACCAAGCACTTTCTTAACGATGTGTGTCATTGGCAACCATAGCCACAGCAAAGCGCTAGTGAGTAAACCGCGCCTTTCCCATGAGACTCCAATTGTGATTGTCGCAACAAGCAACATTACAACAATTACAATTGGACTTACTTCTCCCTGAAATGAGAAATTGTCCACATAAGCAATTATTGCTCCAATTATAAGACCAGCTAAAATACGGGTTTGCATACTCAATGATGACTTCACTTACTTTTGCTCCAAGTGTGTAGGGCGTAACACACCACTAGCGCCGAAAAAATTTCCATGCACCAATGCTGATAGTGGAAAGCACACTGAGCAAGAGAAAGAGCCATGCAAAGGGCACTAGGAAGAAGGGTTCTTTTAAAATACCTTCTGCTGTCACTTCCGAACCGATCAAGTTGTACAAAAAGATACAGCCAACGGCGAGTAGAAAAAAGGATAGGGGGACGATGTAATGTTTCATAATAGGGTAAGTTCGAAAATTAATGAAAATCTTTTGAGAGAATAGTGATAACTTAATATTCAACATGGGGCAG
>DKKK01000110.1:9636-9792 GCA_002455215.1 Anaerolineales bacterium UBA6668 | reverse complement strand
CACATCCACGTCCGGCAGGTCAACCTTCGGCAGGTCGCCAGACACATCCACATCCGGCAGGTCAATCTTTGGCAGGTCGGCGGACAAATCCACGTCCGACAGGTCAACCTTCGGCAATTCGGCGGACAAATCCACATCCGGCAGGCTCACGCTACC
>DKKK01000110.1:0-9601 GCA_002455215.1 Anaerolineales bacterium UBA6668 | reverse complement strand
ACCCAAATCGCCAGACACATCCACGTCCGGCAGGTCAATCTTCGGCAATTCGGCGGATAAATCCACATCCGGCAGGCTCACCGAACCCACCTTCCCCGAAATGTTGCCCTCGTACTGGAGCAGTCGGCTTTCCAATCCAACGTTGATTCCTTCCACCTCCTGCAAGCGAGCTTTCAAACTAGCATTATCTGCCTCCAATTCGGCAAGGCGAACAGACCAGTCGGGATTTTTGCCGCTTTGTTCCAAATTCACTAGCCAATTGTTCATATCATCATCATTAGTGCCCAATGACCCCAATTGGTGCAAGCGAATCTGATAATCTTGATTTTCCGATTCCAATTCCGCCATTTTTTCTCGAAGGCCGGCGTTTATAGCTTCCAAAGTTCCCACTTGCGCTACTAAATCCGCACCACCGGATAGCGTCTCTCCCGAACCCGCCAGCACCAATTCACTGCGTAAGCGTTCCATTTCAAGGTCCGCCGCACCCGCAATGCGAGCGTTATCAGCCTTTATTGCATCCAAATCTGCCAAAGTGGCATTTAATTTCGCTTGCAGGCTGGCGTTGTCTTGCTCTAAACGTAAATTCATACCAGCCAGATTATCAGAAGCTTGGAGTTTGGCAGACAAATCAACATTCATGGCTTCCAATTCTTTGAGGCGATTGGCAAGACTCAAATTTATGCTATCTAAATCACCCAGTTTCACATTTACATCGTCCATTTGGCTTAGGCGCAACGAAAGATCGTTATTATGTGATTCTAAACTTCCAATACGGGTTTGAAATCCACCCAATTGCAAATTCAAATTGTTGTTTTGAGCTTCCAACTCGCTGAAGCGTGCCTGCAAACCAGCATAATCTTGGTTGACGTCACGCAATTTTCCTTCGAGTTCCATGCGAGTATTGGCGCAAGTGTCTAAACGAGCACGTAAATCTGTATTTTCTATTTGCAAATCACCGAGTTTTAGGTTCAGCCCTTTGCCTGTCTCCACTTGGGCATTTAATTCGGTTTGCAAACGTTGTTTGTCGTTCTTCAACCCGTCAATATCAATATTGACATCCGGCGACTTGGAGCGAAAAATAAAACTCCAGTCTAGCGAGGTGGCAATGATGAAGCCAATTAAACTGCCAAGAAGAAAAGCAATAAGCCAGTTTTGTTGAAAAAACTCTAACATAAATGAGCCTCCTGAAAATGGTGCAAAAAATAAGGGAACAATGGAAGCATACAACTTTGGCTGGGATTTTAGGATAGGCAAAACTTGCTTTTTAAAAGCTCCATTTTTGTACGCTTTCAACAATAGTTGGACACTTTAAATGAAAAAGTTGTCACTTTTATTGTAGTGGTGTTTAAAAAATTGTGCCAGTGTATCCTGACTTAACGCCTAATTGTCCTATCCTTTAAGGACAATTCATAGCTCAGCACGAGTACACATTGCATTTTTCCCCTTAAGAAAAAACGCCTATATTGGGCTCATGTCAAATACAACTGTGATTGCGGCAACCCTTTTTAATAGGGAATAGAATTGTTGCTGTGGGCTCGCAATGACCGGCACTTTAAACGGATACCAATATCCGCAAGTACTATTTGGCGTACATGCCGAATAGTACTTGCACTCAGTATCTAGTTTGCCACAAGTTAGCTTGATGAAGGAGTGTGGTTTTCACCCGCGTAAACAATATTGGCTCGACTCGGCTTTCTCAGAGCAGAACAGTTTACAAACAGTAAAACCTTATTTCGGTCGTGTTTTCCACTACTGCCGAGTGGTAAAACCCGACTACCCATCCCAATTACATGGTTTCGGGAGCCGAAACGCCACACAAATGCAAGGCGCGAGCCAAGCCAATTTGGGCAACGGCAGTTAATTGCAAACGAGCAGTGCTTAAAGGCAGATTTTGGCTGTCCAGCACGCGACAATCGCGGTAAAAAGCGTGGAAAGCGCTTGCTAGGTCACGGGCGTAGTAAGTTAGGTGATGAGGAGCAAATTCTTTGGCACACATCCGAACAACTTCCGATAACTCCAGTAGTTTCAATAATAAAGCCTTCTCGGCAGGTTCTGCTAACAAAGCCAGGTCAGCATTCTCAAAAGAATAGCCTTCTTCCTGCGCCTTGCGTAGAATACTGGAAATCCGCGCATGGGCATACTGGACATAAAATACCGGATTTTTTTCTGACTGTTCAAGCGCCAAATCCAAATCAAACTCCAAGTGGCTAGAAGAGTCGCGCTGAAGCATAAAGAAGCGCACCACATCTGCCCCCACTTCATCCATCAACTCATCCAAAGTGGTGAAGCGTCCGGCGCGGGTACTCATACGCTGTCCCTTCACCGAAACAAATTGGTTCATCAGTAAATGAATTCCATCGGCGTTGTAGCCTAGGGCTTCGACACCCATCTTTACATCGGGAAACTCGTCCTTATGGTCTGCGCCTAGCACATCGACTATCAATTCAAAACCACGCCGTAGCTTATTTTCGTGATAGGCAATATCCGGCAAGCGATAGGTGGGGACGCCCTGGGAGCGCACCAGCACGCGGTCTTTTTCCACACCAAAACGGGTGGTAACAAACCAGATTGCCCCATCTTTTTCATAGGTAAAACCACCAGCCGTTAAACGATTCACCACATCCCAAACGGAACCATCTTCAAATAGGGAGTTTTCGTTAAAGTACACATCCATGTAAATATTCATGCGCTCTAAAGTGGCTTTGATGGAATCAAACATGGCGAGTTCGGCATATTTGCTAAAGGTTTCGACCTCTGCAGTGCGCAGGCTTTCGCCTTTTTCTGCCACGAGTCGCTTGCCTAGCTCGAATAAATACTCACCTTGATAGTGGTTTTCCCCTAGCTCAACCGCTTCACCCAGCACCTGCAAATAACGAATCTGCAAAGATTCGCCCAACAAGCGCATTTGATTGCCGGCATTGTTAAAGTAATATTCACGAGTGACATCGTACCCAACCGCCTGCAAAATATTGGCAAAGGTGTCTCCCACTACCCCACCACGCCCGCGCCCTACACTAAGCGGACCGGTTGGGTTGGCACTGACAAACTCTACCATTGCCTTTTTGCCTTGCCCATCATTGCTATTCCAATAACTTGCACCTGTTGACAAAATTTGCGGGATTTGAGCCGAGAGCCAATTTTGGGAAATGGAGAAATTGAGAAAACCGGGAACGCTGACATTGACAGTTTGCACCATCTCGCTAGCAGGTAGGTGTGCCATGAGTTCATTTGCGATATCTATAGGCTTTTTTGCAGTTAGTTTTGCCAATTGCAAAGCAATAGCGCTCGAAAATTCACCCCATTGCGGGTTTTTTGCTGGACTGATGGCTATATTTATCGGTTGCTCCAACTGCCATGCGTGCTTTTGGGCACATGCTTGCAGGGCGTTTTCAACAAGTTCGGTGAGTGTAGGAATAATGGATTGCATGAGAAGATAATTCGGTAAGGATGCGCATCTTGGCTTGTTGGACAGCACCCCCAACCAAGATTTATTTGGGTTAATTACGTTGTATTTAACTGCGGTTGTAACACACACGGTTGGTTTATGTTGCCGACCATACAAATCAAGAACCCATATTATCGCAAACAATCTCTATTCTGGCACGAAATTGGCTATTTTTATCAAAATTCCGTGTATTTTCGTATGAAATCCGCTAGAAACCAGACATTCTTGTCTAGCCCATGAAATTCTGGTAAAATATGCTGGTCTTGAGTAACTGAATTGGACACAACCCCCCTAGTGTCAGTTCTTGCTCTAAATTTTTTGCCTGTGTGCAGTTGCCTATATTTGACACGGTTGTGCCAAAATATAGAACGAAATTTTTGCAAACCGGATAAATTCGTAGTTCTGCTTATCTTTTTATAGGGATGGCAGGCTTGCAAAAATGCCCAAATGGTTGTTTTCAGCCAAATCGTTCCAACAAACTGCCCACAGGCATCTTTTATCCCCAATCCTACAGACACCCAAAAACTATACTCAGCGCGGATGGAAATTGTTCTATTTCATCAAGGGAAAACTTCTGTATTCGACTCTTGTCGAATACAACTGCGGTTGCGGTAAACCCATTCTTTTCAAAATGGTCTTGCTTGCTGTTTGTGCGGCTCACAGTAACCAGTGCTTTAAGCCCAAGACCAGTGAAAGTTGATGCAGAAAGAGCCTTTTGACCATTTTTTGAGCGAAGAATAGCTTTTGAATTTTTAACGTACAAAAGAATGTTACCCGATTACGAACCGCCCCAGAGTGAAAGCGTAATTGATGGCTGGGTTAAAGATATCTCATGTTCAAAGTATTCCCTGTTTCTTAAGGGAATATGGGTAATTTTCATGTGCGCCGATTATAGAGTAAAATACGCCATAGCTTATATTCAGCACAAGTGAAAACCGGGCTTTTCTACTAAGAAACAAGTCGCAATTCGATATTCGGCATGTGTGCCGAATATCAGCGTGTCGAATATAGCACACCAAATAGCGCAAGCGCATGGCACTCACTTCTCAGATTATCCGCAATCGCCGAAAAAATCGGCGGCAAACGCAAAAAAACGCATGGCTTGGACGAGTCTTACGGGCGTTCTTTGCGTTAATTGCCCTGATTGCCATATTCGGCATCCTGCTGACAAGCGGTGGTATTGGGCTGGTTGCACGCATTTACAGCAGTTACGTGGCGGATTTACCCAGCCCGAATGAGATTCAAACCGCCTTTAGTGCCGAAAACAACGCTTTCTTTCAAACAACTCAATTGTATGACCGCACCGGACAGCATATCCTATACGAAGTAATTGACCCACGTGCAGGTGACCGCCAGTGGTTGGAACTGCAGGATATTCCAAAAGATTTTATCAACGCCACCATAGCGATTGAAGACCGCTCATTTTATGAAAACCCCGGATATGACTTACAAGGCATCACAAGAGCGCTCTGGCAAAACTTGCAAGGCGATGCGGTACAAGGCGGCAGTACCATCACCCAACAATTGGTCAAAAATGTGCTGATTGCGCCCAATCAGATTGCCGAACAAAGCTATGACCGCAAAATCCGCGAAGTACTACTAGCGGTCGAAGTTACCAATCGTTATAGTAAGGACGAAATCCTGACTTGGTATCTTAACACTAATTTTTATGGCAATTTAGCTTATGGGGTAGATGCCGCCGCCCGCGTCTATTTTGACAAATCTGCTAATGAGCTTACCCTTTCTGAAAGTGCTTTACTTGCCGCTATCCCACAATTTCCGGCGCTCAACCCGATAGATACCCCCCTTGCCGCCAAAGAACGCCAAGTCCTGGTTTTACAGGCGATGGTCAATGCCGGTTTTATCAGTATAGAACAAGGGGCAGAAGCGCTACAAGATGATGTACTGGCACGCCTAAAATCTCCTGAAACGCGTTTTGATTTGCTTGCCCCGCATTTTAGCCAGTATGTAATGCAACAATTGTTGCGTGATCTGCCACCACAGTTGTTGTATCGGGGCGGTTTACGAGTCACGACCACACTTGACCTAGATTTGTATTATCAAAGCGAGTGTGTAGCTCGTACCCAATTGGCGCGGCTGAATGGGGCAGACCCTGCCATTGTCT
This sequence comes from Anaerolineales bacterium UBA6668, assembly GCA_002455215.1. Taxonomy (GTDB): domain Bacteria; phylum Chloroflexota; class Anaerolineae; order Anaerolineales; family UBA6668; genus UBA6668. The sequence continues at coordinate 4,031 of DKKK01000110.1, read as the reverse complement.
TGCCTGCCAGCGATGGTAGCGCCTGCACTGCCGCAAATTACCTACCCCCACCCCGCAGTAGTGATATTGGCGTTTCTCACCAAGTTTCAAATGCCGCAGTGGTGGTGATTGAGCCATCCAGCGGGCAAATCCTTTCCATGCTAGGAAGCGCCGACTATTGGAATGCCGAAATTGACGGAAGTTTTAATGTCGCCGCTGATGGCTTACGCCAGCCGGGCAGTTCGTTCAAGCCCTTTGTCTATGTCACAGCCTTTAGCCAAGGCTACACCCCGTCCACCATGATGCTGGATGTGCGCAAAGCCTTTGACAGTGGCGGCAGTACGCCTTATGTACCGGAAAATTATGACCGCCGTTTTCATGGTCCTGTGAGTATGCGCGAAGCGCTTGCCCGCTCGTACAATATCCCCGCTGTAGAAGCCGCCAACTGGGTCGGGATGAGCAATGTTTTACGTACCGCGCACCGCATGGGCATCAACACTTTGAATGAAGACGCCAGCCACTATGGTTTGGCACTAAGTCTCGGTGGGGGCGAAGTCACTTTACTGGATATGACATATGCTTATGGCGTGATGGCAAACAATGGCGCAATGAGCGGTACTGCTCGCCCAGCCAGTTTGGTGCGCACAGGCTATCGCTCACTGGACCCAGTCGCCATTTTACGCATTACAGACAGTGATGGCAACCTTTTGCAAGTGTGTGGCGACAGTAAAAACCAGCCTTGTGATTTTTCGCAGTCACAAACCCAGCAGATACTCAGCCCACAATTGGCATACCTACTTACCGATGTGCTCTCAGACAATCAAGCCCGTACGGCCGCCTTTGGTAGCCCCAACCCATTGGAGCTTGGTCGCCCAGCCGCCGCCAAAACAGGCACAACCAATGATTTTGTGGACAATTGGACACTGGGCTACACACCCCAGCGCGTGGCTGGGGTGTGGGTGGGTAATACAGATAGTACGCCAATGGAAAAAGCTACTGGCTTGACAGGGGCGGCTCCCATTTGGCAGGCGGTGATGCAATACGCCGTGCAATCACTGCCACCCGCAGGCTGGGATGCCCCAACGGGCATGGTCAGTCAAGCCGTCTGTTACCCGTCCGGTTTGTTGCCCACTCCCATTTGCCCACGAGTGGTGCAAGAGTTGTTTGTGCAGGGTACACAACCCACACGCACAGATACCATTTGGCAGGAGTTTCAAATCAACCGCGAGACCGGTAAACTTGCCACTATCTACACCGCACCCGAAAAGGTGGAAGAAAAAGTGTTTATGGTTTTGCCCGCTGAAGCCAACGACTGGATTCAAGCGAGCGGCTTTGCCCAACCGCCCACCGAATACGACACGCTCGTTCTGCCAAGCGATGGTTCACAAAGTGTTGTGCGCATTACCGCTCCCCAAGTGTTTGATTATGTGCGCGGCATTGTGAGTATTCGCGGGCTGGTGGGTGGAGAAGGGTTGGCAAGTTGGCGCGTTCAGGTGGGTGCAGGGCTAAACCCAACCCAGTGGACTTTGCTCGGCGCCGACCACACTGAAGCGGTACTACAGGAGAGCGAATTGGTGCAATGGGATGTTTCTGCATTGAGCGGGCTCTATACCATCCAACTTTTGGCAATCCGCACCGACCAACGCTTCGAACAAATCACCTTGCCCGTGACAATAGACAACATCACACCTACTGCCAACCTGATTACACCACTTGCCGGACAGGTGGTAGCACGAAAGGATGAATCTTTGGTGGTGCAACCGGAAGTCACCGACAATCTTTCCATTGAAAGGGTGGAATTGTATGTAAACGGTGTTTTGACCGAAACCAGCACAGTCGCACCTTTCCCAATGCGCTGGAAACTACCGGCTAACGGCAACCAATTTGATGTATTTATTTTGGCTGTGGATGCGGCAGGCAATCGTAGCCGCAGTGCAACCGTAACTGTTCAGGTGACAGATTAGTCACATTGTATGCTTCAGCAATTTTTAGACCTTTACTTAAGTGTGCTTCAAGCCAGCAACCGCGTCTTGATTGTCACCGTCTTGGTGACAGCCATCTCACTTTTGCTGTACACGCTCTCTTTTAATTTACGTGACCGCGTAGCTCGCACTTCCTTGGTGTTATTGGCATGTTTGTCGGTTGTATATTTTGGGGATGTGATGGCGCAAGTAGGTTACACACCCAATTCCGCTGACGCAAACAACAACATCATTTTTTGGTTACGCTTGCAATGGATTGGCATTGGACTGATGCCACCTGCATACTTTCATTTTTCAGATGCACTACTTGCCACCACCGGCAGACCTTCGCGCGGTAGACGCTTCTGGGGTGTAAGAATCGCCTATTTGATTGGGATATTCTCCATTGGAGCGGCGCTATTTACCGATTGGGTAGTAAGTGGGCACGCCAATGTGCAAGACAGCGCTCAATGGTTGAGCGCTGGAGCGTTCTTCATCCCGTTTACCATCTTGTTTAGCATTGGTTGTAGCTGGGCAGTCATCAACATTTATCGCGCGTATCGCCGTTGCCAAACCACCACAGCTAGGCGGCGAATGTGGGTGCTATTGATTAGCTCCACTGCTTTCCCATCTGGGGCATTCCCGTACCTACTCTTGCCCGGTGGTAGTCTTTTTGAAAACAACCCACACTTGTTTTTGCAACTGGCTGTGCTTGCCAATGCAGTGTTGGGGTTGATGATTATCGTCTTGGTTTACACGGTTTCCTTTTTTGGGATGCGCCAAGCCGAGCGTGTCATTCGCAGTCGGCTTTTTAAATGGACGTTGCGGGGACCGGTTTCTGCTAGTTTTGTGGTTGCGGCATATGCTTTTGCGCGGTTAGGTGTCCGCCGCTGGGGCTGGTCTGCCGACTTGGTTGTGCCGGTGAGCGTTGTTTTGGCAGGGCTGATTCCGCAGTTCATCATTAACTTGGTGCGAGTACCGCTCGAAAGTTGGCTATTTTACGGCAGTCGCACTGACCGCGCCGAACTACAACGCATTCAGCAATTGAGTGATCGCTTGCTAACCCGCACTGATGTAAATCAATATCTGGAGGCGCTTTTGGCATCGGTCTGTGAGATTTTTCGCACGCAACACGGCTTCGTCAGTGTTGGGCAAGGCGAACAGATGCAGATTGATGTGTGGGTCGGTGGCGAAAGACCGAGCGTGTTAAGTGACCCTAGCTTAAATGAATTTGCACCCAGCAATACCCCCATCCAAGTCGTACCTAGTCAATGGTATGTGCAATGGCAAAATTACCGCCTAATGCCTTTACGCGTTTTTTCCGCACCAACCACCGCCCCTGAATCAGACACAAAAACTTTACCCTTGCTTCCTGCTGGTGCAATTTTGGGCTTTTTGGCTGTGGAAGCGACGGTTGATTTTCAAGCACTGAGTTTGGAAGATGAACAAGCGGTGTTGCGGCTCTTGGCAAATGCGGCACGTGCGCTGGAAGATTTACGCCTGCAACAGCAAGTCACCCAAGCCCTAGATAATCTACTCCCACAGGTGGATGAGTTTCAGCGCGTGCAAGCCGCCAGCCGTACAGCAGGCGCAACANNTTTCGGACTCGGACGCTGGACAATGGGTGAAAGATGCGTTGAGCCACTATTGGGGAGGACCCAAACTGACCGATAACCCCCTGCTTAAGCTGACAGTGGTTCGTAATGCGCTTGAACGTCATGACGGAAATGCAACCAATGCGCTCCGTGAGATTTTACGCAATGCGATTGAGCAAACCCGCCCGGAAGGAACGCGAAAGTTCACCACCGAATGGCTGTTGTATAACATTTTGGAAATGAAATTTTTACAGGGCAGAAAGGTACGCGAAGTAGCCATGCGTCTGGCTGTTTCTGAAGCCGATTTGTATCGCAAGCAAAAGATCGCGATTGATGAAGTTACACAGGCAATTTTGAAGATGGAAGATGAACTCGAACAACAAAATGGTGCAGAAAAGTAGATGCACCCAGTAGCTTGTTGATGCCAATGCAGTCAAATTTTGTTATGTTCGACACGGACGCAAACTGCGCTTCTTTCTTAAAGAAAAAAGTACAA
>DKKK01000113.1 GCA_002455215.1 Anaerolineales bacterium UBA6668 | reverse complement strand
AGATAGACCACAATCCCGCTCACAGCCGAATTAACCAAATTGGTTTGCCCAGCCGCTGTAACTGCCATCAAGATGTATCCCGCATGAGCAATGGAAGAGTAAGCCAACAAACGCTTGATAGATTTTTGAGAAATCGCAGAAATGTTGCCAACAATCATGGTCAGTGCCGCCAAGACCGCAATGGGGAGCAACCAATCCTGTGCCGCACTACCCAGTGCTTCAAAAAATACACGCACCAGGGCGGCAAAGCCTGCCGCCTTAGCACCCACCGACATAAACGCTGTTACTGGCGTTGGCGCACCTTCATAAACATCCGGTGTCCACAAGTTGAAAGGCACTGCCGCAACCTTAAATCCCAGCCCAACGAGGATCATGCCCGTCCCCAGTGTCAGAAGAAATGCGTTTGCACTTCCTGTATTTAGCGCATGGATGACCTTTTCAAACCCTGTTGATTGCGTTGCGCCATACACCAATGCAATGCCATACACCAAAAAGGCAGAGGCAAATGCCCCTAGCAAGAAGTATTTCATGGCGGATTCTTCAGAATCGGAACGATTTTTCAGGTAGCCCGCCAATACATACAGTGGGATAGACAGCAGTTCTACACCTAAAAAGACGACTATCAAATCCCGCGCCATTGCCATCACAATCATGCCCATCAGGGTAAACAGCAAGAGCACGAAAAATTCGCCAGGGCGTTCTACTTTGTGGGTGTGTAAATAGCCCATTGAGAGCAAAACCGACATCAATCCGGTGAGCAGACTGATGAGAGTTAATAAATAGGCGAAGCCATCAAACGCAACCATTCCACCAAACGCAGTAGGAAGAGCGATGTTGCGTTGGGCAATGGCTCCGACCAGCGCGGCAGAAATGATAACCAGTGTCATCCCTCCCAAGACAATCTTTCTTTGTTGGGGAATCCACAAATCAGCCAACAATAACACGCAACTGCCAACTGCCAACACAATGAGCGGCAAAATTGCGTAAAGGTTTAAATCAGATACATTCATAAGGCTACTCCATAAATTGAGCCATACCAGTCACACCATTGGGAAAATCGACCACTTTAGTGACCGGTTGCGTGGACAGCCACATCTAAAACAGCAGTCATCTGGTGAACAGAAGCGTGCATCAAGTCAAAAAATGGCTTGGGATATAAACCGATGAAGAAGATCATCACAATCAACGGTACGATGACCGCAATCTCACGCCAGTTCAAATCTTTGAGATGATTGTTTTCGGGATTGGTCACTGGACCTAGGAACATCTTCTGGAACATCCACAGCATGTAAACCGCCGCCAAAATGACGCCTGTGGTTGCAAAAACGGTGTACAGCGGGGAAGCCAAGACGTGCGAGCCAAACGCGCCGAGCAGGATGGTAAATTCCCCGACAAAGCCATTTAAGCCGGGCAAGCCCATGCTTGAAAGAGAAACGATCAAGCTCAGTGCGCCGTAAATGGGCATCACCTTCCATAAACCGCCAAATTCAGAAAGTTCACGGGTGTGACGGCGCTCGTAAATCATACCAATCAGCAAGAACAATGCGCCAGTGGAGATACCGTGATTAATCATCTGCAGAACTGCGCCTTCAATGCCTTGGTCGTTCATGGCTACCAAACCGAGCATGACAAAGCCCAAGTGGCTAACGGATGAATAAGCGACCAGTTTTTTCACGTCCTTTTGCGCGAAGCTGACCACCGCACCGTAAATGATGCCTATCACTGCCAAGGTGGCAATTAGGGGTGCAAATTGGCGGGCGGCATCGGGGAATAAGGCCAGGTTGAAGCGTAAGATACCGTAGGTGCCTAACTTTAGCAAAACACCTGCCAAGATGACAGAACCGGCGGTGGGTGCCTCGACGTGGGCATCAGGCAACCAACTGTGCAGGGGCCACAGCGGCACTTTGATACAGAAAGCAAGGGCAAAGCCAGCAAACAGCCACATTTGTACGGCTGGGGCGATTTCCTGATAGCGAGCCAGAATTTCTACATAGTCAAAGCTCTTGAGATTGTTGCCCAACCACAAAATTGCCAACAACATTAGGATAGAGCCTGCCATTGTGTACAGGAAAAATTTGACAGCGGCGTACAAACGGCGTTTGCCACCCCAAATGCCAATCAGCATGTACATTGGCACCAAACTGAATTCCCAGAAGATGTAGAACAGGAACAAATCGAGCGAAACAAACACGCCCAACATGCCCACTTCCAACAGCAAGAAGAAAATCATGTATTCCTTAACACGTTCTTCTACCGAGAAGCTTGCCCAAATGGCAATTGGCACTAAGAAAGTGGTGAGTAGAATCATCAAGGTGGAAATGCCATCCACGCCCAAATGGAAGTTGATGCTCCAATGGGTGCCCACTTGAACCCATGGCACCAAGACTTCCAGTTGCATATTGGCATTGCTGGAGTCAACTTGGCTGAGCATGAGCAGGGAAAGGACAAACGTGACCAATGAACTGCTAAAAGCAATCCAGCGGGCAGTGTCTTTGCGGTCGGCGGGTGTGAAGAGCAGTGCCACCACCCCTATTAAGGGAGAAAAGGTGACTGCAAAGAGAGTGGAAGTAATAACTTGCAAAAACATCATTTTTTCTAGCCTCGATACATTAGCGAGCGAATAACTATCATCATTTCATCAGGTCAAAAGTGCATACACGGCATATGCCAGCAGTAACACCACACCGAACAGCACACTAAGTGCGTAATTGCGAACATAACCGGTTTGGAAGGTTCTGGTTCCCCAACCGCCAATGCCGCGCACCATGCCTGCCGCGCCATCAAATACTTTGTCCACAAAGCCTTTATCCACCGGACCTGCCAGCAAATTGGCAATCCCGGCAAAGCCACTGGCAATGATGCCATCGTGGAATAAATCGTGGAAGAAGTCCCAATCAATGACTTCTGCCAACCAAACGCTCAAATTTTTGAACGGATTGATGATCAGCCAGGCGTAAAATTCATCCACATACCACTTATTTTCTAGGAAGGTGAACAAACCTACCCCGATAATTTTCTTCAACGGGTCAGGAGCGAAGGCACTTGCCAACCCATTTTTGTATAGGCTGTAGCCAGCAAAGATGGCAAGCAACCCAATCAGGGTAGATAACCCGGCAACCATTGGATTTAGGTCTAAGCCGTGATACCAAGCGTGATGCCCTCCTTCATGTTCACCGCCCTCTGCCGTGTGTCCGGTTGCAGTTTCGCCTTCAGTAGCGTGTGTGCCTTCCGCTGGCGCGTGAGCATCGGTGGTTTCGCCATGCGTGCTGTGAGCGTCCATTTCTGCAGGCGCAAGCAAGTCTGGGCGTTGGGTGTAGTCAATTTGGGTGTGCCCCAGCCAATTCACCAAGCCTTCCGAGAGCGGTAAATGCACGCCTTCAACCCCTTGAATGCCGCCGGGTAAGTTGAGCATACCCCCAAAAACGGAGAGTACCGCCAATACAATCAAAGGAATGAGCATCACTGGAGCACTTTCGTGGGCGTGTTTTGCCGCTTCGTGCCGTGCTTTGCCAAAGAAAACGAGCATGACTTGACGCGTCATATAGAAGGCAGTGAAAAGCGCACCAATGGTCAACAAGCCATACACCAACCACGCGTGCCAAGCGCCTTCCAGTCCTTTTTGGAAGGCATCTGCCAAGATTTCATCCTTAGACCAAAAACCTGCCAAGGGGAAGATACCTGCCAGTGCCAACGAGCCTATCAAATACACCCAAAACGTCACGGGCATTTTGCTTCGCAGATTGCCCATAAAGCGCATATCTTGCGGGTCAAATGGTTTTTCTTCGTGATGATGGGCATGAGCATCGTGTCCGTGGTCGTCATGCCCGTGCCCATGTTCGTGCAGGTGATGATGACCATGCTCCATGCCGTGAATGACGGAACCGCTGGAAAGGAAGAGCAGTGCCTTGAAGAAGGCGTGGGTGAGCAGGTGGAAGATAACCGCCACATAGCCACCCAACCCTGCCACAGCCACCATAAAACCGAGTTGGCTGATGGTGGAGTATGCCAGCACCTTTTTTACGTCTTTTTGAGCAACCGCGATGGTGGCGGCGAACAGCGCGGTAAACGCGCCGATGAACGCCATAATGCTGAGCGTAGGGTTGCCGGTGTGAACGGCGTGTCCGGCTGATTCGGCGGCATGGGTTACGTAGCCGCCCATTTCAATTGCCAAAACTGGGAACATGCGAGCGATCATGTAGATACCGGCACTGACCATGGCGGCGGCGTGGATCATTGCGCTCACTGGGGTTGGACCTTCCATTGCATCTGGTAACCAGACATGCAGGGGGAACTGGGCGCTTTTGCCAACCGTACCGATGAAGAGTAGCAAACCAATGAGGTGAGCGGCGGCGAAGCCCCCAATCAGGGAGGGGGTTTCGAGCAGGTGCTTCATCACTTCGGGGTTGAAGAAAATATCGTGGAAGTTGAGCGTGCCGGTTTGGCTATACAAATAGACGATACCGAGCATCATAAAGACATCGGCAACGCGAGTGGTCATAAACGCCTTGATAGCGGCTTTGCGGGGCGGCGTGGCTTTGGGGTCGTCATATTGGCGCCCATACCAAAAGCCGATGAGCGAGTAGGAGCAGTAGCCCATGACTTCCCAGCCCACGAAGAGCAGGAGCAGGTTATCTGCCACCACCAGTGTCAACATGCCAGCGGCGAACAGCGACAAGTAGGCGAAGAAACGCGCATACATCGGTTCAACGCCGCCGTGGGGTGGATTGCCGGGCAGGTCGTGGGTGTCAAATTTTTTGCCGAAGTTGTGGTAGCCAATGCTGTAGAGGAAGATGAGCACAATCGCCAGCGGCACAAACACCAGCATCACGACCGTCAATTGGTCTGCCATTACCCCCATCGTAAACCAAGTGTCACCTGTGGGCAACCAGTTGAATTTGGAGGCATAGATTGGGTGTGCGGCGTGCTCGCCTTCAGTGGCGGCGTGTTCGCCTTCAGTGGTGGCGTGCTCNNAGTGGTGGCGTGCTCGCCTTCAGCCGCGGGGGCTTCTGCACTGTGAGCGGTTTCTTCAGCCGGCTGGCTTTCGGCAGAATGTAGGGGTGTGCTGGTGAGTGCGCTGAAAACAATCACGGCACTGAGCGCGAAAGAAATTAGCACCGAAGTCAGCGCGATGGTGTGGCTCAGGGAGCGGCTCCGGTTGGCGAAGAGCACAATCAGCGCAAAAGAGATGAGCGGGGGAACCGGAATGAGCCAAAGGAGAAGAGATAAATCCATGCTGGGAGTGCCTCCTACCATTTTAACAGGTTGATGTCTTCTGCCACCACCGAGTTACGGCGGCGGTAGATGGAGATGACAAGTGCCAACCCAACCACAGCTTCTGCGGCGGCTACCGTAAAAACGATAATCGCGAACATTTGCCCGTTTAGGTTTGCCATTGCCCCATAACGCCAAAAAGCCACCAAGTTAATAATGACTGCGTTCATCATTAACTCGACACCCATCAAAATGCCGATTGCATTGCGGCGTGCCAATACGCCAAACAAGCCAATACAGAATAAGATGGCAGAGAGAGTAAGGAACCAAGAGAGAGGGATCATAATTTTAGATTTTTCATTTGTAAATTTTAATGGTTTCTATCATAAATAAACTGGATTCGCTCTGTTTAGTTGCATTTCGGGAAAATTGTTCAGTAAAACAGGTGGTAAGTATATGTCAAGTAAGGTTTTTGTGGGTATATTNNTATTAATTTATTTGATAAATTAATAGTTTTGGAGTAAAGCCATTAAATTTTTGATACATCACTGAACTCCCAATTACATAAGCTCGCTTCATGTTAGCGTCAAACCCAATTCGCATTGGGTAGAAGTTGGTGTTTGAGAAGGATATTGAACTAATTTGAGTTGATTTATCATAAATCAGTATTTCGCCAGAATTGTTTTCGCTGGTTAGCACCCACAAATATTGGTAAAAAGGGTCTATAGCCATGTATTGTGTAAAGTACGGCAAAGAGATTACGTCTGGTGAAACTGTATTATCGCCAGAGTAAAAATTGATTTCCCAGGTTTGTTCTTGCCAAGCGCGAGCATATCTGGCAGGGAAATCTTGAATACATGGCTCATAAAAGCTTATTTCATTTATCAAGCACTTGGAACTAATTCGGTCCAAACTAGATGTGCCAACTTTAGATACGCCTTCCCACAATTGGCTCTCAAATTCCGGTATTCCATCCCTTGTTTCAGTACGCACAAATAAATACCCTTGATTAGGTATCAAATCTGTAAACAGTGGGAGGTAGGTTTCAAAAATCATCTGAAAGTTGTTATTAAGGTCGGCAACAAACAATTTTTGTTTGTTCTCGTCCATCATTTCTACTTGAACATATAAATACTCATTTTTCCAATCTGTCAGAAATTTCGCACAATTGCCTAAAAATCCTATCTCAGGGTAAGAATTCGAAATAATGTACTCACCCAACCTTGATTTATCATAAACCAATAAATCACATTGCTCCAGATTGGTACTTCCTGATACTAATAACTGATTATTAGTGGGATTTATACCAAAGGAATAAATTTCTTTCATACCGGTTTCTATATCTTTTTCAACTTCAAACTCATTTGAATGCAATAAGTCCGGTCGTACCATTTTTATTTTTTGTGAATCAGCATAGAAAATATTACTATCTATCGGGTTAACCAGCAAATTTACAGTATGAGGAAATTCGTTTATGCGTACTTGCATATCGGGTGGAACAGTAATTAAAAAATTATCTAATTGAATTAAAAACAGTTCTTGATTTAAAGGTGTAGTTTGAAAGACAGTTTGGCTTGCTTCATACATCGGCTTTGAGAACGGAATTCGAATTTCACTCAATTCAACTTCGTGAATGAGTTTGATATCAAATGGCGAACAGGCGGGCAAGGCTAGAAACAACATTACAAATACTGTAAATCGTAACCAATTATTTTGAAATGAGCGGTAGACAAAGAGAGAACGGAACATTTGTAATACCGCTTGGAAATTAAACCGCCTAAGAGAATTCCATTAAAAGTAAGCTTTTTTTCTCAGCATAAATTTTCTAGCCAAAGGTACAAACATCAATGATTCCAGAACCATCGTAGAACTAATATCATTGCTTCAACTGCTGGGTTAGGCTTTATAATCTCTGTCAAATCCGGCGTATGCGGAATAGCTGTCACTTGTAATGCAAGCTCTTGTAAATTGGGAAACTCGCTATTATAAGGCGGAATGCTGGGCGTTGGATCAATGTGGTTGTCATTACGTGAATACGTTAAAGACACTGCACCCAAAATAAAAGCTAAGCTTATTCCCACAAGAACGAATACGAAGCTAAAACTTTTGGTGCTTGAGTTCATTACTTTTACAATTGCTCCTTTGTGGGTAAGGCGATAGCGACTGCGCCAACCAGGGCGGCAATCAGCAAGATGGAGGCAATTTCAAATGGCAAAAGGTATTGGTTTTTGTCCACAAATGCTAACCCCAAAGCGCGAACATTGCCCGAAACATCGGCGGTCTGCAAGGTGGGCCAAGCAACGGGCAAAACCACTGCCAAAATGCCTGCCAAGACCAAAACTGCCAGCAAAGCTGAAAGCCACAAGTTGTCATTGTAGCGCGAACCCGGCTCGTGCATCACTTTGCGGGTCAACATGACGGCAAATAGAATGAGTACGGCAATGCCACCGATATAGAGCATCACTTGGGTGACGGCGATGAAGTCGGCATTGAGCATACCGAAAATACCTGCTACCCAAAAGAAAACGGCAATTAGCCAAAGGGCGGCGCGGATTAAGTTTTGCGCAGTTACAACCGCGATTGCTGAACCAATTGCCAGCACGGCGACTATCAAAAAGATGATTTGACTAGCTGTCATGGCGTTATTCTCCTGTTTTAGTCACCGGCAACGCGGGCGGCAATCGCTTGCATCCGGGCTGTTTCTTGTTTTTGCCAGCGTTGGGAAACACTGCGCAAAATTTGCACGGTTCCAATCATAATTACCAAATTGGCGAGTAAATGAACTGCGGCACGCACCCAAGCATTGGCGGCAAACGGTGTGACGGTGATTAGGGCTTTGTCGAGCAAAATGGTTACCACCAAAACGGTGAGGGAAAGCGGCACCAAGAACTTCCAGTTGAAGTCGTTCATTTGGTCAATGCGTACACGCGGCAGGGTGGCGCGAATCCACATGACCACAAAGAAACCACCAAAGGCTTTGATGAGAAAATATAGAATGCCCAGATAGGGGTAGGCTTCTACGCCCGGTCCACGCCAACCGCCAAAGTAGAATAATGCCACCAATGCGCCCACCGTGAAGGCATGGGCAAATTCTGCTAAGAAGATCATGGCGAAGCGGGCGCCGGAATACTCAATGTGGAAACCAGCCACAATTTCCGATTCGGCTTCGATTAGGTCGAACGGACCGCGCCCAATTTCGGCAATATTGGAAATGAGCAAGACAAGGGCGGGGATTGGCATGGCAAATACCCACCAGACCGATTGCGCCTTGACGATGTCGTTCACACTCATGGAGCCGGTGAGCAAGACGGGGATGAGTAGTGCCAGCAACATGGGAACTTCGTAGGAGATGAGTTGGGATGCGGTGCGGAATGAACCTAACAGCGCGTATTTGTTGTTNNGTAGAGCACGCCCACATTTAGGTCAATGCCATACACATTGGAAGCAAAGGGGACCACTGCCCAAATGCCCATCACTGCCATCACGCCCAACAATGGCGACCAAGCAAATACCAGTTTGTCCACCCCTTCGGGGAAGATGTTTTCTTTGGTGAAAAGCTTGAAGGCATCGGCGATGGTTTGCAGTAAACCGGCAGGACCGACACGGTTGGGACCGATGCGGTCTTGGAATACGGCGGCAACGCGGCGTTCTAGCCACACATTAATGGTGGTGACGCCGAGCACAAAACTGCCGATAATGACCGCCGATAGAATGACTGCCACCGTCAATGCCGCTTCGCTGGGAATGCCGAGCATTTCTAGCAATGGATTGAGAAATTCAAAACCAAAAATTGGGGTTTCCATACATTAATCTCCACTTGAAGACAAGTTAGGTGGATGGGAGTGCTGGGGCTAAACCCATTCCAAGCCGCCTTTCTTCCATATATATGCTAGACCGCCCGTTAGGATGAGAATGAACAACACCCCTTCCAACGCCATGAACAGATTCATTTGATTGTAGGCGACTGCCCAAGGGAAAAGGAAGATGCTTTCCACATCGAAAATGACAAAGAGCAAGGCAAAGACATAATATTGCACTTTGAATTGCACCCATGTGTCCCCCACTGTTTCCACGCCGCACTCGTAGGTGGCGTTTTTGATGGGGTTGGGCTTGCGCGGGGCAATGAGTGCGGAAATGAGCACTGGCACGCCGGGTAAAATAAAAACGACAATTAGGAAGATACCAATGTAAAGCCAAGGATTAAGCATTGTGTGGGGTCTCCAAAAAACGAAAGAGAAAACTGTGGGAAACGCCACGGTTCTCATCATTTTCTTCGGTATTCATCACAATTATCACCAATTCGGCAATTGTGACAACTTGCGCAAATGATACCATCCGCGCCCTGCACTGTCAACAAATGAGAGAGAGATTAAGAAATTAAGGGATTTAAGAAACAGATGGTTTGAGTTTTGTGATGCCCTGATTGCAAGCGCAATGCTTTGCTCAATCCCTGCCCAAGTGTGGGCACAGCCTACCCATTGACATAACCATACGGATGGTTTTGGTGCCAATTCCAAGCAGTTTTTAAGATGTTTTCCAAACTAGAGTATTTGGCTCGCCAGCCTAATTCCTGTGCAATTTTGGAGGGATCTGCCACTAAGCGCGGGGCATCTCCGGGGCGGCGTGCTTGCTCAATGAGTGGGATGGGATGTCCGGTAATTTCACGTGCGGCAGAGACAATTTCGCGGATGCTATAACCGTGCCCGGTGCCCAAGTTGTAGGTCATACAGCCTTTTTCGGGTAGAGCCATCACTGCCAAGGTATGCGCACTGGCAAGGTCGGCAATGTGAATATAATCTCGGATGCAAGTGCCATCGGGGGTGGGATAGTCGGTGCCAAACAGTTGGAAAGAGTCTCGCTGACCCAATGCCACTTTGAATACATTGGGGATGAGGTGCGTTTCGGGCTGGTGAGCTTCCCCACGCTCTGGCACAGCCCCACAGGCATTAAAATAGCGCAAAACGGCATAGTTTAGCCCATAAATTTGCCGATACCATGCCAACATCTGTTCAATCATCAGTTTGGTGTGCCCATAGACATTGGCAGGCTGGATTAGGCTATCTTCGCGCAAGGGTTGGTCACTGCCCGCATACACTGCCGCTGTGCTAGAAAGCACAAAATTGGGCACTCCGGCTTGCGCCACTGCATTCAGCACCACATTGCTATGGGCGACATTGGCGCGAAAATAGGTACCTGGGTCGCGCATGGATTCGCCCGCTTCTATTAATGAAGCAAAGTGTAGCACGCCATCGAAAGCAGTTTCGGCAAACACCTTTGTTAGGGCTTGTGCATCGCCAATATCGCCATGAACGAAACGTGCGCCAACTGGGAGGGCGTTGCGAAAGCCTTTGGAAAGGTTGTCATAGACCGTAACTTGGTGCCCTGCCGCCAATAAGGCGGCACTGGTTGCACTGCCAATATATCCGGCTCCGCCGGTTACGAGAAGATTCATTTAATTAAGCTCCAGATATGAGAAAAATAAACACGCCACGCTGTTGGGGTCTAGTCCTTTAACCGGTCAAATTTTTCGCCCAGTTCTTGGATCAGTGGTTCATCTTGCCACATACCGGGCGTTTTGAGCGTTTTTTCGGGCTGACGAATAGTTTGATGTAGTCGAAAATAACGAACATTCGTTTCCTTAACCTGAAATTCAGAAGCAAATTGGTCGAGTTCACGCGCAAGGAACACTTTTTGGTATTGCACAGCCTGTAAGCGATGGGTGAAATCGGATACTTTGCAAGTAGGGTTATCACAGGTGCAAATCACATTGATGCCATTCCGCCCCAAAAACCAAGTGCGTTTGGCAATTTTCCCTCGATTGGTGCGTATTTCAGCAAAAATTTCTTCACGGCTGGTGACCACATCCATAAAATGTTCGATAGTTGCCGATTCCTTCTGTTGGATAGACTTTTTGGCAGAAGGTTTTGGCTTTGCACTGGTGAGCGTTGGGGTTGCTTGGATCACGCTCTTTGCAGGCACAGTGGGTGAAGCTTGGATGACCGCCCCACCCACCTTGCGTGGTTGCCCTTGCTCTGCGTGGCACTCGCCTTTGTGGGTTTGGCAGGTGGTGCGCTGACAAGTGGGGCAATGCACATGGCTCTGCACACACACGGGGCGGTCACACACCACACAAGTTAGCACTTGGTCCCGGCAGGTGTTGCAAAAACTGCGCTTGCAGTCCACACATTGGGGAGCCAAGCATTCGGCATGAGCCAAGTGACCATTTTCGCACAGGGTTAAGCGTTTGCCAGGTTGCCCGCACACATCACAAATCATGGGTTCTACGATATGCAATAAGGGGTCCCAGACTGCCATGCGCCGAACACTGACATTGCGTTTGGAAATTTCCACTGGGAGTTCCAACTTCGGTTGGGCAAAAACTGCCAGGTTAAGCAATTCCAGCTGAATGCGCAGATGATATTTTTGCGCCACATCCTGCAATTTAAACTGCATTTCGTTTTGGGTGGCGAGCATTTTTGCTTGCATTGCCGATTGGCGTTCCGGTTCGGCGCGTGCCAGGCGTTTTTCCAAATCCTTCAGCAATCCGCTGTAATAATCAGTTAACCGTGCTTGGTCGAGTGTCAAAAAGTGTTGCAGACGTTTTTCCAATTGTTGCAGTTGTGTCCCCATGGCAGTGGGCACGGCTTGGACGGCACGCTCTAGTAACGGAGAGAGAACTTCTTCTGAAAGTGGTGTCCCCTTTTGCCAAAAAGGTTCGGCTTGCCAATAGTTCGGGTGGGTGCTTTTTTCTTCAAAAATGGCGAATTTGTTAATCTCTGCCCATGAAACGGCATAACCGCCCTGCAAATGTAGGTAAACGGTTGCCAACATTTCGCGCTTTTCATCGGCAATCAAACTAACCTTAAAGTTAAAGCAGACATAGTGATAGTGTGCCGGACGTTCGATAGCCCCATTCACACGAAAAAACTTTGCATTGGAAATGCCAATTGCTTTTTCCACCGCTTCAAACAAATTGGGTTTGTCCACCCGCACATTATTAATGAATAAGGNNTAAGTTGGCATTGGCAGTCAGCAGGCGAATTTCATCCACCACTTTTTCCACCACTGGGTGTCCGAAGAATAGATATTCGGCATCTTGCGAGTCTTGCGAAAAGTTCCAGTGCTGGTGGGGAGTCACTTGCAATCGGTGTGCGACTGCATCGGGCAGAAGCACTTCGTAAATGCCAAAAGCGGGCGGTTCCACCAGTGCCCCCGATTCACGGCAATAGCCAATGACCAGTTCTTCAATCGAGATAGGATTTTTCATCACGTTTATTCCGCCACAAAGTCTTCGCCAAAGAGCGCATCATCATAGGCTTGGGCTTTTTGGTGTTGTTGGCGTGCCTGGGCTAAGGTTTCGCCAAATTGCAAGAACTCGCTTTGCAGGTTTTCATTGGTATTTCCCTTGACCCAAATATCAAATAACAGGTCTTCAAAATCTCTTTCATCGGACAATTGCCCCAATATCATGTCCATTTCGCCAATCACCAATTCAAACATGTTTAGTTTTTGGTCTAAAATATCGAGTAGGTAGTCTTCCACTGTGCCTTCGGCGGAGAGGTTGAAGATGCGAACCTCACGGGTTTGCCCGACCCGATGGATGCGCCCGACCCGCTGTTCAATGCGCATGGGGTTCCAGGGGATGTCAAAATTGATCATGGTGCGGCAAAATTGCAAATTTCGCCCTTCGCCAGCGGCTTCCGTGGAAAGCAAAACCCGCGCATGTTGCTCAAATTGGCGAATGGCTTGGTTTTTGGATGGCATATCCAACTCGCCATGATAGGTGACAAATGAAATTTCTAAATTTTGCAAACGGGCGGTGAGACGCGCTAACGTGCGGCGGAATTGGGTGAAAATGAGTACTTTTTCATTGGGGTCGCGCAATAGGGTGACGAGCAATTTCTCAAGCGCGTCAGCCTTTGCCCACTCATCAATCTCAAGCGCTTGTTGAGCCAACTGTAGCAATCGCCGCCGGCGTGCGCCTGCCATGCTGGGGCGATCGGCAAGGTTGATGAGTGTGGTTTCGACAGTGGCGGCAGAACTGCCAATCTCGCGCTGAAGTGCCAGCAGAGCAAAACGATCTACCTGACGAAGAGCCGGTTCAGGGGATGGGGATTCTGCTGTTTCGGAATTTGCCAAATGCAGGCTTTCTGCCATGCAGTCACGCACAAAGGCACTGACTTGGTCATAAAACTGGCGCTCGGCGGGGGAAAGTGCCAGCTTGATGGTGTTGGCTTGGCGAGGCGGTAGTTTTAAGTTCACCCGGCTACGCGTATTGCGCACCATGACATCGCCCAACAAATCGCGTAGTTGCCCACGGTTATTGGGCAAGCGCGGGTCGCCCTTGAGCACAAATTGCTTGCGAAATTCTTTGGGAGTGCTCAGTTGACCGGGCTTAATCAGGGTAATTAGGTTATACAGTTCATCTAAATTGTTTTCAACCGGGGTGGCAGTGAGCAAAACAATATACCTTCGTTGCAAATCGTTAACCAATTTCCAAGAGGCACTATTGCGGTTTTTCAAATGGTGCGCTTCATCCACCACAATCAAATCGAAGGGGACTTCTGCCAGGGCGGGGCGATGATCGGCACGGCGGGCAGTGGCAAGCGAGGCAATGACAAACGGAAATTTTTGCCAAGCAGTTGTGCCTGCATAGCGGAAATCGGCATCGGCACTGGATGTGAAGTTTGGCAATCCAAACTTATAGGCAAGCTCTTCGCGCCATTGCTCCACTAAGGGGGCTGGGGTGAGCACCAACACGCGTTGAACTGCTTTCCGAACCATATATTCCTTAATGACCAAGCCAGCTTCGATGGTTTTGCCCAACCCCACTTCATCGCAAAACATCCCACGTCCGCGGAAACGGCGCAACAACATCTCTGCCGCACGCAGTTGATATTCAAACGGTTCAAACCCCAGTTCGTTTAAGCAGAGCAGTTCATCAAACCCGCTGATGAGCAAAGCACGTTCGGCTTGCACCCGCAGTTGATAAAGTCCGTAATGGGAAAATTGCTTGGCAAGCACGCTGGAAAGCAGTGCATTGCCATTATTCATGAGTTGAATCTCTCGTTTAGGTAGTGTGGTTGGCATTCTTTTCTGGTGAAAGGGAAGGAAGGTTCAAAATCGGCTACCGACTTTGCCCGACCAACTCGCTGATGTGACCTGCCCCCACTTGGTGCAGATGTGCCTGCAAGCCGAGATGAATCTGTCTGAACAAGGCGGGTCCGGCATACACTAAACCCGTGTAAATTTGCAGTAAACTGGCTCCGGCGTAGATTTTTTCCAATGCACTGGGCACATCGGCAATGCCCCCTACCCCCACAATGGGCAAGCGCCCTTGCGTGTGTTGGTAGATGTAGCGAATGACTTCGGTGGCACGTGCCCGCAAAGGGTAGCCGCTCAAACCGCCACTTTCGGAACGCGCCGCGCTTTGTAGGCTGGCGGGGCGAGCCAGGGTGGTGTTGGTGGCGATGATGCCATCCACCCCCACTGCCAATAGGACTTCCAAAATGTCGTCTAATTCTTGCCAGGTTAGATCCGGCGCAATTTTGACCAAAATGGGTGGTTGATGGGAACTGTGGGCGCGTGCTTGCAGGAGTGGGGTGAGCAGTTGGTGCAGGTAGTCTTTTCCTTGCAATGCTCGAAGCCCGACTGTGTTGGGGGAGCTGATGTTGACGGTTACATAATCTGCCCATGTGCCGAGTGTGGCAAAGCCGGTTAAGTAGTCTTGGCTGGCGTTTTGGAGGGTGGTATCTTTGCCCTTGCCCAAATTAATGCCTAAGATGTAGGGGCGGGGGCGGGGCAGGTGTGCCAATGCTTGTTGGGCGGCACTTGCCCCGCGGTTGGGGAATCCCATGCGGTTGATGATGGCTTGGTCGGCGGGCAGGCGAAACACGCGGGGCTGGGGGTTGCCCGGCTGGGGAAGCGGGGTGAATGTGCCTACTTCGACATGCCCTGCCCCAATTGCCGCCAATCCTTGCACGGCACGAGCGGTTTTGTCTAGCCCAGCGGCAATTCCCAGCAGGTTGGGGAATTTTAAGCCCCATAATTGCGGTTGCAGGGCGGGGTCGCTGGGCATGGGATAGCTGGCTCGCAATGCCGCCAGACCACCCGGTACACGACTGAGCTTGCCTAGCCCACCCACCAGCCACCAATGGGCGGTTTCGGGGGAAAGGCGAAATAAAATGGGGCGAATGACCGGATACATAGGCAAATTATAACAGGAAGTGCTGATTTTATTTTCGGCAGGGATGAATTCCGCTTTGGGTGTTTGCGCCAACAGCATTGGGGATTATAATTAATGTAGGATTGATTCGACACGGACGCCGAATACCGCCCGGGTCGAATCGGGTGAAGTTATTGAATGATTTTGTGCAGGATTATTTGAAATCAATTTCGTTTATCACGCATCTGGCAGGCGTTATGCAGAATGGCAAAAGTGATTATGCCCCCCGTTCCAGATAGTGCCTGTTGGATAGGCTCTTCTATGTTGGCACATTTGGAGGAACTATGAAAGCGAATGCTAGGTTTGACCGTTTTCTGAAACTGATGGGTTGCATTGCGATAGCCTTATTTGAGTTGTTTCCGTTCATTTTCTTCCCCAGCATCACATCGAATTATCCAGCCTTACTTTTGGTCATACTCGTTGTGTTTTTCATTGGTGCTGACATTTTTATTCGACCTGTAGGTAGCAGAAATGATAAAGATAATTACAACACTTGGAAAATATACCTTTTCTTTGTTGTCAGCCCATTGATGCTTCTTATTCCGTATGTTGAAAACATATTTTTGGCAAAAACTTATCAGAACACCTTTGTACTGAATATTGTGTATTGGGTCGGTTTCATCTTTACTGTTTGGGGTGGACTGTTATTAATTTTCAGCAGAATCGTGATTGGTAGATTTGGCACGCCCAAAATATCCATACAAAAAGAGCATATGCTTATTACAGATGGACCCTATAAAATAATTAGAAATCCACTGTATTTAGCAGATTTGCTGTTGTATGGTGGTTATGCAATTGCTTTTGGTGCTTGGTTTTCGTTTGTATTCATACTGTTTGTTTTGCTTTTAATTTTGTTGGAAAGGATCAATATCGAAGAAAGGATATTGGAGGAAAACTTCAAGGATGAATATACGGCTTGGAAAAATAAAACGTGGCGGCTAATCCCTTATATTTGGTAGGAAGCTTCACCTAATCATCAATTTTGCTGGTCACGCGCAGGTAGGCGCAGGTTGTGGGTTGGTAATTCCCAGCAGGTTGGGGAATT
>DKKK01000004.1 GCA_002455215.1 Anaerolineales bacterium UBA6668 | reverse complement strand
CGAAAAACTGAACCGCACCCCCAAAGCCGCAATCGTGCGGGCAATGGCAGTGTCGAGTGACGTCTCCGGTTGATAGCCTAAGGCGTGTTGGACAGCGGAAATATCGTAGGTTTGTTGCGTACAAAGCAGGCGTAACGAATACTCGGTGAGCAGGGGTTCACGCCCGCGCCAAGCGCCGAACATTTCCATAGCGCGTGCTAGCCCCAGCGCCAAAGCAAACGGTACACGCCGGGTGGGTTTGGCAATGCCCAAAGCATCCAACACCCGAAAAATCACCTGCCACAACGCCGGATGTTCGCCATTGGTCAGCAAAAACGCGCCCTGTACTTGTGGCTTTTCAATTGCCAATTGGATGGCTTGCACCACATTGCCCACATAGGTCAAGTCCACCTGATTGTCCCCCGTGCCAAAGATACGTAAACGAGCGTGTCGTGCGGCGGTAATTAAGCGGGGTAGTAACGCCCGGTCGCCTTCGCCAAAAATTGCCTTGGGGCGCAAAATGATGGCGTTTACGTCAGTGGCTCGCAAAACCGCCTGTTCGGAGAGAAATTTGGTCTGCGAATAGTGCGAAAGCCAACGGCGTGGCGGGGTAAGGTCGCTCTCACGGGCAAGTTTGTGGGGCGTGCCATCAAACCAAGCACTGGGTGAAGAAATATGCACCAGCCGCCCCACCCCACAAGCGCGACACGCCTGCACCACATTTTGCGTACCCACTACATTGCTTTGCCAGAAATCTTCGAACTTGCCCCAAGCGCTTGAAAGCGCCCCCACATGACACACCACTTGCACGCCATCACAAGTTTGTAAAACACTGCGTGAGTCGGACAGTTCCAGCGAGCGGGCTTGTGCGCCCAACGCCAGCACATGCCCAGCTTGGGAGAAATCGCGCCCGCCGAGCCGTACCGCATAGCCTGCCCGCAACAATCGCTCTGCCAAATGCAAGCCCGTAAAACCAGTACCGCCGGTAATTAGAACTATTGTCATACTTTTTACACAGGGAAACAAGTCAATTAGCGGGTGCTGGGCACAAAAATGGTGCGTAAGGCGCTTACCAATTGTTTGGTTAGTGCCTTACGCGGTGCGGGTGGCAGGGGTTCAGCACAAAAATGGATGGTGACATCTATCCGTGAAAGTTTTGCCAATTTCCACAAATGCGAGAAAAAGCCCACATCGCCCCACCAGCACACGTAATCACTGGCGGGTGGCTGGTCGGGCGGCGTGGAAAAGTGCAAACTGGCATAGTGTAAGGGAATCTGCAAACGGGCAGTGGGTTCCAACAAAGGGGTGTGGAAAGGCAATAAATCACTGCCGTTGGAAGTGGTCGCTTCGGGAAACAGGACTAACCCGCCACCATTCTTCAGCGCTTGCTCCATTAATTGCGTCACACGCCCAACATCTAGCGCATTTTCCCGATTGACAAATAGCATCCCAGCCACTTTGCAGGCAAAACCAAAAAAGGGCCACTGTGAAATTTCGTGTTTGATAACAAAAATACAATGGGTGGTACAAAAAAATGCCAGCGCATCAACATAACTCAGATGGTTACTCGCCAGAAAGAAGGGGGGTGTGGGAGGTGTGCCAATGGTGTGAATACGAATGTTCAGGATGAAAGCGGTACAACGTGCCCACACGCGCACCCAAAGACGTTGCCAACCACGCACCCATTCAGGACGAAAACGGAAGGCATAATACCCAATTGCAACAAATGCAGTGGTAACCAAAGTGACAATGGAGAAGAAAAAAAGGCGAGTAATTGCGCGTAAAGTAGGCATCATTTTGATTGTACAGCAGATTGCAAATGGGCGGGATGGGGAGGTGAAATGTGAACGAATTCGCCGTTGCCCTGCCATTGATCCAACAATTTTATGAGATAATTAAGGTATATCAAATACCCCCTACCAGAACAACATGACAACCCTTGACCAACTCAGTATCAATACCATTCGTTTTCTGTCCGCTGATGGTGTGCAACAAGCCAATAGCGGGCATCCCGGCTTGCCAATGGGAGCCGCCAGCATGGCGTACACGCTGTGGGCAAAATTCTTAAAACATTTCCCGCATCAGCCCAACTGGATCAACCGTGACCGCTTCATTTTGTCAGGTGGGCACGGTTCCATGTTACTTTATTCTCTCCTGCACCTAACTGGCTATGATTTGCCGCTAGAAGAAATCAAGAATTTTCGGCAATGGAACAGCCTAACCCCTGGACACCCGGAAGTCGGATTAACGCCCGGCGTAGAAGTGACAACTGGACCGCTAGGAGCGGGCTTTGCCACTGGTGTCGGACTGGCGATTGCCGAAGCGCACCTTGCCGCCCGCTACAACCAGCCCGGTCTGCCACCGCTAATTGACCACTATACCTATGCTATCGTAACTGATGGCGATTTGATGGAAGGAGTCGCATCTGAAGCGGCTTCGCTTGCCGGACACTTGCAGTTGGGTAAACTGATTTATTTGTACGATGACAACCACATCAGCATTGATGGTGGAACTGAACTCGCCTTCACCGAAGACCGCGCCGCCCGTTTTGCCGCCTATGGCTGGCATGTGCAAACTGTCTCCGATGGCAACGATGTCGAAGCCATTGCCGCCGCCATCCAAGCCGCCCGCGCCGAAACGGCACGCCCATCGCTAATTTGCGTACGTACCGTCATTGGCTACGGCAGTCCCAAACGTCAAGGCACAGCCAAGGCACACGGCGAGCCTTTAGGTGACGAAGAGTTGAATGCCGCCAAAGCCAATTTGGGTTGGCAAACACAAGAACGCTTCCATATTCCCACCGAAGTAAAAACCCACCTTGAGCAGGCAGTTACAACGGGTGAGAAAGCTTACGCCCAGTGGAAGCGCGTACTCTCACGCTATCGCACCACACATCCTGCGCTAACCGCCGAGTTTGAGCGCGTTATCAGTGGCAAATTGCCCGCTGATTGGCAAGCCAGCCTACCCACTTATGCCCCATCCAGCAAAGGCGCGGCAACGCGCAACACCAGCGGGGAAATACTCAACGCTCTGGCAAAGGTATTGCCCGAATTGATGGGTGGCTCGGCTGACCTTGCCCCCAGTAACAAAACTTGGCTAAAAGATGAGCCTGCCTTCAGCCCCACCACTCCCGCCGGACGCAATTTCCACTTTGGGGTACGTGAACACGCTATGGGGAACGCTCTCAACGGGCTGGCATTGCATGGCGGCATTTTGCCATATGGCGGGACGTTTCTGGTCTTTTATGACTATATGCGCCCCACACTCCGGCTTGCCGCACTCAGCCACCTGCAAACGATTCTCATTTACACCCATGACAGCATCGGCGTAGGCGAAGACGGACCCACCCACCAACCGATTGAACACCTTTCCGGGTTACGCGCCGTGCCCAATTTGCTCGATTTACGCCCCTGCGATGCCAACGAAACCGTGGAAGCGTGGAAGGCGGCAATTGGTTTCCGCCACGGACCCAGCGCACTGGCACTCACCCGCCAAAACTTGCCGATCCTAGACCGCACTCAATTTGCCCCAGCCAGTGGCTTGCATCAGGGTGCATACATCCTATCTGAAGCCCAATCCGGCAAACCAAAAGTGATTTTGATCGCCAGTGGTTCCGAAGTATCTATCGCACTGGCATCGCAAACAGAACTGCAAGCGCAGGGTATTGCTACGCGGGTAGTTTCCATGCCATCTTGGAAATTGTTTGCCGACCAGCCACAAAGCTACCGCGACCAAGTACTCCTGCCAAGCGTGCGTGCCCGCGTTGCCATTGAAGCCGCTAGCCCAATGGGTTGGGAGCGTTGGGTCGGGTTGGATGGCGCAGTGGTCGGGCTAAACCACTTTGGCGCGAGCGCCCCTGCTGAAACGCTGTACGAAAAATTCGGGCTAACCGCTAGCAACCTAACCGCTACTGCCTTGCACGTACTAGCAAAACTGGGCACTGCCCATCCCTTGCTGAAGCTCCAACTCGCTGGGCAATCGCCGTGGCAAGACAATATCACCCGCAGTCAGCTAAAAAGTGGCGAATTGGCACGCTTGATTTCTGCCGGAGACATCACCGGTTTAACCAGCAACCCCGCCATTTTTGAAAAAGCGATTGCTAAAAGCAATGACTACTCCGAGGCATTGGCAGAACTTGCCCCGCAAGGACTATCCGCCGAAGCCGTTTTCTATAAGATTGCCATAGAAGACATTCAAGCCGCCGCCGATGCCTTCCTGCCCGTGTATCAACGCACCCAGGGCTTAGATGGTTATGTCAGTATCGAAGTGTCGCCACGCCTCGCATACGACACCGAAGGCACTATCCGCGAAGCCCAATATCTGTGGCAAGCGGTTAACCGCCCCAACACCATGATAAAAATTCCTGCCACGCGTGCAGGCTTACCCGCCATTACCGCCGTACTGTCGGCTGGCATTAATGTAAACGTCACCCTGATTTTCTCGCTTGAACGCTACCAAGAAGTGATGGACGCACACATTGCCGGTTTAGAACTGCGTCGCAAGCAAGGCTTGCCCGTAAGTGGCATTGCTTCGGTGGCGAGTTTCTTTGTCAGTCGGGTGGATAGCTCAGTGGATAAGCAATTGGAAACGTTAGCCAATGCGGAACCAGCACGCGCCGCAAGTTTACGGGCATTGCAGGGGCAAGCCGCTGTGGGCAATGCGCGTTTGGCGTATCAAGCTTTTGAAAGAACGCTGAGAAGCAAACGCTGGCAAACCCTTGCTAAACTCGGCGCTCAGGTGCAACGTCCATTATGGGCAAGCACCAGCGTTAAAAACCCTAATTACCGCGATGTATTGTATGTGGAAACCTTAATCGGGCTGAACACTGTCAACACCATGCCGCCCGAAACACTCGTGGCCTATCGCGACCACGGCATAACGAAGGCAGATAGTGTACGCAAAGGCTGGGCTAGCGCTCGCCAATTATTCCAAAAGTTGGCTGAGCATGGTATCCACATGAGCGAAGTGACTGCAGAATTAGAGCGAGCGGGTGTAGATGCCTTTATCAAGTCGTATGAAGGCTTGCTCAAGGTCATTGAACAAAAATTGCACGATGCGTAACAGCACAACATTTGAAAGACGGCAACATCTATCGGTTGCCGTCTTTCTCATTAAGCAACCCAATGACACTGCCACTCAATCAAATCCTGTGCGGGGGCTGTGTTGAATTACTCTATACGCTACCTGAGAAATGCGTGGATTTAATTTTTGCCGACCCGCCATACAATCTGCAACTGCAAAACCCATTGCACCGCCCGAATATGAGCAAGGTAGATGCTGTAGACGATGATTGGGACCAATTTGTTTCCTTTGATGCCTATGATAGCTTTACCCGCAATTGGCTGAGCGCCTGCAAGCGGGTACTCAAACCCAATGGGACGATTTGGGTGATCGGCTCTTACCACAATATTTTTCGGGTTGGCACAATCCTGCAAGATTTAGGCTTTTGGCTATTGAATGATGTCATCTGGGTCAAAAGCAACCCGATGCCCAACTTTCGCAGGGTGCGCTTCACCAATGCGCATGAGACTCTCATTTGGGCAAGCACTGGCAAGGGAGCAAAATACACATTTAACCATCACGCTATGAAAGGGCTGAATGACGATTTGCAGATGCGCTCGGATTGGTGGCTCATTCCACTGGCAACCGGTAAAGAGCGGGGGAAGGATGCTCACGGCGAAAAAGCGCACGCCACCCAAAAGCCCGAAGCTTTGCTGTATCGCGTGATATTGTCTGCTACTCAGCCGGGCGATGTCGTACTCGATCCCTTCTTTGGCAGTGGCACCAGTGGGGTAGTTGCCAAACGTTTGCACCGCCATTGGCTTGGAACGTGAGCAAAAATATATAGATGTGGCACAAAAAAGGATTGATGCCATCCAGCCAGAACCGTTTGACCTTGCGGTGTTTAGCGTGCAAAGCAAGGCAAAAACTGCCGAGCGGGTGCGCTTTTCCCTACTATTGGAACATGGCTACTTGCAAGCCGGGCAAATCCTATACTTTGGCAAAGAGCACCTACAAATGGCTTGGCTGAAGCCTGATGGACGTTTGCGAACGCCTGACGGCTTTGAAGGGAGTATCCATCAAGTGGGTAGTCATTACATGGCAGGTGCGCCGTGCAATGGTTGGGCGCACTGGTATTGTGAGAAAGGCGGGCAGTGGGTGAGTTTAGACAGCTTACGCGAACAGTTTCGCTTAAGCTACCATTTGCCCAGCTCCCTAACGGCAGGCTCTCACTCGTAGCGCAAGGCAACGATCGGGCTTAGGCTTGCCGCCCGCATGGCAGGGTAAATGCCAAAAATCAAACCAACCGCGCTGGAAAAGCCAAATGCCATGCCAATTGCATTGATGGACACGTTTGCCTGAAGCGCACCACTGCGGGTAACTGCCCATGCCACCACCAAGCCCATCAAGATGCCAAAAATCCCGCCTAGCAAACACAAAGTCACCGTCTCCACCAAAAATTGCCACAAAATTGCACGGCTCCGTGCGCCAACAGCTTTACGCAAACCGATTTCGCGGGTGCGCTCAGTGACCGAAACCAACATGATGTTCATAATACCGATGCCGCCAACCACCAATGAGATGCCCGCTAACAATGCGAGAAAGCCTGTCAGCGGACCAGTGATTTGATTCAATGTGTCCAAAACCGCGTTTTGGCTAATGACCCGAAAATCTAACTCATCTCGCAAGGTTAGCTGGTGTTGCTGGCGCAGTACTCGCTCTACCCGTACCAGAGCAGTCTGCACTTGTGCCGGGTCTGCCACCGACAAGCTGACTACTGACAAAATGCGCTCGCCATTTTCATAAGCTTGTGTGCCAAATAGGCGCGTGTAACCGGTTTCCAATGGGATAAAAGCATTGTCGTCTTCACTGGGACCCAGCGTGTTGCCACGTTTGAGCAAAACCCCCACCACTTCGTAAGCACTTCCATTCAGTTTTACTTCTCTGCCCAGTGGGTTAAGTTTTCCAAAGAGCGTATCCGCCAAATCTGCTCCTAGCACGACTACCCGTGTTCGCAGTTGGTTATCCTTATTATTGAAGAAACGCCCGCGGGCAAGGGCAATATTGCGTACTTGCAAATAATTAGACTCGGTGGCACGAATGGGTACGTTGAGTGTAACGCCAGCATAGGACACTTGTCCATTGCGCCGAAAGGATGCGTTGCTATCTGCAATGCCCGGCACGAGCAAGCGCAGTTGCTGGTAGTCTTCCCAAGTTAGCGGCTTGCCGCCCGGCAGGTCGCTACGGCGGGTAATGCTCAGTAGGTTGGAGCCTAACCCGGCAATATCGCCAGTCACTTGCGCTTGCACGCCATCGCCCAACGCCATCAAGGTGACAACTGCGCCCACGCCAATGATAATGCCCAGCATCGTGAGCGCCGAACGCAGTTTGTTGGCAGAGAGCGCACGAAAGGCAATGCGCACATATTCCAAAAGTTGCATGGTTATTCTTGAGCCACGTCAAAGCCCAACTGTGGCACAATTTGCATATTGCCGCGAAACTCACCAATTACCCCCGTAACACGCACAATACCGCCCACCACTAACGAGTCAGCATTGGGCACAAACTCCCACACATTGTTCCAGAGCACCACCTGAATTTCACCACTGGCATCGCGCACAGTTAGGCGGTGTCCCGCCGAAAATTCGCTGATGTCGGTAATTTCACCAACTATGGTTAGCACGGCATGGATGTCTTCCAACTGAATATCGCCGATGGGGAAGGGGCTTGCTACATCTGCTGGGGCAGGTTGGAGAAGCCGGATTTCATCGGCATTGCTGGGTTGTAGCTGAGCTTCACCTTGGTACTCGCCAATTTCACCGCTGGCTTGTATGCGAGCGCCTATCCGCAGGTTCGGCAAATCTGCCAATGTGCGATACAAGTCAGCGGGCAACAATAACACCAGGGCGCCACTATCATCTTGCAGGGTGAGTTTAAAGCCACCCGCATAACTTTCACTTTTGGTTACGTCTCCTGTAACTGTCACCACTTGCCCCATAAGCGTGGCGGCAGTGGCAAGTGTGATTTCGGTGGGTGGCGCGGCAAGCGTGGCGCTGTTATTCACATTCGGCAGGGGTGTGAGAACGGGCTGGTTAGCAAGCGTAATGCCACTGGTGCGGATATCTGCACTGCTGGAAGGAATGACTTCCACCTGCCCTTTGTACACGCTGACTTCACCCACCACTTGCACAGTTGAACCTGCTTGCAATCCACCTAATTCATCCACCACATTTTGCCAGAGCAAAACCACCACTGCGCCCGTGCCGTCATCTACCAACACTTTTTGCCCAGCGCTAAATGCTTCCGGCTCGGCAAGTATGCCTTGAATTTGTACAAGTTGTCCATCCAAATCTGGCGAAACATTGCCAGTGTGATATTCTGGGGCAAGTGCGATGGTTTCGTCCAAGACGGCAATGGCATTGCCATCGGTTACGGTTAGTTGAGGCGAATTGCGATACAGTGTCACCAAACCACTCAGTNNTCCACTCAGCCGAACACTGTCTCCCGCCGCCAATATCGGCATGGACGTTGTCAAGTTCTTTAGGTCATCAGAAACTGCCACTTCAATTTCGCCAGTAGCATCCCGCACGCTATAAATATTCAGCCCACTGTACGGGGTACGCACCTGCCGAATGACTCCTGTCACTTCAAAGCGTTGCCCTTCGGATTGTGTGCCGATAGCGGCAATTTGGCTTGGGGTACTGGGCTGATGGGTGATGACGCTATGCTCGGCAGATTGCAAGCTCAAGGAAGCGCTTTCTTCCCGAAGCCGTACATTTCCTTCCAATACCACTTGGTCACCCAGTTGGGGCATTTTGCCCTGTGCAATGAGCGTTTCCGTCTCGGTTTTGTAGCTGGTTACCACCATTTCACCGCTCTCATCGGCAATTGTGAATGATAAATATTGCGTTTCCGGGTCATAGCGTGGATTAGAAACCACTTCGCCTGCCACACGAATATACGCCATATTCATGGTGATGCCAATATCAGCAATATTTTCTACTTGGGGGATGCCCACCCGTTGAGCGGCGGCAATCAGCAACGCCACGCCTGCAATGGCTAGCCCGATTGTACTATATTGAAAGATGCGAATGGGTAAATGTCCGGTGGAAACTGTGTCGCTCATAGCACTGAAGAAAAGGAAGAAAAATTGCTTTATGTTTGCGCGTGCCAACTTTACGCGATGCTCAGCACGAGCAAAATCGCGTTTTTACTTAAGGGAAAAACGCTTATATTCGACTCGGATTCTATTTAGCATATATGCCAAATAGAATCCGTGCTCAGTATAGTGATTATATGCCATTTGCGAAATAATGTGAACTTTGCTGAAAGGCTGAAAAGACGCAGGCAATTCCGCAACAGCGTTTGTGCCTCCGGCAAACCCGCATGGGAGCATTGCACAATACGGAACGGTTATTAATTGTGCAGATTGACTAACAAAACTACACCCACTTCGGTTAAACTATGTTCTAATGATGTCGCCATTTGCTTTGATTTCCCTTGCGCTCGTAGGGCTTGTAGTACTTGTAATTACAAAGCCAATCTTTGCGCACGGGATGGTAACACTTCAAGCAAACCAACAACATCGCTGAAATCACTTACCAAAACATTGAAAAAGCCGCCCCGTGCCAAAAAGGGACGGCTTTTTTTTTATCTTTCAAGGAGATTTTATAAAATGGCAAAAAAAGTAAAAGGCGCTGACGTGTTGTGGGATGTGCTCATCCGGCAAGGAGTTGAAGTGGTGTTTGGCTATCCGGGTGGGGCAACCTTGCCTTCCTACGATGCCTTACACCGTCACCGAATCCACCATGTGTTGGTGCGACATGAACAAGGTGCGGCACACATGGCGGATGGTTTTAGCCGTGCCACCGGCAAGGTTGGGGTAGCCTTTGCCACTTCGGGTCCCGGCGCAACCAATTTGGTGACCGGTTTGGCAACTGCTATGATGGATTCGGTGCCAATGGTGGCGGTCACCGGTCAAGTAAATTCTCACTTAATTGGGAGCGACGCCTTCCAAGAAACAGACGTGACCGGTATCACGCTACCCGTCACGAAGCATAATTTTTTGGTCACCAAAGCGCAAGAGATTATGCCCACCTTGCGTAAAGCCTTTTACATTGCCCAAAGTGGGCGTCCGGGTCCGGTGCTGGTGGATATCACCAAAGATGCACAAGCCGCAGAAATTGAATATGAATACGACGACCGCCCGATTCGTTTATCTGGGTATCGCCCGAGCTACAAAATAGACAAAGTTGAATTGCAAAGAGCACTGGAATTAATTGAAAAAGCCGAGCGTCCACTCATTTTGGCTGGGCACGGGGTGATTCGCTCGGGCGCATCCAAAATTTTGCAACAATTTGTAGAGTTCACCAACACACCGGTTGCCATGACCTTGCTGGGCTTGGGTGCTTTCCCTGCTAGCCACCCGCTCAACTTGGGCATGATGGGCATGCACGGCGAAGCCTGGGTCAACCAAGCCATTCAAGAAGCCGACTTGCTCCTGGCGTTTGGTATGCGCTTCGATGACCGTGTGACTGGCAACCTAAAAACCTACGCCACTAAGGCTCGAAAAATCCACATTGAAATTGACCCCTCAGAAATCAACAAGAATGTGAAGGTGGATGTGGGCATTGTGGGTGACTTGCGTGAAGTGTTGGAAGTGCTTACCGCTCAAGTCAGTGCTGGGGATCATGGCGAGTGGATCGAACATATTGACGAAATGAAGGGCAGTTCGGCAGTGCGCGACATTCAAAGCCTACCCGACAATGGGCATTTGTATGCCGCACACGTCATTAACGATTTGTGGCGCTACACGCACGGCAAGTCGGTGGTGGTGACAGATGTGGGGCAACACCAAATGTGGGAGGCCCAGTATTACAAGCACGACTATCTGCGCGGCTTAATCACTTCGGGTGGGCTGGGCACGATGGGGTTTGCCTTGCCAGCCGCCATTGGCGCAAAATTTGGCAGGCCACAAGATGAAGTGTGGGCAATTGCCGGAGATGGCGGCTTTCAAATGACGGCTTGCGAACTTTCCACCATCGCCCAAGAAGGAATTAAGGTCAATGTTGCCATCATTAACAATGGTTTTCTGGGCATGGTGCGCCAATGGCAAGAAATGTTCTACGATAAAAACTATTCTGCCACCCCCATGCGCAGTCCCGACTTTGTCAAGCTGGCAGATGCGCACGGCTTGCCCGGTTTGCGGGTGACCAAACGCTCTGAAATGCAGGATGCTGTGGCTTGGGCGCAGGCACAGCCACAAAGCGTGGTGATTGACTTCCGCGTGGAGCAAGAAGATAGTGTTTACCCGATGGTTCCCGCCGGGGCTGACCTACACAACATGATTCGCCGCCCAATGGCAAACCCCATTGTCGAGACAGCAGAAGATTAATCCTTTTCAATAGGTGTTCCCATGATTCACACATTTGTCGCATATGTAGAAAACAAACCCGGTGTACTCAACCGCGTCTCGTCCCTCTTCCGCCGGCGTGCCTACAACATTGAGTCGCTGGCAGTTGGTCCTGCCCACTTGCCCGGCATCTCGCGCATGACCATTGAAGTAGAAGCCGCAACCGAAGATATTGCCCACCAAATCGCCGCTAATTTATACAAATTGGTTGATGTTTTGCACGTGGATGACCTAACCAACCGAAAATCGGTCAAACGCGCGTTGGCATTGGTGAAGATAGATACCAGCAACCCGCAAGTTCGCAGTGAAATCATTCAAATTGCCAGCATATTTAAGCAAGCCGAAATTGTGGATGCCGCACCCAGTTCGCTCATCCTAGAAATTGTGGGTTATGAAGACACAGTCGAGCGCTTTATTCGCATGTTAGAACCCTACCGCATACTAGAAATGCAAAGAACCGGTGTGGTGGGGATGTTGCGCGGCTCCGAACCAGTTTCTGAAGGTTTGGCGGCACTAGAAGAGCAACAATAGCTGAAAAATAGGTTAAAATAGAAGCGTTTTGTGTAAATTCGCACGGGCATTTGGGAGTGAGAACAGCACTGCACAATCATTCAAAAGTCAATTTTTTTCAACACTTTTAACAAGGAATTCTCATGGCTACAATTTTTTATGACAAAGACGCAAATCCCGAAATTATTAAGAGCAAAAAGGTGGCTATTATTGGCTACGGCTCGCAGGGACACGCCCACTCGCTCAACTTACGTGACAACGGCGTAGATGTTGTTGTCGGCTTGCACGAAGGAAGCAAGAGCAAAGCCAAAGCCGAAGCGCAAGGCTTGCGGGTGTGGTCGGTGGCAGATGCGGCAGAATGGGCAGATGTGATTATGATTCTCGCCCCGGATGTCCCCACCCCCCAAATTTACCACGACCATGTGGAACCACACCTAAAACCCGGCAAAATGCTGATGTTTGGGCACGGCTTCAATATTCGCTTTGGCACCATTGTCCCACCAGATTTTGTGGATGTCGCTTTGTGTGCGCCCAAGTCGCCCGGACACCGCGTGCGTGAAACCTTCCAAGAAGGCGGTTGCACCCCCGGCTTGGTTGCTGTTCACCAAGATGCCACAGGGCAGGCTTGGGACGTCACCTTATCCTATGCTTGGGGCATTGGCGTCACCCGTGCGGGTGCTCTCAAGACGACTTTCTCTGAAGAAACCGAAACCGACCTGTTTGGCGAACAAGCCGTGTTGTGCGGCGGCGTCAGTGCTTTGGTCAAGGCGGGTTTTGAAACTTTGGTAAAAGCCGGTTATCAACCAGAAGTGGCATACTTTGAATGTATGCACGAACTAAAGCTCATTGTGGACTTGTTCTATCGTGGTGGGCTGAGCTACATGCGCTACAGCGTCTCGGACACCGCCGAACATGGCGACTATTGGGCTGGACCTAAAGTCATCACCGAAGAAACGATGGGTGCAATGTCCAAAATTTTGTCTGACATTCAAGATGGCACCTATGCCAATGCTTGGATTGAAGAAAACAAGCAGGGGCGCCCGTGGTTCAACAAAGTGCGCCGCGAAGAGCAAGAACACCCCATTGAAAAAGTGGGTGCTGAACTGCGGAGCATGATGCCATTCTTGCACCCGGTCACCATTAAGCCAGGCGAATAACATTGCCCATTCCCGCTACGGGGTTTGCCTGTCAAGCCCCGTAGCCTAATTTCCTTCCCAAAGATCATGTCTAACTACGTCAAATTCTTCGACACCACCCTGCGCGATGGTGAGCAATCCCCCGGTGCCACGCTGACCAGCAAAGAAAAAGTGGAAATCGGGCGGCAACTTGCCCGCTTGGGGGTTGACATCATTGAAGCCGGCTTTCCTGCCGCTTCGCCAGATGATTTGTATGCGGTGCAACTGCTCGCACAACAAGTGGGACAAGCCAAAAACCTGCACGCTTGGGCAGGAGAACCCCTCAAGGTGCCGGTGATCTGCGGTTTGGCACGCGCCAACAAAAACGACATAGACAAGGCTTGGGAAGGGGTAAAAGATGCCGACCACCCACGCATTCACACCTTCTTAGCCACTTCTGAAATTCACATGAAGTATAAATTGCGCCTGGACCCCGAAGAAGTGGTGGAACGGGCGGTGAATATGGTGCGCTATGCCAAAAGCCTGTGTGAAGATATTGAATTTAGCCCCGAAGATGCCGGACGCTCTGACCCCGCGTTTTTGTATGTCATCTTGGGTGAAGTGATTAAAGCCGGCGCAACCACCCTAAACATCCCGGATACGGTTGGCTACACTACTCCCACCGAATTTGGAGCGTTGATTGCTGGCATTATCAAGAATGTACCCGGCATTGAAGGGGTCACCGTCTCCACTCATTGCCACAACGATTTGGGGATGGCAACTGCCAACACTTTGGCGGGTGTGCAAGCGGGCGCACGCCAGGTGGAAGTGACGGTAAACGGCATTGGGGAACGTGCCGGCAACACCAGCCTGGAAGAAGTGGCAATGGCAATCAGCACCCGTAAGCCCATCTTCAACTTAGAACATGGCATTGACACCCCCCAAATTGTGCGTTCCAGCAAAATGGTTAGCCAATATACCGGCATGGTTGTTCAGCCCAATAAAGCAATTGTGGGTGTAAATGCCTTTGCCCACGAAGCGGGTATCCATCAAGATGGGATGCTAAAAAATGCCGAAACGTATGAAATTATGCGCCCGGAAAGTGTCGGTTGGACGCAAAGCAACCTGGTGCTGGGCAAACACAGTGGGCGTCATGCGCTCCGTGCCCGCCTGCAAGATTTAGGCTACCTGCTGAATGACGAAAATTTACAAAAAGTATTTGAACGTTTTAAGCGTTTGGCAGATAAAAAGAAAACCGTCACAGACACAGATTTATTGGCGTTGGTGAATGATAATTTGCAACAGCCGCAGGAAATCTATCAATTGGTAGATTTGCAAGTGGTGTGCGGCACATTGGGCATGCCTGTGGCTACCGCTCGCATCCGTAAGCCGGATGGTAGCGTGGTAGTCAGCGCGGCAATTGGTACGGGTCCGGTAGATGCCATTTATAAATCAATTGACAGTGTGGTGAATTTGCCAAACAACCTGCAAGAGTACAAAGTTAATGCCGTGACAGACGGCATTGATGCGCTTGGCGAAGTGACCGTGCGCATTGCCGTTGACCCTAGCACAAACGGCATGAACCCAGTGCTTAGCCCACAAACCAGCGAGCAAAGTGCCCGCACCTTTAATGGGCACGCCGCCCACACGGATATTGTGGTTGCCAGTGCTCGCGCCTATGTTAGCGCACTCAATAAGGCACTGGAAGCACTTGGCATGAAGGCTGGGGTGCAATAATCACTCGTCTAAATTTTTTGTATTCGACACGGACGGAAACGCGCATTCATCTCAGTCGCTATCGTATTGTTTACCGGAAAGGGTAGACAAACTTTATTTAATCGTTTTTAGAAGTTCTTTCATTGATTTTTTTAAAATAGTACCAAAATCATTTCAGGATACTCCATGACTCCCAAAACAATCTTCCAAAAAATCTGGGACAAGCATGTTGTGCATCAAGATGCCAACAGTCCCGCCATCATCTACATTGATTTGCACTTGGTTCACGAAGTCACCAGCCCGCAAGCCTTTACCGGTTTGCGCCAACGTGGGCTGAAAGTTCGCCGCCCAGAACGCACCGTTGCCACAATGGATCACTCCATTCCCACTGTGCCGCTGAGTGAGTTGAAAGTGTTCGACAGCCTGGCAATGGCGCAACTCGACCAAATGGCAACCAATGCCAACGAATTTGGCATTCGCCTGTATGGCATGGACTCACCCAACCGTGGCATTGTGCATGTGATTGGACCCGAACTCGGCTTCACCCAACCCGGCATGACCATTGTCTGTGGCGATAGCCACACCAGCACACACGGCGCGTTTGGGGCATTGGCTTTTGGCATTGGCACCAGCGAAGTGGAGCATGTGCTTGCGACCCAATGTTTGCTCCAATATAAGCCAAAGACTTACGAAGTGCTGGTAAACGGCACGCTCCCGGCGGGTGTTAGCTCCAAAGATATCATTTTGGCGTTGATTGCTCGCATTGGGGTGGGAGGTGGCACCGGGCATGTCTTTGAATATCGTGGCGAAGCGATTCGCAACCTGAGCATGGAAGCCCGCATGACCATCTGCAACATGAGCATTGAAGGCGGCGCACGGGCTGGCTTGATTGCCCCCGATGACAAGACCTTTGAATACCTGGCGGGCAAACCCTACGCGCCACAAGGGGCGGCATGGGACAAAGCCGTAGCCGAATGGCGCACCCTGCCCACCGATGATGGGGCAACTTTTGACAAAAGCATCACCATTGATGCCAACAGCCTGGCACCGATGATTACTTTCGGAACCAACCCCGGCATGGGCATGAAAATCACCGACCGTGTTCCTGACCCAGATACCTTGACCGACCCATTGGCAAAATCTGCCCTAGACAAAGCCCTGCGCTATATGGGCTTACAACCCGGCGAAGCTTTGCTGGGCAAGAAGGTGGATGTGGTCTTTTTGGGCAGTTGCACCAACAGCCGCATTAGTGACCTGCGCTTGGCGGCTGGCTTGATGAAGGGGCGCACAGTGGCAGAAGGAACGCGCTTGTTGGTGGTGCCCGGTTCGCAAGAAGTGAAAAAACAAGCCGAGAGCGAAGGCTTGGACGAAATTTTCAAATCTGCTGGGGCAGAATGGCGCGAAGCTGGCTGTTCTATGTGCATTGCCATGAACGGCGACCAACTGCAACCCGGGCAATACGCTGTTAGCACCAGCAACCGCAACTTTGAAGGACGACAGGGCAAGGGCGGACGCACCTTCTTGGCATCTCCGCTAACCGCCGCCGCCACTGCCATCAATGGCGTGGTTACCGATGTGCGCACGCTTATAGGATAAATCATGTCTCAGTTCACTACACTCACTTCCAAGCTGATTCCACTGCCGAACAATGATGTGGATACCGACCAAATTATTCCGGCACGGTTTATGAAGATTACCGACAAGAACGGTTTAGCCGCAAATTTATTTTTCGATTGGCGCTACAATGCCGATGGCACTCCCAAAGCCGACTTCGTCCTGAATATGCCCCAGCACCAGGGAAGCAATATCCTAGTTGCTGGCGATAACTTTGGCTGTGGCAGTAGCCGTGAACACGCCCCCTGGTCGCTCACCAGTTGGGGCATTCGCGCCATTTTCTCCACCAGCTTTGCCGATATTTTCAAAGGCAACGCACTAAAGAATGGCTTACTCCCAATTGAAGTGAGCCCAGCAGTGCAAGAAAGCTTGCTGGCATTGACCGAAGAAGCCCCATCTGCAACGGTTCATATTGACCTAGCCAGCCAAAGCTTTACCCTGCCCGATGGAAGCCAACACAGCTTTGGCATTGACCCGTTTGCCAAAATTTGCTTGCTCAATGGCGTGGACCAACTCGGCTATATCCAATCCCACGAAGCCAAAATTGCCGCGTTTGAAATGGCACACTAGAAAAGGAAAGTTCTTCTATCCGGTAGAGGTGTTTAATTATGAAGACATCTTTACCGGAGTTGGCTTTTGTATAAAATCACGCAATCTTTAGGGCAGACAGGTGGCTTTTGGGGAAAATTCTTCCTTAAATAAAAATACCCTTTTCAGGGTATCGAAGGCTTGCCTTCCACCTCCAGAATACTGGATTGACTTAATTATAGTAATTATTTTTTTCTTTGTCATTCATGACTCACATTCAAATCTACGACACCACATTGCGCGATGGCACGCAAATGGAAGGCATTTCTCTTTCTTGCGATGACAAACTCC
This sequence comes from Anaerolineales bacterium UBA6668, assembly GCA_002455215.1. GTDB lineage: Bacteria > Chloroflexota > Anaerolineae > Anaerolineales > UBA6668 > UBA6668. The sequence continues at coordinate 9,717 of DKKK01000004.1, read as the reverse complement.
GCATAGCCCAGCGACTCGACGAGTTGGGCGTTGCCTACATTGAAGGCGGCTGGCCCGGCTCAAACCCCAAAGATGCGGAATTTTTTGAACGCGCCCAACACATGACTTGGAAACATGCAAAAATTACCGCCTTTGGCAGTACGCGCCGCAAGGGCATTACGCCTGCCGAAGATGCCAATATCCAGGCATTGCTTGCCGCCAACACGCCAGTTTGCACTGTGGTTGGCAAAACTTGGACCTTGCACGTCACCGATGTCATTCAAACCACATTGGAAGAAAACCTGCGCTTGATTGAAGACAGCCTAGCACACCTAAAAGCACACGGCAAGGAAGTGATTTACGATGCCGAACACTTCTTTGACGGCTACAAAGCCGACCCCGAATACGCCTTGGACACCCTAAGTGCCGCAATGAAAGGGGGTGCCGAAATGCTGGTACTGTGCGACACCAACGGTGGCAGTATGCCGTGGGAAGTTGCCCGCATTGTTAATGAAGTGCGCCAGATATTGCCCACAGCCAAAATTGGGATTCACACCCACAATGACGGCGAGTGCGCGGTTGCCAACTCGCTGGCGGCAATCCGCGAAGGGGCAATTCACGTGCAAGGCTGTATCAACGGTTATGGGGAACGTACCGGCAATGCCAACTTGTGTAGCATTATTCCAGATTTGGAACTTAAGCTCGGTCTTTCCTGCCTGCCAAGCGGGCACCTGCAACATCTTTCTGAAGTCGCCAACTATGTCGCCGAAGTCGCCAATCTTTCCCCAAACGAACACCAACCCTATGTGGGCAAGAGTGCCTTTGCACACAAGGGGGGCATTCACGTTGCCGCCATGCGCCGTAACCCGCTCAGCTACCAACACATCGAGCCGGAACGGGTCGGCAACGAATCGCGCACGGTAGTGAGTGAACTTTCCGGGCGGGGCAATTTGCTCAGCAAAGCAGAAGAATTTGGGCTAAAGGTAGATAATCCACGCCTGGTAGAGCCCGTGCTGGAAGAAATCAAAGTGCTAGAAGCCAGGGGCTTCACCTTTGAAGCGGCAGAAGCCAGCGTAATGTTGATGATTAAGCGCCACCAAGCGGGCTATGTAGCACCCTTCACCCTGCTAGATTTTTTTGCGCTGGTTGAACAACGGCGGGATGGCTCCCTTTCGCGGGGGGTAGTGAAGGTTAGCATTGCCGGCGAAGAATACCTAACCGTGGGCGAAGGCTATAGCGGACCGGTCAACGCCCTCGACAAAGCCCTGCGCAAAGCGTTACTCCCCATTTACCCCAAGCTGGAAAGTGTTACACTAACCGATTTCAAGGTGCGTATTTTGGACGGCGCAAAGGGCACCGCCGCCATCACCCGCGTGCTAATTGATAGCAGTAATGGGCACGAACGCTGGACCACGGTGGGGGCAGGCGCAAACATTATTGAAGCCAGCCTGCGAGCACTCACGGACAGCTACGAATATGCGCTTGAATGGGCAAAACCTGCGCCTGTTCAAGCAGGCTAATCAGACCAAGTTAAACAAAAAGCCACCCAATGGGTGGCTTTTTGTTGTCGTGGCACAGTTTTACCTGTTATTCAGGAGGTGTGCCACGACATAGATACTACGGTCAGAGTTCATTGACACCACCTCCTTGTGGAAAAAGATAGCTATTCAATTTGTGCGTTTCAACGCCTTGACGAATGATTCACCTGCAAAGTATGATTGTAGCAAATCAATCATCAAATCAATGAATTATTTATAGCATTGAAAGATGTCACTGTCAACCAATATTCGGCAAAATTCACAATTCTTTAACATGACTGACTCAACACCCACCATAGAACCTATCACGCCCGAAGCCAAAGCGGCAATGCGTGCTTACCTACAGCGTTCAGAAGTTCGCCTTTCCACCATGCACCGCGTTGCTGGTATCTTTCTTAATGGAGCAGGGTTGTTGTTTTTATTCCCAGTGATGTTTAAGGATGCCGTCCGCGAATTAGCCAACGTGTTGATTGGTTTTGCACATGGTAACTTATTGGGTCCGGCATTGCTCTTGCTTGTGCCATTTGCGATATCCATGGCAATTCCTATCTACGCCTTGTGGAGCCTTATCAAAGACTTGGTATATTTTTATTTCACCGTTTATCGTCCCGGTTTTCCCACCAATCTGTTTCACCCGCGCTTTTCATTAGCCGCCATTGCGCTTTCCACCGATGAAGTGCCCGTTGCCGTCAAAGACGAAATTATGCGGCGCGAGTATGGTTCCAGTTTACGCCTGTTTGCCAGCCCGATTAATGCCCAAAACAAGGCGTATTTTGCCAAAGTACGCGAAGTATATGGCAAATCCATTATCCCCAAAACACGCCATGATGAAAAACTAAACAGTATTGGCGTTTTTGATGATATCACACCCCAGCAAAAAGAAGAGATAGATGATTTAAACACTGCACTAGGCTTAGCCGCTTTATTAGACCGCCCACTCATTGAAGAAGTTGCGCGGATGGAAATTTCCATGGCGCGCCACGCCCTGCTTTTGCGGCGCTTGGTCATTCGCTATGTCAAGGCTTTGCTCGCGCTGATCTGGACTACCTTGGTTTCATTTGGCATGATTTCGATTTTAGGTGCTATTTCCAACAATTTACCCATAGCTGAAGAATTGCAACTGATTGGCGTGAGTGTACTTTATTTAATCTGGTGTGCAATTCTGCCTTTGGCAGTCTATCTGCCAAACCACTGGCTTCACCGATTGAGTGAGTACATGACCGAACACGTACGCGATAATGAATTGGTACAATTTGAACGAGTGGTACTATATACCTGTATCGTAGCGGGTCTCGTCACAGCAGGCGTCATTTTATGGGTAACCATACTTTAGGCGCAATTGCCTCCCGCTCAGCCGTTTGGTTTACTGCCCCAAAGCAAGTGGCGCTACAAACGGAGTATGTACAAGCCAGCCAGCCAGAGCAAGTTTGGGTGCAAGGCTTGTGTAGCGCCATTAGCGCCGGAACCGAGCTACTCATCTACCGTGGGCAAGCCCCACAAAACCTATCCGCCGACAGTTCCATTGCCGCTTTAGCAGGCGATTTGAGTTATCCATTGAAATACGGATATTCGTGGGTAGGGGTTTTGCCAGATGGCGAGCGTGTTTTCTCCTTCCAACCCCACCACACCGGCTTTTGGGGCGCTCCCACCGATTGGCAGGTAATTCCAGCCGAAATCAGCACCCGCAATGCCGTTTTTCTACCCAATATGGAAACTGCCGTCAATCTGGTGCAAGATGGTGCGCCCCTGTTAGGTGAACGAGTGCTAGTGCTAGGACTGGGCGTGGTTGGACAGTTGGTACTCGGCTTGTTGGGGCAATTCCCTTTAGCCGAGTGTGCAGGGATTGACAGTAGCGCTCAACGCTGTGAAGTGGCGCGTCTCTTCACAAAACAAAACACCCAAACCCAAATTACGAAGGGTGAGTATGATTTGGTATTCGAATTGACGGGCAACCCTGCCGCGCTCGAAAATGCCATTGACGCTTGTGGATTTGGTGGGCGCGTGGTGGTGGGAAGTTGGTATGGCAATAAGGTTGCCCCCATCGCATTGGGCGGGCATTTTCACCGCAACCGTATCCAACTCATTAGCAGTCAAGTCAGCACCATTGCCCCCGTGCTCAGCGGGCGCTGGAGCAAAGCCCGCCGTTTTGACATTGCTTGGCAACAGATCATAAAGCAACAACCCGCCCAGTTGATTAGCCATACCTTGCCAATTTCCCAAGCAAGTTCCGCCTATGCCCTTTTAGACCAAGCATCGGGTGATGTGATACAAGTGGTTTTGGATTTATAGAAAAGTTTGTGTTGGCATACATACAAACTGAGTTTTGGCGAGTAAGAGAGTTATGTTCGACACGGATAGAAACTGTCCTTTTTCCCTTGTGAGAAAGTCGGTCAAATACAAGCAAGAATGTTGTCAACGGCTTGATTTTAGCCAATTTCGCGTTATACTTAGCGTGTAAGATTTTTTCTTATCAAATCACGTAAAACACGCCAATATTCTATAGGAGATGACTATGAAACGTTTTTCCATACTTGTGGGAGGGTTGCTTCTGTTATGTTTTACTCTAATCCCGCTGTCCTTTGTTTTTGCCGAAGGCTGTACGCCAACCGCCACTACCGATTGCTACACCGTGCTTGCGGGTGATAACCTAACTAAAATCGCCAAAAAATTTAATACGAGTGCGAGTGAATTGATCGAGCTTAACGCTCTCAAGAGCGACATCATCCGCATTGGGCAGGTTTTGGTTGTGCCCAGCGCAGGGAGCACTATGGCTAGCACAGCGGTTTCCACTGTTACTGCCGAACCGACAGATGCGACCAGCATTGAACCTTTTGAAGTGTATTATCAAGTAAAAAGTGGGGAAACACTAGAAGAAATTGCTGAAAAATTTGGCACAACCGTTGAGCAAATTATGGAATTAAACGGCTTGGAATCGCCTAACGTACCCGCAGACTATTACCTACTCATACTTGCCACCCAACAGCCGCAGAAGCCAGGTTTAGCAGGTGACCCAGCCACCAACCCAAACCTGACCCACTTTGGGCTACAACCCGCCCAGTTGCCCGCTGGCTACGAGGTGATGGGATATTTTACAAGCGATATTGAGCAAGTCGAGTTTGATTTTAGTGCGCCTGTTGTTTATGCGCAAACGTATTTCAATGAACTACAAAGTGAATGGTTACAAGTTTTTCTACTAGATGTGCGTGGAGCAGACGCTTTTCAATTGGATGCAAACCGTACTCCTGAAGAAATTCAAGCCATTAATGCCACCTATGCAAACATGTACGCGGAAATGGGTTTGGGTGGTAGTTATTTTGTTTATCAAATTCCCATCAAGCCAATTGGCGAAAGGCAGATGTTTTTACGCAAGGACACTATCTATTATGAGCAAATTAACTGGGATGCGGGCTATGAGCCGTATCAGATTTATGAAGTACCATCCCCTGATCCTATTATAGATGTAGATTTTATTTCACGTGAAGACACGGTGTATGTGCAAGCCAAAGGCTTTTTGATTTTGGTCTCAATTACTGGAGACATGGAAAAGCCCAAGACCATTCTCAGTGCCAATCCAGTGCCTTTGGCGCAGATTCTATATGAAGATTTGATGTTGGGTTTTCAGCAAAACACGCAATAACGTGGCAAAGTCAGGTTGGCATTTTTTCAAAATCAGTAGATAATTGACAGTGTAGCCACCCAACAAACGCGATGGGCGGTTACACTCAATTTTTACTAATCAACAGTTTCTCATGTCCAAAACCATTATCTCCACCCCCCACGCCCCCGCCGCCATTGGTCCATATTCGCAAGCTACCCGCATTGGCAACCTGGTTTTCACTGCTGGACAAATTCCGATTGTGCCGGCTTTGGGCAAAATCACAGCCGAAACCATTGAAGAGCAAACCCACCAAGTGTGCCAAAATTTGCGTGCTATCTTGCACGCCGCTGGCACCGACTTAGCACATGTTCTCAAAACCACGGTGTTCCTTTCAGATTTTGGCAATTTTGCCCGCATGAATGCGGTGTACGGCGAATATTTTTCACCCAATGCCCCTGCCCGTAGTACAGTCGAAGTTTCTAAATTGCCAATGAACGCGCTGTTAGAAATTGAGTGTGTGGCAGTCATTCCTGACTAAGTTTCCCCAAACACTATATAATATCGCACGCCCCTGCCCAATCGGGCAGGGCGTTTGCGCCTTTTAATCTATACCTAAATCGGACTGTAATACTCATGCGAAAATCTTTGGTGGCATTGGTGGGGCGACCCAACGTTGGCAAATCGACTCTCTTTAACCGCATTGTAGGAGAACGCCTTGCCGTTGTAGATGAAACGCCCGGCACGACTCGCGACCGCATCATCGCCGAAGGCGAGTGGAATGGCACCACCTTTGACTTGGTGGATACCGGTGGCTTGGAAGATGAAAAGCTGGCACAGGAACGTGCGCCGGTGGCAATTGATTCGGCACGCTTTGTCCCTGAAATTCGCGCCCAAACCGAAATTGCCATTGAAACCGCCGATGTGATTGTGTTTTTATGCTCCCTGCAAGACGGCTTGACCGAAGCAGACCGCGAAGTTGCCGAACTGCTCCGCCGCAAACAGCGCACCGAAGGCGGCGTGCGCAAGCCCCCCATTGTGTTAGCCGTCAACAAGGGCGATAGCCTTTCGATCATTGACAGTTCTTTCTACGATTTTTATGAGCTAGGCATTGGCGAACCGATTGCCGTTTCAGCACTGCACGGCACCGGCACCGGCGATTTGCTGGATGCCGTGGTGAATGCCCTGCCCAAAACGGTTGAACCAACAGACGAAGAAGAAGAACGGGTCAAAATTGCCATTGTCGGACGACCCAATGTGGGGAAAAGTAGCTTGCTCAATCGTTTGCTCGGCGAAGAACGGGCTATCGTTTCGCCCATCGCCGGCACTACGCGGGATGCTGTGGATACTTACCTAACCTATGAAGGCACTTCCATCACCCTGATAGACACTGCGGGCATTCGGCGGCGCGGACACATTGACCCGGGTGTGGAAAAATACAGCGTTTTGCGCTCCCACGAAGCACTTGCCCGCTGTGATGTAGCCCTCCTTCTGATTGATGCCACCGAACCTTTCACCGCGCAAGATGCCCATGTGGCGGGCTTTATTCTGGAACAGTGGAAAAGTGTGGTGGTGGTGGTGAATAAGTGGGATGCGATTGAAAAAGACAACACCACCATGGAAAGCTACAAAGAAAAGTTGGCACAGGCTTTCCAGTTTGTTAAATATGCGCCCGTGTTGTTTATTAGTGCCAAAACCGGGCAACGCACCGGGCAAGTGCTGGCGACTGCCCTAGATGTGTATAACGAACGCTTTAAACGCGTAGCCACTTCCACCCTAAACAAAGTGCTTCGGGAAGCTATGGAACTGCACCCGCCGCCCGCCGCTGGTTCGCGCCGCCTAAAAATCCGCTACGCCAGCCAAGTGCGTGTGGCACCGCCGGTCTTTTTGTTCCATGTCAACGACCGCGAATTGGTGCATTTCTCCTATTCGCGTTTTCTGGAAAATCGCCTACGCGAAACGTTTGGCTTTTTGGGTACGCCCATCCGCTTGAGTTTTCGGAGCAAAGAAGACGAAAACGACGATTAACCCAACGAAGTGCGGTAGGCGATACCCGTCACAAATGCACTTTACCCGCACACAGGTGATATTTGGCACACACGCCGAATATCACCTGTGTCGAATCGGGCGTAGCCCCATCCCCCGCCGGGTACATCCCCATTTTTTCTCATGCGCAAAGGTTATTGGCTGGCTTTAGCTTCCTATCTCATTTGGGGCTGTTTCCCCATTTATTTCAAATTACTCAAAACGGTTCCACCCTTGCAAACCTTAACGCACCGCATGGTTTGGTCTGCCGTTTTTTTGCTAGTGCTTCAGCTCTTCACCACCAAACTGGGCTGGCTTAGCCAAGCCTTGCGTTCGCCGCGTGTATTGGGCGTATATCTGGTCAGTGCGCTCTTACTTTCAGTCAACTGGCTGGTGTTTATTGTGGCAATCAATCGCGGCTATGTGGTGGAAAGTAGCTTGGGCTATTTCATCAACCCGCTGGTCAACGTATTTTTGGGCTATGTGGTGTTGCGCGAAAAGCTCACGCGCTGGCAATGGCTGGCAATTGGGCTGTGTGTGCTAGGGGTCAGCTATCGCGCCATCGCCTACGGGCAATTCCCGTGGGTTGCCCTTGCCCTTGCCGGGTCATTTGGCACTTATGGCTTTGTGCGCAAAATCGCCCCGCTCGATTCTTTGCGTGGCTTAACCATCGAAACGCTTTTTCAATTTTTCCCGGCGTTGTTGTATTTGGGATTTGTCGAGTGGCAAGGAGTGGGGGCTTTTGGTTCTGCCAGTTTGGGGGGCAAGCTATTGCTGATGAGTGCAGGCATTGTCACGGCTGTGCCGCTCTTGCTATATGCGGCGGCAATGCGCCGTTTGCCCCTAACCACCATGGGCATCCTGCTCTACATCAACCCAACCCTACAGTTTTTGAGTGCCGTCTTGCTCTTCAAAGAACCCTTTTCTGCCAGCAGTGCCATTGGCTTTGGCATGATTTGGGTGGCACTGCTGATTTTCACCATCAGCACTTGGCAGGCGAATCGTAGCCAGACCCGACAAGCACTTCCAACTTAGCTTCTCTATTCGACACAGGTTAAAAAATCAAAAAACACTTGGGGGTCAGCAACCAACCCCAGTGAACACTGCATGAAAAGACACTAATACGTCCGATATTCTTCGTGTTTAGATGTACTTGTATTCGTTTGAGTACCACTAGAAATATCATTATTTGCACTATTTATGTACTTCGGTGTTCCAGACGGACAGGTTTGTTGAGCAAAACCAGTAGCAGTGTTAAAAGTGTTCACACCGTAAAGAACATATCCGCCTCCACTGTATAGGAGAGTTAGACCAGTGGTTGAACATAGTTTCGTAACCCCCCAGGATGTATAGCCAAGGCGGTTGATATTATACCCACCAACCACATACTGATATTGGCTGGCAGTCCATGATTGTGGACCTTGCGAAATACCAGGAACTGATTTCACCGTTCGCCCCGTTCCCGAAAAATAGTAGCTGTATGTAGTATAGCTAGCAAACGCCATACCGATGGGTAATAAGACACATACCAAAGCTGGTAATAACAATTTAAAGAGTGTTTTCATGATTGTTTACTCCATCCCTTTCAAAAATTCAGCGGCGGAAGTTGGTAATGAATCGATTGAAAAATTCGTTAGAATCGAAATTTCATTCAATTCTGTCCATGCTCTCGAAAAAGTTTCGCCTTCCAAATCCAGAACTTTTATTTGTTGTAGTTTGACAAAGCCAGTTTCGGGATCTACTGTGTATTCAATCGTGCCACGAATTGCATTGGCTACACCTTCAAATAACATTGGCTGTTCGAGTTTAATAGAGAATGTGAAGATAAACTCTGTATTTTGTTCGGTAGCGAAATCAAAGCCTGATCTTGTATCGCTTTGAAAACGAAATACAGATTGTAAAAATTCATTTGCTGTAGAATCAATCGGTACGACTCCAAACGAATCGGTAGTGCCAAGAGTCAGGTTTACCATCTGTTTCGATGCCAGACTACCGACAGACAATCCCAATTCATTGCCCTTTTCATCCGTTACTCGGATAACCTGAAGTTCACAAATGCCTTCAGCATTCACCCGATTCCACACATCCACAATGGTGGTATAAGGTATTTCTGTGCCGTCCGGGTAATGCGCTGGCACAGGGTTTTTGTCATTGGTGGCGTGATAAGGTTGGTAGATGGTGGTACGGGTATATAACCACTGCCCTTTGGCTTGCTCCAAAAACTTCAAGGAATTTTGGCGCAGTTCTTTTGCCAAAGAAACCCCATTGTCCATTGTAGGATTTTCCAGTGTGGTTTTGACTAAATCTTCGACAGAAGTGCCAGATTCTGTGACAACCGATTGCACCTGTTCTGGCTGTGCGGAAAGCACGTCTCCACTCACTACAGCGGGAATGGTTTGAGCATGACTGGCTGTTTGCGTTTGTAGGGACTGAAATACAGCAAATGCGATGATACCGGTAACCACTCCGATAACCGCCCAACGGATAAACGTTTTCATAAAATAAATCTCCTAAATCGGGTACATAACCTGGGTACAAAACCTTGTTGAATAAAATTCGGTAGTGCCTAAGGAATAAGTG
>DKKK01000106.1 GCA_002455215.1 Anaerolineales bacterium UBA6668 | reverse complement strand
ACACGGATGAAAATTGCACTTTTTCCCTTAAGAAAAGAGTGCAACTCGATATTGGGCGCGTGTACTGAATATACCCTGTGTCGAATATACACAGATGTGAATCTGACCCCCCACCGAATACCCCCAAATTCCTATGAAACTACTCCGCCGCATCCTGCTATCTTTGCTTTTACTCCTGCTGATTGTCATCGTCTCAGCCGCTGGCTATGTCACATCTTTGATTCGANNACTTGTTTTTTGCCCAGGGCTATGTCCACGCACAAGACCGCTTCTGGCAAATGGAATTTTGGCGGCGGATTGGCGCCGGACGTTTAAGTGAGATTTTTGGCTCTGCCACACTCAACACTGACCGCTTTATCCGCACACTTGGCTGGAACCGGGTGGCAAAGGCAGAAGCAGAATTGCTCTCGCCCGCAGAACGTTCAGCGCTACAAGCCTATGCCGATGGGGTCAATGCCTACATTGCCAGTCACGGCGACCATTTGGGGCTGGAGTTTGAGCTACTCAGGGTGCAAGGGGTAACTTGGGAAGTGGAACCGTGGACAATCGAAAACACACTGACCTGGGGCAAAGCTATGGCGTGGGACTTGGGCGAAGGGCAACTGGACTTGGAACTTCTGCGTGCCAATGTGATTGCCGCAATCGGCGCAGAAAGGACTGCCGAAGTGTTCCCCAATTATCCCACTGACCACCCAACCATCATCACCGAAGCACTAGCACAAGGTGATTTAACCCCATTGGTAAACGTTTCGCAAGATTTGACCGAGCTATTAGCCGCAGATGGGATGAGCATTGGCTCCAACAGTTGGGTAGTCGGGGGCGAGAAGACGGCGAGTGGGCGACCCTTACTTGCCAATGATATGCACTTGGGCATTCAAATGCCTGCCATTTGGTACGAAGCCGGTTTACATTGCCGCACTTTATCAGAAGCTTGTCCGTATGATGTCGCAGGTGTAACCTTCCCGGGCACTCCCGGCGTGGTAGTCGGACATAATTCACGCATTGCATGGGCTTTTACCAATGTTGACCCAGATGTGGTGGATTTATACCTAGAAGAAACTGACCCCAACAATCCGACTGCCGCCCCCATCACCACAACACTCACGGAAACAATTGTGGTGCGTGGCAAAATCGAACCCAAAGCGGAAGATTATAACCAAGATACGGGCGCATATGACCCTGCCACCGATACAACTACACTCAGCTTAGCAGTGCGCTACACCAAACACGGTCCGATTATCCATGCTGTTAGCAAAGCCAGCCGTGAATTTGTGGCTGGACAATCCACCCATTATGAGATTGCCATGCAATGGACTGCCCTACAGCCAGGACGAGTCGTGGCGGCGATTTTGGGTTTGAACCGCGCTAGCAATTTTGATGAGTTTCATACCGCATTGGCAGATTTTTCCGCGCCAGCACAAAATGTTCTGTACGCCGATGTTGATGGCAACATTGGCTACCAAACACCAGGCTTGATACCACTGCGCCAGGGCAATCGCGCCAGCGCAGAACCGGTGCCGGGCAATGACCCGGCTTACGATTGGCAAGGCTTCATCCCGTATGAAGAGCTACCCCGCCAGTACAACCCTACTCAGGGTTACATTGTCGCCGCAAATAATGCGATAGTGGGCGGCGATTACCCCTACCACATCACCAATGATTGGGACCCCGGCTACCGCGCTGAACGCATTGATGAGCTCATCCGCACTGCTCCCGCGCCAATTGATATTGCCTATTATCAGCAAATGCACATGGATAGTAAAAACCTAATGGCAATGCAGATTGTACCCGCACTGCAAGGGATGCAGTTGAGCGATGCGGCAATGCAAGCCGCATTGGACGAATTACTGGCATGGGATTACCAACAAACCAGTGAAAGCAGTATGGCGGCGCTATACAATATCTTTTGGGTAAAGCTCGTTGAAAACACCTATTATGATGAGTTACCGCTGGGCGCTCGTCCCGATAACAAGCGCTCGACCTTTGTGTGGTTTGCCAATTTGATTCAGCAGGAGCAAAGCGCTTGGTGGGATGATGTTGCCACTGTTCCCACCGAGAGTCGTGCCGATGTTCTGCGCGTATCATTTGAAGAAGCCTATCGGGAAGCAGTACATTTGATGGGGGCAGAGCGTGCCAAATGGCAGTGGGGTACACTCCACACGGCTTTGTTCCGCCATGCCACGTTGGGCAGTAGCGGCATTGCGCCGATTGAAGCCATCTTTAACCGCGGACCACTCCCCATGAGTGGCGGTTCTTCGATTGTCAATGCAACCGGCTGGCGCATTGCCGAAAACGATGACGGCTCCACCAGTTACACACTCACTGCTCTGCCTTCTATGCGCTTGATTGTAGATGTTGGCGTGTGGGATAACACGTTAAATGTCAACACAGTTGGACAATCTGGACACCCGTATCATACAAACTATGGTGACCAAATTGCGGACTGGCAAAACGGTGGCTATCACAGCCTACCTTTTAGCTTGTCTGCTGTGCAAGCAAACCAACAATTTCACTTGGTTTTGCTGGGGAAGTAACCTAATGAAACTGACTGCTCTCATTACCGGAGCCACCAATGGCATTGGCAAGGAAACGGCTCGCGCTCTGCTAACACAAGGCTATCGTGTGGCGATTGTTGGGCGAAACGAAGGGAAATTACAGGGGGTTCGGTCCGAATTGTTGGCGCAAACCCCGGCTGGGGAGGTCTTGTGCTTTCAGGCAGATTTTGCCAGTCTGGATAGCATTTACGCCTTTACCCAAGCAGTACGAGCCAAACTTTCGACATTGGATGTCTTGGTTAACAATGCTGGCGCAATTTATGATGAACGGCAAGAAAGTGCCGATGGCTTTGAGCAAACCTTTGCCGTGAACCATCTGGGCTATTTTGCCACCACACTCTTTTTACTTAAACTTCTGCAAGCCGCACCGAGCGCCCGCATTGTTAACGTGGCTTCGGGTGCGCACTTTCTGGGTAAGTGGCGTCCCGATGATTTGCAGTGGCACACTCGGCGTTATCGTAATTTTGGCGCATACGCAGACAGCAAGTTGATGAATATCTTGTTTACCTATGAGCTTGCCCGCCAACTAGCAGGAACCCCTGTCACGGCGAATTGCCTGCACCCGGGTGTTGTACGGACAGGCTTTGGGCAAAATAATGAAAGCTGGCTAAGTAAATGGTTGTTCCGTGCGTTCGGTTGGATGAGCATAAGCCCACAGACTGGGGCAAAAACATCGGTTTATTTGGCAAGTTCCGCCGAAGTGGCAGGGGTGAGCGGCAAATACTTTGACAAGTGCAAGCCGGTTAAATCCGCGCCACTCAGTTATGACCCAAACATTCAGGCAGAACTTTGGCAGGCGAGTTTGGCTATCTTACAGGAAAAATTTGGCGACTGGGGGAGTAAACTGTAAGCGCACTGAAAGTCGGCTGGGTTGCGCCGTCTATTTTTGATACAGGTGGAAACTGCGCTTTTCGCTTTGGAAAGAAGGGACAATTTTGACGTGGGTTGAATGTGCCCAAAGACACACGCGCCATGCCATACCAATCACCGTCCTGTCAAGTGTCAAGCCTGTCTGATTGACAGGCTTGACACCCTTCCCTGCAAAAAGCGAAAATAGCTATTTGGCATATTCGACAGAACGCATCTCTCGAATGACGGTCACTTTTACTTGTCCGGGATATTGCATGTTTTCTTCTATCTTCTTGGCAACATCGCGGGCGAGTTGTTGGCTGGCATAGTCATCTAATTTATCCGGGCGAACAATTAGGCGCACTTCACGCCCAGCTTGCAAGGCAAAGACTTCATCCACGCCCTTGAAAGCACGACCAATATCTTCGAGTGTGCGAATGCGCTTGATGTATTGCTCCAAACTTTCACGGCGTGCGCCGGGTCGTGCGCCTGAAATGGCATCTGCAACTTCGACAATGACTGCTTCAATCGTTTCTTGCTCAACTTCGTGGTGGTGAGCGGCAATCGCATTAACCACCTTTGGCGGCATTCCGTAGCGGCGGGCGAGTTCTGCGCCGATGGCGGCGTGTGTGCCTTCTACTTCATGGTCTACTGCTTTGCCTAAGTCGTGCAAGAGCGCACTGGTTTTAGCTAGGTCAACATCCGCGCCTAGCTCGGCGGCAATAGCCCCTGCCAAAAGTGCCGCTTCGACAGCGTGGTGGTTTTGGTTTTGCCCATAGGAGGTGCGGAATTCCAGTCGTCCCAATAAACGAATGAGCTCGGGGTGCAAAGCCACCACACCCGCTTCATACATCGCACGCTCACCCGCTTCCTTGATTGCCACATCCACTTCATTGCGGGCTTCTTTGGCAATTTTTTCGATTTGCGCCGGATGAATGCGTCCATCCTGAATCAATTTTAGCAAGGCACGGCGGGCAACTTCACGGCGTACTGGGTCAAAGGATGAGACGGTGATGGCTTCGGGTGTGTCGTCCACGATAATATCCACCCCAACTGCCTGTTCCAACGAACGCACATTGCGCCCGGCGCGTCCGATAATGCGCCCCTTCATTTCGTCATTGGGAATCGGCACAACTGAGATGGCAGATTCTGCCACTTCGCCGCTGGCAATACGTTGCATTGCCAAGGCGATGATTTTGCGGGCTTGCTGTTCGCCTTCTTCGCGGGCTTCGGCTTCCACTTCACGCACGATACGTGCCATATCTTCGCGGGCGGTCTTTTCCACTTGTTCCAAAATTTGTTTTCTGGCTTCTTCGCGTGGCAAAGCCGCAACTTTTTCAAGCTCGGTAATTTTTTGTGCTTCCAATTCCCCGATTTCAGTGGCGCGTTTTTCTAAATTTGCGGCACGTTTGTTTAGGTTTTGCTCGGTAGTTTGCAAGCGTTCAATGCGTGCATCCATTTCAGAGCGGCGGCGTTCCAGCCGTTCTTCTTCCTTCTCCAAGCGCCCCTGACGGCGGGTGTACTCCCCTTCCAATTCCTTGCGTTGTTCTTGAAGTTGCTTTTTATTCTCTTCTTCTAGTCGCCGTTTGAGTTCGGCGGCTTCGCGTTCTTGTTTTTCGCGTTCTATTAGCAATTTTTCTTTGGTTTCACCGGTTTGCCGTTGGTGACGGTCGTAGCCAATAAAATAGCCAAGCAAAATGCCGATTGCCAATGCAATCAGAAAAGATACCAATGGAATAATAATCGGATTCATTCGATGTCCTCGTATAACTCACCGTTTAGGTCAGGAGATGCACCCAACACTTGACGCAAAACGGAATGGATAATGGAAAAACGAAAACCACGCCGCCCTAAAAATGCTGAGAGTTTTTGGCGTTGCTCTTGCTCCGGCAAACCAGCAAGGCGTGGAAGTCTCTTTTGAGCAAGCGCTCGTGCAAGAGCAGAATCATCTACATCTTGCACCGCAGAGTCGGCGGTGGCGGGATCCAGCCCTTTTTGACGCAGTTCAGCCTTCAACAATTGTTGGCTCTTTGGGCGAAAGGTGGTGCGACTGTCCACCCAAAGTTGCGCAAATCGGGCATCGTTAAGCAAATTGTCGGCTTCCAAGCGTCCGATAATCTCATCGCTGGCAGGTTCTGCAATGTCCAGTTTTTTTAGATACTGGCGCACTTCGGCAGTACTACGCGGACGATAACTCAGATAATTCAAGGTGCGCTCGTAGGCCTTTTCAATACCATCTTTGTTTTGTAGCTCGGCAATCTGACCGGTAGATAATGCCTGCCCTTTCTTTAAAAACAGTGCGTAGCGCATGGCTAAGCCAAAAGCAAACTCGCCATCTAGGAAAACGTTGACGCGTTGACGGTTGCGCTGTTGCACTTCAAGAGCTGTGATGACTGGCATAACAAATTAAACAAAAAAACCGAACCACAAGGCGATATTGGGCATATATGCCGAATATCCAAGCCCGCTGGCACGGTTTTTTTACAGGACAATTGGTTATCAAGTTCTATTTGTCAGCAGGTATGGGCTGACAAATATTCAGAGAAGCAGGGTTATTTCTACGACAAAAAATTCAAGTTTGCTGGATACGATATTTGGCAAGCTCAAGGATGACACCTGAGAATGTTTAAGGAAAAATTGCAAACTACAGGCGTGCCAAATATTCTCAAAACTCACTACTAAATGTCGCCCAAAAGCGTTATTGCGGTTATGTCGGACGATTGTGCAAACACAAAGCGGACGTTACAACTTGGCGCAGAAATGAACTGCAATTTTCTCTTTTGAGAGATACACGCAGAGTTGGTTTGTGCCAAGCGTCCATTTTTTACCGCCATCGCGAGTCAACACTGAAATTGACAGTAGAAAACTGGCATTGCCGCAAAATAATAAACCATACTTGTGGCGTTTGGTGCTAAACAGTACAACCCCGCCAACGATTGTACTGGTGACTTGATGCTAACCTGTCCCGCAAAAGCCAATTTGCCAGCGGGTAAATGTTCTATATTCAACACGGGTGGAAATTATGCTTTTACCTTAGGAAAAAAAGCACAACTCTGACCCCGACCGAAAATATATTCAAAACGATTAAAAATTACGCAGTAGCTATAAAATCAGGGCGTAATTTTGAGTTGTTTATATTCGACACGGATGAAAATTGTGCTTTTACCTTAGGAAAAAAGCGTGAAACGAACCCTTGTCGAATATGTACTGGGCACGCTCGAAAATCACACTGGAAGAGTGCTAATTTTTGACGATGCCGAGTGTAGTCCATTTTAATGGGCATTTTGCCCATTAAACTTATTCATCTGCTTCGCCGGAGCCATCAAACGCGATGGGCGCGGCGAACTGTCGCACCTGTGCTTCAATTTCGGAAGCAATATCAGGATGCGTTTTTAAAAACTGTTTGGCATTTTCACGACCTTGCCCTAAGCGGGTTTCGCCATAATTATAAAATGAACCCCGTTTGTCTATCACTTCAAATTTGGTAGCTAGGTCTAACAAATCACCCGCTTTGCTGATACCTTCATTGTACATAATGTCGAACTCAGCTTCGCGGAAAGGCGGTGCAACTTTGTTTTTGGTTACACGTACTTTGGTACGATTACCGACAATTTCATCACTGCCCTTAATCGCTTCTTGGCGGCGAATGTCCATGCGCACACTGGCGTAATATTTGAGTGCGTTGCCACCGGTGGTTGTTTCAGGATTGCCAAACATCACCCCGATTTTTTGGCGCAATTGATTGGTAAAAATCATCACCGTGTTGCTTTGCTTGATAGCACCGCTTAACTTGCGCAAGGCTTGGCTCATCAGGCGGGCTTGTGTTCCCATTGTGGGGTCGCCCATATCGCCTTCAATTTCGCTACGGGGCACCAGCGCGGCAACCGAGTCGACGACTACAACATCCAGCGCACCGGAACGTACCAATGCCTCGGCAATCTCTAACGCCTGTTCGCCTGTATCCGGTTGAGCGACATATAAATTATCAATATCTACCCCAACGCGTTTGGCGTATTGCGGGTCTAGCGCGTGTTCCATATCAATAAAAGCACACACCCCACCCCGCTTTTGCGCTTCTGCCACGATGTGCATACAAATGGTTGTTTTGCCAGCGCTTTCGGGACCATAAATTTCGATAACCCGGCCACGCGGCACTCCACCAATGCCCAATGCCAAATCAAGCGAAATACTGCCGGTTGGGATGGCTTCAACCACCATGTGCTTTGCTTCTCCCAAACGCATCAATGTACCTTCGCCAAATTGCTTGTTGATTTGGGAAAGTGCAGATTCGAGCGATTTTTCACGCCCGCTAGCCGGGTTGGGGGTGGATGCGGTTTTTGCCATGCGATTCAATATCAGTTAAAGTGACTATCTTTTTTAAAAACTTTCAATGCACAGTAAAGTTTACCCGAATCGGGCAGATTGTGCAAACCATTGGGGAAAATTGTCTTTATTCAATACGCTTCCCGAATGGAAATTTAACAAAAAAAGGGGAGTTCTCATCTGGGTTACGGGGTGGCTTCCCGCGATTCAGATAAGCCAGCGTGGAGTAAATTGTGAAAAATGGTGAAGTAAAGAATTTCTCTGATTGTTAGAGTGCCTAAGACGGGATGGGGCAGTTGGTATGCATCCAGGTCGCCATCCGAGCATTTTTCCACTTGCACTGCCAAATCTTCACTCACACTTTCCCAGCGTTTTAGTAAGTTACGTTTTTCATCTTCTTCATGGATAGGTTGTACCTGTTCGGGAATAAAACTTCCCGTTGCAACTGCCCCATTTTCCAGTTTGTCTATGTAACATGCTCGAAGTTCCAAATAAGTCATTGATTTCCTTTTAGCTTGCCCAAATAAAGTTTTCAAAGCCAAGCGTGGCAGTTTCAATGCTTTGATAATGGGTTTATGAGAACGGATCAGATGATCTACTTGGTCAGAAACCGACCATACTTCCGCTGTGCGTGCAAAAAATTGGGAGCTAGGCACATTTACAAAAGCTGTAGTTACCCGTGCATTCTCAAATCTGAGCGCAGTTAAAATTTCTTCTTTTGTTTGGAATTGTGGCATAGAATATTCCTTTAGCAAAATTGTTGGTCCGGGTAAACGCTTGATTGTGAAATCTATTCAGCACACACGGAAATGGCGCGGCTTTTCATACAAAAAAAGGGGCAATCCGCTATTCTGCAAACCTGAGCTTTGTCGAATATAGGACAGTAACAATGCCACTGCTTCGGAGTAGTTTTGAATTTATCTGAAGCGATTTTTATAAATCAACAATAAGCATTTCTTGCATGTCACTGCTTTTTTATTATCTGTAGCAATGCTTTCAACATCTGCACGATGAGATGCTTCTCGGTCACGCGGATTGCAAGCGACCATACCCTCTGGATTCAAGTAATGCAAATCGGTACGTACCCGCTTTTCATGTTTTTTGAATACCTTTATCATTTTTGTAACAGGCTTGTCATCTCTCGTTTTTTCTGTTTAAAGGCGCATGCGCAAAAAACCAGGCAGTTTTTATTGTCTCCAAAATATTTCTTGTATTGTGCGAATACAATGCCTAAGCAGAGTCGCCACAATCATACCAACAACGAATCATTGACTAGTTAATAAAACCACCTTTAAACGGCNNCAGCCAGAGTACTTCACAACAACCCAGTAAGCCCAAATTAGAGCAGGGGTTAATGCCCCAAAATTTGCGCCAAAAAGCGTTTGGAACGTTCTTCCTTCGGGCTGTCAAAGAATTGGTTGGGAGTCGATTGCTCCACAATCGTTCCGCCATCAAAGAAAAGCACACGATCTGCCACAGTGCGGGCAAAGCCCATTTCATGCGTGACTGCCATGATGGTGTAGCCGCTCGTTGCCAAATCTTTCATTACATCTAGCACTTCTTTAATCATTTCCGGGTCTAGCGCAGAAGTCGGCTCATCGAACAGCAAAATCTTTGGTTCCATTGTCAGGGTGCGGGCAATGGCAACCCGTTGTTGTTGCCCACCNNGATTCCCACGCGCTTTAGCCACTTCATTGCGGCTTCTTCCGCCTTGGCTTTGGGCCACTTACGCACATTGATGGGGGCAAGGGTGATATTTTCCAGAACAGTTAGGTGCGGAAATAAATTGAACTGTTGGAAAACCATTCCCACTTCACGGCGAATTTCCTGAATATTGCGCAGATCGTGGGTGAGTTCAATGCCATCCACAATAATTTGCCCTTTTTGGTGTTCTTCTAGGCGGTTGATACAGCGAATGAAGGTGGATTTCCCCGAACCAGAAGGTCCGATAATAACCACCACTTCACCTTTTTTTACGGTAACTTCCACGCCCTTAAGCACGTGGAATTCACCGTACCATTTATGCACATCTTTGGCGACCACCATATCCGGGGCAGAAGACAAATCACGAACTCGAACGGTTGAATCAGACATTTTTCACTCCAAAACTAAATCGAAAAACAGGTCTCGTTAAGTTTAGCGTTGCCCCACACCTAAGCGGGTCTCTAAATTACTGCTGTAACGCGACATAAACCAACTGACAATAAAGTAAACGACTGCAATAAAGGTGTACAGTTCAAAGCGCAAACCCAACCATTGCGGGTTGGCGGTGATATTGCGCGTGATAAACAAAAAGTCAAACATACCTACAATATACACCAAACTTGTGTCTTTGAAAATGCCTATAAACAAACCCAGCATGGCGGGAATCACCAAGCGCAAGGCTTGTGGCAAGATGATAAAGCGCATTTTCTGCACACCGTTGAGCGCAATTGCATCCGATGCTTCATACTGCCCTTTTGGAATGGCTTGCAAACCCCCACGCACATTTTCGGGAAGATATGCGGCAGAGAATAACGTCATCCCGACCATAATCAGCAACACCTTTGGCAAATCGGTGAACAATTCGGGGGGAAAGACAAACGGCACGGTGCGAGTAGCCATAAACATGACGGTCACCAATGGCACACCGCGCACCAATTCTATAAACAGGGTGCAAAATGCCGCCACTACATTCCCTTTGAATACTTTGATGAAGAAATAAGCCGCCACTAGGATGAGCAACGGGGAAAAGGCAATCAATTGTTCTAGGAAATTGCGTGCGCCCTTTAGATAGGATGGCGTAAAGGTAAACAACAGCCAAACGGTCAACACACCCGCTAAGGGGTATACAATCCACCACGGAATCCCCTGAAAATCGGCGCGTCTGCCTAGTGCCAGCAACAAGCCAATAGGGAAGGAACACACAATGGTAAAGATGGACAAGATGATGGTGAGCAAGAAGCCACCCCAGTTATTGGTGTTAATGGGAGGGAATATGCCCGAAAGCCCAATAACGCTGATACAGATGTAAAAGACGGGCCAAACCGCTAGCCAGATAATGATTGTTACCCAATTGGCGCTTACGGCGCTGGTCAACCGCAAAAATCCGTACACTGCCATCACCACCACCGTACCCAAGAGCAAGGTCTGCGGATAGACATACGTATTGGTTGGTAAACCCACCAAGAAGATGAATAATGCAAGCGGGGCAATCAACCAAAGCACCGTCACAATGCCTTTGCTCGTAGCATTTTTGTTGCGCTCGTTATACACCACCAAACTGGCAATACCCAAAATGGCTATCAGAACAGCGCTAAGTATCACGCGCCCGTTGTATTCCGGACCCAGCGAGCCAGTTGCCAGCAGTTTGCGAGCGCCCCAAATCACACCCCAGACTGCACCGGTTTCCGGAGTACGGTATTCCACTGCCGTGCGTTCCGGGTCAAAACTTGCGGTCAGTACACCCCAGTTAAACACTTGCCAAATGGAAGACACTACTACCAAACCGACCAATAAAGTCAGCAAAACATTTGACAGCGAACTAAACAGGTTTTTTTGAAGCCAAACCCAAAAGCCACTATGCTTGTTGTTAAGCACAGCCATTATACTGCCAGCCACCAAAACCGCCCAAACCACGATGACAGCCATGGTTAACAGCGGTTGGCTCGCCATCTGGCTGACGACCAACAAAATACAAGCTACTGCAAGTACGGCAACCCACAACCCGCTTGTGTACCACGGGTTTAGGTTATCGAGATAAAACATCTGCCAATTGATTTTAGATTGTGGATTCGTAGATTCGTTATTCATTATTAGCGCTCCACAAGTTTCATGCGCTCATTGACCATATTCAACAAGCTAGAAGTGACCAAGCTAATGGTCAGGTATGCCGCCATGATGATGGCAACCAACTGAATAGAACGTCCAGATTGGTTGATAGAAGTCAATGCCACATTGAAGAAGTCGGGATAGCCGACAAAGGTCGCCAGCGTGCTATTCTTCGCCAAGTTCAAACATTGGCTAGTCAGGGGAGGAATGATGACGCGCATGGCTTGCGGTAATACGACCAAAGAGAGTCTCTGCCCTTCTGTCAGCCCCAACGCACGTGCGGCTTCGGTTTGCCCTTTGTTGACCGACAAAATACCAGAGCGGACAATTTCTGCTACGTAAGCAGACGTATAAAGTACCAGCCCAAACAAAATTGCGGCGAACTCCGGCGAAAGTTTGTTGCCGCCGTCCATATCATCGCCACGAGCAATAGGATTGACATAGGCAATGGGCGTTTCCGACAAATCAACCAACTGCAAAGCACTAGCGCCTTCTTCGGCTTGCGCCGCCAGCAGGGCAGAACGCTCGCCCACTGCGGCGATACAGCTACCATTTTGTACTGCCCGCACCGAGCGGCTTAATAAACGGGTGGTGGTGATGGTATATGGGATATCGTTTTTGCGTAAGATGGCGCGAAAGTTTTCTTG
Organism: Anaerolineales bacterium UBA6668; assembly: GCA_002455215.1. Lineage (GTDB taxonomy): Bacteria > Chloroflexota > Anaerolineae > Anaerolineales > UBA6668 > UBA6668. The sequence continues at coordinate 1,453 of DKKK01000106.1, read as the reverse complement.
CGAACTGCTACTACGCTCGGCGCACAGGCTGACAGGCGCTGTAGCAGTGGCTAGCTTTGCCAAGTCGCTGACACTGGTAATACCGCTTTCAGGGGCGACAATCATCGCTTGTGAGCTGGTTTGTATGCTACCTAGTAACCAACCGACTACCACCAATACGAGAAAAGGCACACCCCCATATAGCCAAACATTGGGGCTTTTGCCCGTCTCGCGGCGTTGGCGGTCAAACCGCCAAACAACCCAGCCCAAAACTGCCAAGCCAAGCAATAGCCCAACCCAAAACCAAAGCGCCGATGGCATTGGCACAAAAGTGGGGATGTATAAGCCACGTTGGGTGAAGTAAACGCTCAGACTTTCGGTTCCCAAACGTGTGGATTCTGCAATGGGTGGTAGCGCTTCCAAAATAAAAAAGTACAAAAACACCAAGACCACCACAAGTGGGATGTTTCGCATCAATTCCACGTAAGCCTTGACTAAGTTGCGCAACAACCAGTTTTGAGAAAGTAAGGTAATCCCGGCAAGTACCCCCAAAATGATGGTCAGAACAATGCCGGAAACTGCTACCTGTAAGGTATTTAAAAACCCGACATATAAAGCCTTCCAGTATGTATCTGTCACATCATACTTAATGAGCGTTTCGCCAATGTCAAACGAAGCCTGGGTCGCCATAAAATCGAACAAACACCGGACTTCATTGGCGGAGCTATTGTTACATTTTAGCTGAGTACCACCAAACGCTTTACTAAAGTTTTCGCTTACATTGCCTTGTAAGGCAAAAATAGCTAAAAAGAATAGGATGACAAATGCGATTTGTCCCAAAACGCCTAAAACGCGTACATCCAATAAGAAACTTAAAATTCGATTGCGCGAAAACCGCAAATTTTTCATGTGATTTTCCTTATCTTATTCTTGGCACGATGCAGACACAAAACGTCCATCTGCGCCGTGTTTACCCATAAATACTACGAACCTTTGACAAATTAAATTCGGCAGGGTCAAGAATAGTGTTTTGTATAGCAGATAGACACATATCTCAATCATGCCGAATAAACTAGCAACACGCCCCAGAACGAGCTGGGGCGTGTATAAGAAGTTTAGAAAGGGTAGATTAGCGGTAGGGCGGTGCGTACAGCAAACCACCGGCAGTCCACAAGGAGTTTACGCCACGTGGTACATTGTAAGGGGTATCCGGACCCAAGTTGCGATTATAAATTTCTTCATAATTGCCAACTTGTTTCACAATTTGGTAGCAGAAGTCGTTGCTCAAGCCCATTTGCGAACCCAAGTCGCCTTCTACGCCAAGCAAGGAACGAATTACCGGGTCATCGCTCTTCATCATATCATCCACATTGGCAGAGCTAATGCCGTATTCTTCAGCGGCGAAGGTGCAATAAACTGCCCAATCCATAGTGTCCTTCCATTGGTCGTCACCGTGGCGAACCAGCGGTCCGAG
>DKKK01000087.1 GCA_002455215.1 Anaerolineales bacterium UBA6668 | reverse complement strand
AATTCCCAGCAGGTTGGGGAATTTTAAGCCCCATAATTGCGGTTGCAGGGCGGGGTCGCTGGGCATGGGATAGCTGGCTCGCAATGCCGCCAGACCACCCGGTACACGCCTGAGCTTGCCTAGCCCACCCACCAGCCACCAATGGGCGGATAAAATCGTACCATGCCTTCTCCCAAAGAACCACCCTTCCTGCACCTCGGCGTGAACCGCCCCGATGAGCAAATCTACATCGGACGCGCCCGCAACCTGCCGCCCCACTTTCGCGGACAGTTACATCGCCACACACACTACGAGTTGATGTGGCTGGCACATGGCGCATCGGTTTTCTTTAGCGACTTTGTAGATTACCCTCTCACGATGGGCAGTATGATTTTTATCCGCCCGGGGCAATTGCATACTTGGCGCGGCGAGATGAGCGAACTCGACCTGATTGTCATCAGTTTCAAACCCGAACTGCTTTCACCAAACGAAATCTATTCTTTGCCCTATTTTGCGCCGACTGCCATCCCCTTCATCACAGCAGACGAATCCAACCGCCCCTTGCTTGACCACTTGTTCACCACCCTTCACCAGCATTATGAAACCTTCGGTGAGAACAACCGCGAATTGCTCGCCTCCTATGTGCGCGTTCTGCTGACCGAAGCGAAGCGGCTCTATCCCGCCGCCTCGCCTTCTGCTGAAGTTTCCAGTGCCATGCAGTTGACAAAAGCCTTCTACCTGGCGGTGGAGCAAAACTACCTGACCGACCACACTACCCAGCCTTACGCCAATCGCCTCAGCGTCACCGCCAATCATCTTACCCGCGTCATCCGCCAGACGTTGGGCATGACCCCAGGAAAAATCCTGCGCGACCGACTGACCCTCGAAGCCAAACGCTTGCTGGCGCACACCGACCTAACCGTTGGCGAAACCGCTCAAAAATTAGGCTTCCTCTCTGCCGCACAGTTCAGCAACTGGTTTAAGCGTGAAGCGGGTGTCTCTCCAGAGCAATTCCGCAGGGATTTTCGAGAAGCATAAAATAGTCAACTCATTGCCTGTTTCTGTCATTCGCAAACGGGGGTGAAAATCATAAACTTATGCTCATCAAACCTAAAGGAGCATAATATGCAAACCAAACCCGTCTCTCGCCTCATCTTCGGCTATGCCATTTTCGTCACGCTCTTCACCACGCTCATGGTGGGCTTTTCGATTCTCCAGCCGACCAACTTCTTCGCATCCTATGGCATCACGGTTGAACCTGCTTTTGCCTTTTCGTGGTCATTCCGATATTTGACCATTCTCATCGCCATGATTTACGGACTGATTCGCCGCAATCCGCAAGGCATCTTCCTGACCATTATGTGCCGTTTCCTCATTGATACTTTCGACACCATCGCCATCTTTAGGTTCAACACCCCGCCCTTCAGTGCTGGCTCGTTCGCCTTCCAGGTCATTGCCCTGCTCATTCCTGAAATTGTCTCACTCGTGGCACTCTTCCGCCTGGAAAGGAAATAGAGATGGATAATAAAGACCTGGTCCGCCATTACATTGGCGAAGTTATCAACCATAAAAATATCGCCGCCAAAGGAACAGCCATGAAAATAGGAATCATCGGCGCAGGGAACATGGGCACGACTCTCGGCGACTTGTGGATTGCCGCTGGTCACGACGTTCTCTACGGAACCCGCGCTTCAAACCCGACCTCGAACCTGCGTGCCCGACCCATAGCCGAAGCCTGCGCCTTGAGCGATTTTCTCGTGCTGGCAGTCAACTACTGGACAATTGAATCTGCCCTGCGCGAGATGGGCGACCTGACGGGGAAAATCATTCTCGACATCTCCAATCCCTTTGCCCTCAAAGCAGGTGCCACCGACAAACACAACCCCGCCAACTTCGAGCGTGTCCTGCCGCTCAATCAAACCGCCCTCGACCGCAACCGCGCGTTCACGCCGCAGGCCGTGTGGGTCAAAGCCTTTTGCAGTTTGCCTGGCAAAGTCATGCGCGAGACGCACCACCAAACCCCGCACATCGCCATCCCCTACACCGCCGCCGATTCCCACGCCGCCGACCTGCTCTCCATCCTCATCACTGATGCGGGTTTCGACCCTGTTTACGCAGGCGGACTGGACAAAACCGCCGACATCGAACTGCTGGGCAAACTCTCCATGCAACCAATGACGAAAGCAAAAATGCTGGAATTAATGAAACAAGCCTGATTTAATTCAGGGCTGGCAAAAGTCTCAAACAAAGGCAGGTGTATAAAGCATCTGCCTTTGTTTTATAACGCGCACGGAAGGCAAAAATCCGCCCAACAAAGCGTCTTAAGAAACGATGGCGTGGGGCGGCAGGCTAAGGATTTCCCCCTGCCTGTGAACGGTATGGGCAATCTGCTTTTCTGGGTTTTGGGGTACTCGTGCAATTATAAAAAGGCATTATAATTAGAGTATGAACTTGAAAAACTCTGAACGAACTTGGGCGGGATTATACGGAAATATTTTTCCGCCTAATCCTGAAAATTAGGTATTATATGGAATTAATTCTGCATAATACTCGCCAGGGCGGCGTTATACGGAATGCCAAAAATAGTTATGCGGAATGGGAATTCTGTATAATACGTAGTTAGCTTGCCCCTTGCATTCAAGAATAAATTTTATGAGCATCGAAACTAACACAGATAAACTTTCCCTCCCGATAAAAGTTCTAGAACTTAACTCGCGTACATATCACACTCTTCAGCGGGGCAATGTACTAACGTTGTCGGATATTGTTAATCTTGGGGGAAATGGCTTATCAGAGATTCGTCAATTAGGCAGAAAGCAAATTCCTTACGTGCTTGATAAGTTGAATGATTTTCTGCAAACATCACAAGGCACAACCATAGCTGAACTTCAATTTAAAATTACACCTCCGCAATTTGAATCTTTGGATGAATTTAAGAAAGAATCAATTTCTGTTTTAAGCCTGCCAGACAGAACAATTAATCCTTTGTTGAAATCGGGAGTCGGCACAATTGATGAACTGTTCAAAGCAAGATTATCAAATTATGAGAATGTTCGACGGTTTGGTGTTAAAGCCCGTCAAGAAGTGGAAATAGCATTAGAAAAATTTTTCCAAGAACCCATTATTCCTGATGACCCAAGACCAATTTTATATAAAACCGAATCGCCGAAACCAAATTTAATCAAGGATATTATTCCTTTTGTAAAACCTCTCTTGAAAACATTGAATTATGAACGAGAATACGAAGTTTTGAAATTAAGGTATGGTCTTGAAGATAGTAAATTTTATACGCTTCAAGAAATAGGTGATTATTACGGTATTTCAAGGGAGCGTGTAAGGCAGGTTGAAAAACAAGCAGAGACAAACATCAGAAAAGCCATTACAAGGAAATTTGATACAAAAAGATGGCGGATTCCTCAAAATATTTCCGATGAAGCCATTGACTTAATTCAATCATTACAGGATTTTGGTGATATTTTCACCGAATCAGAAATCGTGGATTTCCTTCAAAAGCGTTACAGTTTTAAATTGGCAGGTAATGAAATAGGTTCTATCAGGCTTTGGCTAGGATTATCTGGCTTAGAAGCCTTACCAAAAGCAACAGCCGACAAAATGACAAGAATTTTTATAGAACCTGCTTGGGTATCCCCTGGTAAAGTTGATAAAAATGTCCTGTATGGGGTAATAAGCGTTGTTTATCATTTATTGTTGGATGAAATAAAGCCTATCTCGAAATTTGAGATAGTGGTACAAGTCAATAGAACTCTTAAGAAAAAGATTGAGCCGAAATACTTTGATTACGCAACAAGGATATGTCCCGATATAGAAAGAATAAATAATGATGAAACCTATCAGTTTAGATTTATATCTTTGCCATCAGTAGGAGATAAAGCATATAGAGTCTTGTACGAAGCAAATAAACCGTTACATCTTCGTGAGATTTTGAGAGAGATAAATCATCGTCAAGTCAAAGCTGGCATTCCAGCCAATGCAATTTCTAGAAGCTTGCAACAGCAATTAGTAACGAGCAACAAAATTGAACCTATTGGGAGAAGCGGGAAATGGAGTTTAGTTGAATGGAAGCATATTTCAAAAGAGACAATACTGGAGTTAATGCAAGAATTTATCCATTTGAAACAAACAGACGTAACTGCGAAAGAAATTTACGAGTATGTTCATTCAAAGCGTGATAGTGTAAGCCTAAATTCAATCCATACATATCTTGTTGACCAAAAAGCCCTGTTTACAAGAGTTAGCAATGGTAAATACAGTTTAGTAGCATGGGGTGTAAAAGAATACAAACCTGAACGGAGTCGAATTAGCGGCGCTGAATTAGATTCTGAAATTGACGCTGCAATAAAAGCAGTCTTCGCTGATGAAAAAGCTGATAGGTTGCCTTTATGGTCTACGATTGACAAAATAAGACAAAGAACAGGTAGGGCTGGATTAACTATTAGAAAAAGAATGTCAGAATTGCCTTATCTTAATCTCGAACAACATCCTACATATCCCCAAAGAAAATTATTAAGATATTTAAGCGATGACCAACAAAGAATTAATAATCTGACAGAGAAAAAGGAAAAGAAAATTCTTATTCGTGACGATGTTCAAAATGAAATCAGAAATTTTCTATTGCAAACATCAAATAACTCTGCTCCCCTTTCAATAATTGCGGCACATGTCATCAAGAAAACTGGATGTTTGAAACAAACTTTTTATCGGTATATGTCTGAGATGGAAGGTATAAGAAAGGAATATGATGGAACTGTTCTTGTGTGCAAATTGATAGTAGAAGCACACCCAGAAACAAATTTATCCTTTCCGCAAGTGGATGCAATTACAGACATTGAACTAAAAGATAATGTAATGCGTGCTATAAACAATCTGAATATTGATTATGTTGATTCGGGGTTGTTCCAGTTAGGAAAAATCTTTGAAACCGAGTTGAAAGCTTTTTTAATCGAAGCCAGATCTAAAAATTCTTTCCTTGTCTCGAATAATGATTTAGAACGGCTCGCAAATATGATAGATTGCGTTGAGAGAAACAAAATTATCACTCAAAAACATCACTTAACGCTTTTGCGAGAGCACAGAAATGAAGGAGCGCATGGCGATATTCCAAATTTACCAGAACGGCAAAAACTAATGCAGTATGCCCCGTTTTTAGGCGATTTATACATCAAGTACATCATTCTAATAAATGATAAACGTCAAAAGTTATAAAATAGGTTTATGAAAGTAAAAAGCAAGCCAACCACCGCTTGCACACCGACTTGGGGGGATTCTCCCGGTCAAAATGAAGTCTCGACTTCCCGAAGTTTGGTTCTGGTCTCGAAGGTGATCTTGCCCTACCCCCAAGCGGGTGAAGCGGAGCGTTGGGTTGCACTACGCCTAATAAAAAAGGGAACTAAATAAATATGAGTAACTCACCTCACACATCAAATAGAACGCCTTTTATTGCTTCACGCATGGCTGTTATTTTTTCTGCTACATTTATAACTATTCTATTTCTCCTTCATTTCCTGAAACCCGAACTCGATCCGTCCTGGCGGATGATTAGCGAATACGAGATTGGGCGTTATGGCTGGATGATGAGTCTGGCTTTTTTCTGCTGGGGAAGTAGCGTGCTGTCTTTGCTTGTCGCCCTTTGGGGTTCTTTGCGAACCATTGGTGGAAAAATTGGATATGCATGGCTTGTATTGATAGGGATTGCCCTTTTTGGCGCTGGTATATTTGTCACAAATGCAATCACTGATACAACGCCCAGCACTGCAAATACTCTGCACACACTTTGTGGAGCATTCGTAATAATGACCTTCCCAATTGCATCATCCTTGATAGTTGGTAGTCTGGCTCGAAACGAAGAGTGGGGAGCCGTGAAACGCCAACAATTTTGGGTGGAAATTTTGGTATGGTTAAGCATGTTTGCTTTTTTTGGATCCATCATAGTTTCTACTTCAATCAATCCATCTGCGGGAAGGGTGGGACCAGAAGTGTATTTGGGATGGCCCAACAGGTTCATGGTGGTTGTTTATAATGTCTGGCTTATTACCATTGCAGCGAATGCTAGAAAATTGAGTTCAGGTTCGTAATACCCGTTCCGCCTAACAAAGCGTACACCTGACGCTGGGGATTCTGCGCACATCTCAAGCAGTTTCCTACGCCTTATCATTTTTCCAGTCGGCTGGCATTCCGCCGCCCACACGCGGGTAACGCAAACCGTTGGCACGCCCCTTGCGCAATTGGCACTTGAAAACCTTACCGCTTCGTGATAATATCGTCTTGTGATTGAATCATTCGCTTCTGACGAGACAAAGAAAGTATTTCTTGGCAAAACTTCTACCAAGTTGCCAAAAGATATTCAACGCACCGCCCGCCGCAAATTGCTTTATTTGGATGACGCGGATGATTTGCAAGATTTACTTGCTCCGCCCGGTAACAGACTCGAAAAACTAAAAGGTGACAGGGCTGGGCAATACAGTATCCGAATTAACGACCAATGGCGAATTTGTTTTGAGTGGACTGGTAATAAAGCCATAAATGTCGAAATTGTGGATTATCACGAATAAGAGAAAACTATGATGGACGATACTTTATCCCCCATTCACCCAGGTGAAGTTCTGCTCGAAGATTTTATGAAGCCGCTTGGCTTAAGTCAATATCGGCTGGCTCATGATATTGGGGTTACTCCTATTCGTATTAGCCAAATTGTAAATGGACAGCGGGCAATTACAGTTGACACAGCCATGCGTTTAGGACGTTACTTTGGCACAAGTGCGGCTGTTTGGCTTCGTTTACAAGTTCGCTATGACCTTGAAGTAGCCGAAAAAGAATTAAGTGACAAAATCAACCGTGAAGTAAAGGTTTTTCATCAGCCGGTACTTCACGGTTAAGTCAGGCAACAGGCCAACACCGCTTGTAGCGGACAAAAGCGGGGTGGTTCTCNNGATTCATTCCCAGCCTACGATGAATTTACAAGAGCATGGTTAACGGCTTGCAAGCGAATTTTGAAACCAACTGGCTCAGCTAGTGAGGGGGCAATACCCACGCACTATATTTGACACGGGTTGACTTCGGCATGTGTGCTTTTTTGCTTAAGGGAAAAGGCGCAGTTCCATCCGTGTAGAAGATACCAGTAGTGTTTTGACTTGAAACCGCGAAAGGATTACCCAACCACACGGGTGACACCCACCCACTGCCCTGCCGGCAAACTTTTGCGCCAGCTATCCAACAATTGCCATGCCCACAGCCCTAGCCCGCCCAAACGAGCGCCGCGAATGGTCTGCGCCTGTTGCCAAGCCAGCATCGGCACGGAAAAGCCTTGCTTCGGGCGGTTCAACACATCAGCCGGAAGCAAATCAGCGGCGATTTTTCGCAAAATTGCTTTGTTCATGCGAGCGGCGGGCGGCAGAGTTGCCACATACTCCATCAATTCATGGTCTAGCAAAGGCGGGCGCACTTCAAGCGATACCGCCATGCTGGCACGGTCTACCTTGGTTAGGATATCATCGGGCAAGTAGGTTTTGATATCCAAATATTGCAGGCGCGTCCAATCGTCCAAATCGTTGCGCCAATATTTGCGATACACCCAATGGTCGTCGTAATCGCGGAATTGTGCCGCCAAATCCGGCAAAAGGCGACGTTTTTGCCAGCGTTTAATGCGGGCGTGCATTGCGCCGTAACGGTCTGCGCCGTTTTCACTCAAAATTTCGGCTTGAGTGCGGGCGAGCAAACCGGTCACGCGTCCGAAGCCTGCCCACGGGAGCAAGGCACTGTGCAAAAGCCGATACCACGCCTGCGGGTATTTTTGCGCGGCTTGCAAAACAAACCACCAGCGATACCACTTATAGCCACCAAAAATTTCATCTCCACCATCGCCTGCCAATGCCACCTTCACCTGCTGGACTGCCAACTGACTGACTGCCAGCGTTGGGATTGCACTGGCATCGCCAAAGGGCTGGTCATACAGAGCCAGCATACGCCCCAACTGCTCATCTAGCCCCGCCCCGCTCACAATCTGTTCAAACGGTTGGNNTTGGGCAGAAATATGTGCGGCAACGCGGCGGGCATACGGCAATTCGCTGGCAGATTCAACATCAAAACCAATCGAAAACGTTTTCAGCGGCTCCGGGCTATACTCACTAGCAAGCACGCTCACCAAGCTACTATCCAGCCCACCAGAGAGCAAACTACCCAAGGGCACATCTGCCAACAAATGTACTTGCACCGTCTCGCGCAGTTTTTCCAACAAATAGCTTTCTTGCGCCGCCGTCCAAGTAGCATTCACATCGCAATTCCAATCTTGCAAATCCCAATACGGCTGAATGATAGGGGCTTGTCCGACTTGTAAGGTCAGGAAATGCCCGGCGGGTAGTTGACGAATGAACTGATAGGCAGTTTTGGGGGCAGGAATGTACAGGTAGGTGGGAAAATCCCATACGGCAGAAAGGTCAAGGCGCAAATCTGCCTGTGGCAAAGTCAACAAAGCCTTGATTTCGGAGGCAAAGGCGAATTGTTTGCCATCCCAATAGTAATACAACGGCTTAATGCCCAGCCGGTCACGTGCCAATAACAACCGTTGGTTTGGGCTGTCCCACAGCGCAAAGGCAAACATCCCGCGTAACTGCTGAAGAACATCTACGCCCCACGTTTCATAACCGTGCAGTACGCACTCCGTATCGGTGCGCGAGCGAAAAATATGCCCTAGCCGCGCCAGCGTTTTGCGCAATGTCGGGGTGTTATAAATTTCCCCATTAAAAACCAACTGCAAATCGCCCGTTTCATTGGTCATGGGTTGATGTCCGGCGGGCGAAAGGTCTAAAATGGCAAGCCGCCGAAATCCTAAGCCAACTGCCGCTGTGTGGGGTGCGCTAGGAGGGGTGTGCCAATGACCGGCTTGGTCGGGTCCACGGTGCGCAATACACTCGGTCATCGCCGTCAAAACTGCAGACGGCGTATCACTTGTCCAATTAAAAATGCCACAAATACCACACATAATTTGCCTATACTCGGCACGGTTTCTATTCGGCAGGTGTGCCAAATGCTTTTTTGCATTAACAAAAAAACGCAATTCCCATGCGTGCCGCGTAAGAATATCATAAAAAGCTGGGTTTGCGGCAGAATCAGTGGGGGCAAGGTGCGGCGGGCAGCTTTGCATGGCTATATTCGACATAGGTCTGAATTGTGCTATCATTCTTAGGGGCATAACGCAATTTCTAGCCGTGTCAAATCTCACATTGCAAAATAAACTCAGCGCAAAACCCTAGCCAATCAACCATTCAAACACGCACGCCACTATGCTGACTCCAGAACTTGCCACACAAATCGAAAACACCGTCAAAGAAATTGAAAAACTACCCGCCGACCAATGGCTAGATGCCGCAATATATTTTCTTTCTCGTTTTGACGAAAAAGACCAAAGTTGGGAAGCGCGAGATGGCTACACACGCTTGGTACTGGAGCCACTGCGCCGCCAACTTGCCATTCGCATTCAACAAGACCGCTGGTAGGGAAATCCACTATGCTCATTTCATTTAAATTGCAAGGGAGTTTGCGCGATTTACTACCCAATACCCAAAACGGGCAGACCACAGTCAGTTTGCCGGAAGCTAGCACCCTAGCGCAAGCGTTGGCAGAGTTGGGGGTTCAGCGTGCAGTGTTAGCGATTCGCAACGGGAGCGAAAAGCTAGACAGCGACAGCCTACTCCAAACCGGCGACCGAATTTCGTTGTACGCGGCAAGCGCAGGGGGGTAGAGTGGGAGATGGGATACGGAAGATGGAATACGGGAGATGGGAGATGGGAGATGGAAGATGGGATGCTTGCATCCGCGTTAAATATCATGATTCCACAATATTTTCATAATTCTCTCACATTATTAAGCTATACTCTCGGCACTTATACAAATTGTGTTGATGGGTTGCTTATTTCCAACCGTTATTGCGGCGGCTAAAAATTTTTGGCTGTGTGACGAGAAGCCACCTTTTTCAATTTAACCACGCCTGATTGGATTAGCCCAATGGATTTATTAACTCCCACCCAAGAAACAATGCTAGCAGATGAACGGCATTTGCTAGCGGAATTACGCGCCGCTTTACAGCACTTTGGAGCATCCCGCGAAGACCTTGCCAAATTAGAAGAATCGATTCGCCAATTGGACGATTTTTTCTTGCTGGTCATTGTGGGCGAATACAACACTGGCAAAAGCACCATCATCAACGCCTTGCTCGGGCAAAAGGTACTGGCAGATGGCTATGTCCCCACTACCCGCCAAATCAACATCCTGCGTCACGGCGACAGCCTATCCCAACAGCAACTACCCGACAATACCCTGCTCATCACTGCCCCAGTAGACGTACTCCGCGAAGTGAGTGTGGTGGATACACCCGGCGCCAATGCCATCTTTCGTGAACATGAACAACTCACCAGCGATTTCGTACCACGCTCCGACCTAGTGCTTTTTTGCATCTCGGCAGACCGTGCTTTTTCTGAAAGTGAACGGGCATTCCTTGAACCCATCCGCGATTGGGGGAAGAAGGTGGTGGTGGTGCTAAACAAAATTGATTATCTGGAGAACGAGCAGGAACTGGCACAAATCATCGCCTTTGTGCGCGATAGCACCCAGCGTACGCTCGGGATTCAACCGCAAATTTTTCCGGTTAGCGCCCAGAAAGCCCTACGTGCCAAGCAGGGTCAGCCACAGTTGTGGCAGGCAAGCCAGTTTGAAGCACTCGAAAACTTTATCACCCACAACCTAGACGCCCACAGCCGCTTGCAATTAAAGCTCGGCAACCCGCTTGGTGTGGGGCAACATTTGGTACAACGCTATCTAAAAGCAACGAGTGACCAACAATTGGTACTTACGGAAGACCTAACCATGTTGAATAACGTGGAACGTCAACAATCCGTATATAGTGGCGACTTGCAACGCGATTTTGAACTGCGGCTAAAAGCCATTGACAATGTTTTGTTGCAGATGGAACAGCGCGGACATCAATATTTCGAGGAACTTTTTCAACTGCGCCGCGTCTTTGATTTGTTCAAAAAAGAAGAAATCCAACAAGGATTTGAACGCCAAGTGGTCGCTGATACGCCAAAACAAATTGAGAGTAAAGTCTCAGACTTAATTGACTGGCTCATTGAAAGCGACTTGCGCCAATGGCAAGGCATCAACGACTACCTAGCCGAACAACGCCGCAAACACCGCCAAAATCTGATTGGCGATGAACCCAATGCCACTTTTAACTTTCAGCGTGGGCAGTTACTAGACGGTTTGGGACGCGATGTACAACGTGTGGTAGAAGAGTACAACATTACGCAAGAATCGGCTCAAATGGCAGAAAGTACCCAAAATGCAGTGGCGACTATGGCGGCATTGCAAGTGGGTGCAGTTAGCTTAGGCGCTTTGCTGGCTGTCATTGTCGGTAGTTCGGTGGCAATGGATGCGACCTTCATATTAAGTGGTAGCTTACTCGCCGCGGTTGGGCTATTCATCATCCCGGCACGCCGCCGCCAAGCAGACCAAGAACTACGCGAGCGCATTAACACCATGCGCGAAAACTTAGTAAGCACCCTGCGCCGCCAATTCACCCGTGAAGCGGAGCGCATCAACAATCGTTTGCAAGTTGCTGTTTCCCCCTACGCCCGTTTTGTGCGCTCGGAGCAAACACGACTGCAAACTGCCGAAAAAACCCTGCAAGAGTTGAATCAGAAACTAGCTGATTTACAATCTAAAATCACAAAACTATAGGCACAACGAAAAATCTCATGGCAAAACACCCCAGAATTCTAGTTATTGAAGACGAAGTTCGTATCACCAATTTTATTCGCCGTGGCTTAAGCATGGAAGGCTATACCGTAGATGTCGCCCATGATGGCGTAACCGGCTTAGATATGGCACAAGCAAACCAGCCAGATTTGCTGGTCATTGATTGGATGTTACCGGGCATGGACGGGCTGGAAGTATGCCGCCGCGTCCGCGCCGAGACAAATACCCCTATCATCATCCTGACCGCCCGCGACTCAGTTTCAGACAAAGTGCAAGGACTGGATGCCGGCGCTGACGATTACATGGTCAAACCATTTGACCTAGATGAGCTATCGGCTCGCGTGCGTGCCCAGCTTCGGCGGCTCTCGCCTTCACAGCAAGATGTGCTTACTTTTAGCGACCTTAAGCTGGATACAGGCACGCGCCAAGCCTTCCGCAATGGGCGTTCCATCGAACTAACCGCCAAAGAGTACGATTTGCTGGAATTGTTCATGCACCATCCGCGCCAAGTGCTGACCCGCGATGTTATTTTTGACCGTGTGTGGAACTACGACTTTGGCGGCGAGAGCAATATTATCGAAGTCTATGTGCGCTACCTGCGCCAAAAGACGGAAGAAAACGGCGAATCGCGCCTTCTGCATACCGTCCGTGGGGTTGGCTATGTTCTGCGCGAAGACTAATCCCCTCTGAATTCGATGTTTGAGTCGCTCGGATTGCGTTTACGCTTAACCATCTGGTACTCCGGCTTAGTTGCCATTGTGCTAGCTGGTTTTGGCATTTTTGTTTGGGTCTTGCTTTTGGTCACCTTGCGTTATCAAGTGGACCAGCGCCTGGCGCTTGCCGCTGAACAGGTGCGTCTGCACGGCGTAGAAGACAAAAGCTGGCTGAATGCCGAAACGCAATCCATTGTACGCTTCGATGATTTTCAGGGGAGCGGGTTGTATTTACAAATTTTTGACCAAAACAAAAAGTTGGTCGCCGTTTCATCTAATCTGAAACACTATACCACGTCTCTTGACCCTGAAAGCCTGAATGAAACAGGGATAAGCCAAACTCGTCCCCGCGAAGTGCAAGTAGCTGGGCAAAGTTTGCGGGTGCTGACCTTGCCCCTAGCGATTGAACAGCCAGATGGGTCGCAAAAAACCTATCTACTGCAAGTTGCCGCTAGTATGCGCGATGTTAAAAATGCCGAGTTGGCATTGGTGCTGGTACTCGTAGCTGGTTTGGGTGGCTCGTTGGTAGTTTCGTTCATTGCCGGGTCGCTCTCCATCGAGCGTGCCCTGCGCCCGCTCAACCAAGTTACGCAAACCGCCCTAACCATCTCACGTGCCGATGACCTTTCGCGGCGGGTGGCTTACAAAGGCAAAGATGATGAAATTGGGCGCTTGGTTTCCGCTATGAATCAAACGCTGGAACGCTTGGAACGCTTGTTTAACTCGCAACGGCGCTTTCTCTCCGATATTTCGCACGAGCTCCGCACACCACTCACCACCATTCGCGGCAACGTAAATATCATCCAGCGCACCGGCATTGCCGATGAAGAATCGCTGGATGCCATCCAAAGTGAAACCGACCGGCTTTCGCGCTTGGCAGGCGACTTGCTCACCATTGCACAGGCAGAAGGGGGCAATTTACCCCTAGTGCTCAAACAAGTGGAATTGGATACGCTTTTGCTAGAATTATTCCGCGATGCACGCTTGCTGGCGGCGGGCAAGGTGCGGGTGATGCTAGGGGAAGAAGACCAAGTGCAGATTCAAGCAGACCGTGACCGCATTCGGCAGGTGTTGTTGAATTTGGTCAGCAATGCCATCAAATATACACCGACTGGCGGCGCAGTTACCATTGGGATGCGGCGCTTAGACAATTGGGTGCGCATCACCGTGAGCGATACCGGGCGTGGCATTCCCCCCGAAGATTTGCCTTTCATTTTTGACCGCTTTTACCGTGTGGAAAAATCTCGCACCCGCAATGACCGTAGCGCCGATGCGGGTGGCGCCGGGCTAGGGTTGAGCATTGCCAAGTGGTTGGTAGAAGCGCACCACGGTCGCATTGAAGTAACCAGTGAGCTTGGGCGTGGAAGTGCTTTTAATGTGTGGCTTCCTTTAAGACAGCCCGGGCAAGGAAGTGCTGAGCCAGAGACCACCCCACCCCATCTGTTGCAAACCTTACCTGCCATCCCGGCTGAGTTGATTCGCAACCTACGCAAACGCGGCACTAGCTCCGATAAAGCGACTGGCAAGACCCCTAAGCAACAATCTATCGCGCCTTTGGCAGATGCGGGCACGCTGGACAAAGATGGCTAGTGTGGTAGTAGTGCCACCCTCACTAGCCCAGCCCCCCCTTCTCTTAAATCTTGCACAATCGCGTTCTAAAACTTGCGCGATTATTCGCAAACGCATATACTGTTTCTGAACGGAAATTGATTGTCAACGGGGGACATTGGCATTTTGGCACAGCTTTTAAGTCAGATTTTGGTGGTTACATTGGGCACAAAGCCGCAATTGGCGACTTTGCCCCTGCATTTGTTAGCCAATCGGGGGGTAGCGGTGGATGCCATCTGGTTGGTGCATCCCCATTTGCCAACCCAACCCGCCTTTGCGCAAGCGATTCANNAAGCGTGCAGGTGCGTTTTGTGCCACTGCCCAATAGCGATGTGGACAGCCCAGCGGGCATTCAAGCGTTGATGGATTGTTTGTATGGGCTTTTTGCCGAAATTAAGCGGGCGGAGGGGGTGATTCATTTTGGCATTGCCGGTGGGCGGCGCACAATGGGCATGTTTGGCATGGTGGCGGCGCAGTTGCTGTTCGATGAACGGGACCGCATTTGGCACATTCATTCTTCGGCAGAGTTGGAAGCCTCCCGCCGACTGCTACCGGCTGATGGGGATGTGTGTTATTTGGTGGAAGTGCCGGTGGTGCGTTGGGGCAGTCTTTCCCCCATTTTTTCCGAACGGTTGTCTAACGCGCACAGTTTGGCGCAAGCCCTGCAAGCGCAGAAGGATTTGCGTCTGCAGGATAAATTTTTGCTGGCGCGGGTTTTTATCGAAGAAATCCTGACGCCGGGCGAAGCGCGGGTGTTGGCTGTGGCGCAGGAGGGGGTGGAGACTTTGGCGATTGCCGAGCGTTTAAGCTCGTCCGTTGCGACTGTGGAGACGCACTTGGGTGCCATATTTCGCAAGGCGCGAGTGCATTGGGAAGTGGCGGAGTTGACGCGCATGGGGTTGATTCGCTTGGTTAGTTTGTATTATGAATTGGGGGGAAATCATGGTTTTCCCTGATGACGGTCTTTGGAGGGCGTGCTAAAGTTAGGTGTTGGGGGAAGTGATGGCTTTTTTGGTAAGGGGGTGGGGTCCGCTCCCTTACCAGGTGGTTGTGAAAAAATTTTTTTCGTAGGAGATTTTTTGTGATGAATGAAATCAATAATCCAATTCCAAGTCAGTATCAAACAGACAACCTAATCTTGCTGGTCGGCACAAACCCACTGCCCAACTATGTGGCGGCAAGGGTTTTGTGGAACGGGAAAGGCAAGGTGTACTTTTTGGCGACGAGTGAAACACACAAAATTGCGGTGCGTCTAGTCCGGCAACTTGGACTATCAGCTTACCAAATTATGCAAAATATTGAGTCCAGTCGCGCAAATCAAATTCAAGAAACTGTGTCGGAAGCCATAAAGGGAATGGTTGGCTCGATTGGGCTGAACTATACCGGTGGCACCAAAGCAATGGGAATCCACGCTTACCTTGCGGCAAAAGCAAGTAATAAAGGCATTGTTTTTAGCTATTTAGACGCAAGAAGCTTGGAGATGAGTTTTGATGGTGTGGGTACGTTTCGCATTTCAGTTGGTAGGGCGGTGCAAATGGGAGTGGAAGATTTGTTAAAGTTACATGGTTTTGAGCTTAAGGAGCCTTTCCAAACTCAGCCGGAACGGCTTGAGCTGGTTTATGCAATTTGGCGTAACTTGGATGAGTGGAAAAAATGGGCCGCGAAGTTACGCGATAAGGACAATAAGGACAATAAGTACAAACTGATAAAAACAGCAGATGCTTTTTCTAATGTTAGTATTCCGCAGTTCAGTGATTTCCCGAATGATTTTACCCGTCATGCCAACCTTTTGGAATTAGCCAATCATTGGGGATATAAAAACAGTGACAAAAGGGAGGATTTGGCAAAGTGGTTGGAGGGTGGCTGGCTGGAAGATTTTGTCTTGGACAAAATGCAAGCAATTGCACCCCAATGTGGTTTTAATGATGGCGCGGTGGTATCAAGGGTAGAAACCAAGGACCCACATTTTGAGTTGGACGTAGTAGCGGTGCGTGGTTACCAAATGATTGTGGTTTCTTGCACCACAGCAGATAAGAAAGACCTGGTTAAAAGCAAATTGTTCGAAGTCTATTTACGCGCCCGGCAAATTGGCGGCGAAGAAGCACGGGTTTGTATCGTTAGTTGCGCACCAGATTCCGGTGACAGCCGCGTAGATATTATTGAGGGTGAAGCCACAAGCGACTTGAATCCATCAAGTCAAATTAAGGTGTTCGGCAAAGAAGATTTGCCCGATCTCGATAAAAAGCTTGCCTTATGGATCAACGAGCAACCACTCACTTAAGGAGAGACCATGACCGAAAAAATCATTACTGTTATTGATGTGGCAGGAATACAAGCCTATATTTTTGGCAGTAACCGCCTAAAACACAACATTGGGGCATCTTTTTTGGTGCAGAAAGCCGGTGATGAATGGGTAAACGACTATTTATCCCAAAATAGTGGTGAACTCTTTTACAGTGGTGGCGGAAAAACAGTACTTTTCTTCCCATCTTTGGACAATGCAAAGCAGTTTGCCACCCAATACAGCCAAAAAGTTTTGGAACACGCACCGGGCATGCAAATCTATCTGGCACATCATGCAATGAATTGGGAGCAGGATGCACTAGGCGGGGCAGACGGAGCGTTAAGCTGTGCCCACAAAAAAGTAGATAGCAAAAAGAACGCTACACCCAATCGTACGGCTTACTTAGGCTGGGCGGTTACTGCCAATTGTCAGTACACCGGCTTGCCGGCAAGTGCTATTTTGATGGATGATGTTAATGAGCGTAGGGTATCTGCAGAAATATTGGCTAAAGAAAAAATTGTTGGGGATGCAAATCGCAGTTTGCAAAAAAAACTAGACATTGACGAGTATGAATTTCCCAGCGATATGGACGATTTTGGGCGCACGCATGGCGATTCTAGTTACATTGCTATCGTTCATATTGACGGCAACGGGATGGGAAAACGTTTTCAAAAGTTATCGAATACGTATGTTTCGGCTGGTAAAAACCAAGAATTTATCGAGAAAATGCGCGAGTTTTCTAAAAAGGTAACAGATGTTGCGCAAGAAGCCATGCAAGCCACCTTAGACTATCTGGTTTCCAACATTCAGTCTGATGGCAAAGATGGCGATTGCATTCAAGATGCCTACCGGCTAGCGGACATGAAAATTGAGTTGTCCCAAAAATTTTTGCCCTTTCGCCCGTTGGTGATGGGTGGGGATGATGTGACCTTTGTGTGTGAAGGGCGGTTGGGTTTGAGCTTAGCACATTATTTTTTGAAGCAAATGACTACCCCAAGCTTACCCGATGGCGCACCGATGAAAGCCCGCGCTGGGGTCGCCATTGTCAAGTCGCACTACCCATTTGCCCAAGCCTATCAATTGGCAGAAGAACTGGCAAAATCTGCCAAAAAAAACCTTCCCAAATTGAAAAAAGGCGAAAGCGGGATGGATTGGCATTTTGCGACCAGTGGTGTGCTAGATGGCTTATCCGAAATTCGCAAACGTGAATATACCGTGCCCACTGGTTCACTCTATTCTCGCCCGCTACTATTAGAAAGCGCGAAAGATGATTCCGAGTGGCGCAATTGGGGAACTTTCCTGCAATTTGTGAATGAGTTTTTGCACACAGAAAATGAACCGGATTGGGGGAACAAACGCAACAAACTAAAAGAACTGCGCGAAGTTTTGCGCAAGGGCGGCGATGAAACGAAACAATTTCTTAAGCTGTATGGCTTAGACTTGCCATCTCCGGCGGGGAATAGTGCTACGAATGGGTGGGTAGGCAACCCTGACCCTGACCCTGATCCTGATACTAAAGAAAAAAATGCTCCACGTGAAATTTGCACCGTATTTGATGCCATTGAAGCACTAGACTGGTTTCTAATTCTTGGAGGCTGAACATGATTCCTGATGAAATTCAAATTACTTTGCTGAGCGAAACCACCTTTGGGCGGGGAGACGGGGTGGCGGGCTTGATTGACGAGGAAGTGCAACATGATGTGCATGGCTTTCCCTATTTGGCAGGGCGCACCCTGAAGGGCTTACTGCAGGAATGTTGTGCCGACATTTACTTCTCGGCGCAAAAAATTGGGGATACCGCTTTCTTAGAGAGCCTATCCACCAGCGCATTGGCATTGTTTGGTCAATCGGGTGCTTTATTGAGCGGTGGGCAGTCCAACTTACACATCGGTAATGCGGTAATTTCTCCCGATTTGCAGGAAGCCATTCGGCAGGTAAAGTTAGACTCTACTCAGGTGCTATCTTTGTTTACTACACTCCGCCGACAAACGCAAATTGAGCCAAATGGTGTCGCAAAAGAAAACAGTCTGCGAACGGCACGCGTCATTTTGCGTGAGACTGTTTTTTACGCGCCCTTGGTATTTATTGCCGCCCCTGCTCCCGAAACTGTGGCATTGCTGGCGGCGTGTGTTTCGGCACTTCGCCAAGCCGGTAGTAGCCGCAACCGTGGCACGGGTTGGGTGCAGGCAAAATTATTCGCACAAGGGCAAGACATCACAAGCTTGTGTCTAGAAAATTTTGAGAAACAGGTGAATGTATGAACGCCTTACTTATTGAACTTATCTTAAACTCACCCGTACTGTTGAGCAAAGTGGAAACGGGCGATGCCAATACGGCTGAAACACAAAATTATATTCCCGGTAGTGCCATTCGCGGTATGTTGATTAGTCGTCACCTAAAGGGGAAGTTAGGAACTTTACAAACAGGGGATGATTTTTACGAGCTATTTTTTAGCGGCAAGTTGCGCTTTCTCAATGCTTATCCGTGCCATAGAAAAAACCTAGAACGCGGTTTACCCGCGCCGCTTTCGCTAAAAACCAACAAGGATGATGAAGAAACGATTTATGATTTGGCTATAGAAGAACAAACTCCCGATATGTTGGCAAAAAAGGGGTTGGATGTCTTTGCTTCGCAGGATATTTCGCAAAAAATCAAGCCACGCCTACAAATGCGCGTTCACATTGACCGTGGCAATCGCAAACATATCAAAGACCAGCAAAATGCGGTCTTTGGCTATCTGAGCTTGGCGGCAGGGCAGATTTACCAAGCCGTTATTTTGGGCGATGTGAATGACTTGAACAACCTAAAGGAACTGGTAGATGCCATGCCAAACGCCTTGCTGGGGAAATCGAGCCAAGCAGAATACGGGCGCGTGGGGCTAAAGGCAAAAATTGTACCTAATTGGATAGAGTATAAAAAAGGAGATGAAAAATCTGCTGACAAAATCTTGGTTACGGCACTCAGCCCGTGGCTGGTTCGTGACCCTAAAACCGGTGCGTACTCCAATTCCCCGGTTGCAATTTTCGGAGTCGAACACTATCCCCAGTTTAGTTTTGTGCGTACCGAAGTGGTGGGCGGTTTCAACCGCGCCTGGGGCTTGCCACTGCCACAGCAAATGGCGATCCGAGCGGGTAGCGTGTTTGCTTATCAATACTCAGCAGAACTGTTAAAAGTGCTACAAGCTTTTGAAGAATCGGGCATTGGCGAGCGCACCATTGAAGGCTTCGGGCGGATAGCCGTCAATTGGAACAAGAAAGAGAAAATTGCAGATTTTACAGAACCTAGCGACAAAGACAACCATTCGCAATCTACCACCCTAACAGATAAAACCGATAGGGTCCAAGCCAAGCGCATCGTAGAGCGTTTATGGCGCTTACAATTGGAGAGCGAACTGACAAAAAATATCAACGACATTGATTTATCCGAGACAATCATCCCAGAACGCGCCCAATTGAGCCGCCTGCGTCAAATCGTGCTCAACGCATTGGCAGAAAATAAACCTGAGCTAGTCACGACATTTCTGAGTGGTTTGAAGGAAACCGCGCAGAAACAATATCAACGTTGTCGGGTGCATGGTCTCCGCTTGAAAGACTGGCTAGAAACAAACCTATCAAAAACCAGTGACGCATTTTCAGCGAAATCGCCGACACCAGTCGGTGGCGTTAATTTGGACGCGAATGAAATGGCTGTCATTCGCACCGAATTTAAGTTGCGCTATGTGGCAGGCGTGATTCACCGCATGTATCAAGCATCAAAAGAAAACGGAGGTAAATCATGACAGAGACAAATGCCCATTGGAAAACTAGCCGAGAAATTTCAGGCAGATGGGTGATCAAAGGCACGTTGGAATTGGTCAGCCCGATGCGGATTGGTGCCAGCCTATCTAGCTTGCTTTCCGATATGCCGATTTTGCTGGATGGTACAGGCAAGGAGGTTGTACTGCCGGGTTCTTCACTGGCAGGCGCGTTACGTGCCTATTTGGAGAAGCAAGTTGGAAATAGGGTGAGCAATTACCTATTTGGCTGGCAAGATTTGCGAAAAAATGCGCCCGAAAATGGTATTCGTAGCGCACAAAGCTGGCTGATGATTCGAGATAGCTACGCGCCAATTCCCAAAAATGTTGAACTGCGCGATGGCGTGGCAATTTGTGCCACCACACGCATTGCCCGAACAGGTCAAAAATACGACTTACAGCTACTCCCGCCCGGCACACAATTCCCATTACACATGGAATTGCCCCTACCAGGCGGTGATGATGCAGAAAATGCTCGACAATTATTGGCTACCGCACTTCACGCCCTTGAAACAGGTGAAATCCCATTGGGTGGGCGTTCCAGGCGCGGGTTTGGTGAATGCAAGGTAGCAAATTGGCAAGTTTTTCACTATGGTNNAGATATTTTTGCTAAATTGGGTGTGCAGAAGAAGCCAACCCCACCACAGAACCAATTTTGCATCTCTGCCACATTTGAGTTGGCAAGTCCGATGCTCATTCGTTCTGGCTTGGGGAATGCCAAGGAGCCGGATGTCATTCACCTGCGCAACGGTAATGGTCAGCCCATCATTAGCGGCACCAGCCTGGCGGGTGTGGTGCGGGGGCGGGCTTTGCGTATTTTGAACACGCTCGGCAGGCAAGATAGTGCCGAAAAGATAAACCATCTATTTGGCATACATGACCCCAAAGCCAAAAAATCACAAGCCAGCCGCTTATTGGTGAAAGAAACCGTTATCTCAAATGTGGCTGACTTTGTGCAAACACGGGTCAAAATTGACCGCTTCACCGGTGGTACGCTACCTGCCGCCTTGTTTAGCGAACAACCGGTATTCCCCAACTCAGCTTCACAAGTAGAACTCATCTTTACTGTGAACAATGCCCAAGATTGGGAAAAGGGCTTGCTCTTGTTGGTGCTGAAGGATTTGTGGACCGGTGACCTACCCATTGGCGGTAGCAGTAGCGTTGGGCGTGGGCGGCTGAAAGGGTTTTGTGCAGACATTACCGATGGCGTGAATACCATTACACTCAACCCGGCAGGCTTGCCCCAAACAGCCGCTGACAGAGACATTTTGCAAGGTTATGTCCAAAAAGTTGGAGAATAAACATGGAACTTTATCACCCCAATCTGTTAGAAACAACCCAATATGATTTACAGGTTATAGCACCGGTTGATATCCACAATTTGGCAAGTTTGATGAATGAATCTCAACTGCACTATGTGTTGGTGTACGCTTTGGACGGGGTTTTATGGGGCAAGCAGGATAACGAAGGCTTGCAGTGGGGCGACACACCCCACAAATCGCAATGCAGTACAGACCCGCAGTTTTGGCAGGAAGTGCGTTGCTTTGGGGCAACTACCGAACTGCACCTGTGGAAAACGGTAAACGGGTGGCACGGGCGACTGGTCAAATTTGGCGAAGGCGAGAAAGAAGGTTTTTGCCAAACGGTAGGTTACTGGCTGTGGGGCGGTCGAACAAAAGACCCCACACACCAAGNNAAAGAAAAACAAGGCATCCGACAGATTGTGCCAGCTTTGCCCAATGGAAGTGCCCCTAGCCATTTGGTAGTGAAACACATCTACCAGCCCGATACGGATGGGCAATTGCAGTTTCAATTTTCCTGCTTGGCAGGCTTAGCATAAGGAGAATATAGAATGACACCTGAACATCAATCCCCAACAGAAAAAAACCGAGAAGCAACTGCCCCGTATAATTTTGTTGAACTGCCAGAAAAACCGGTCGCCAGCCCCCTGTCAACAGTTGACCATTCCCGTTACAAGCCAGATTTACTCACTGGGCAAATTGAATGCACCTTTGAGACCAAAAGCCCGCTCTACACAAGGGGATTGATGTCGCCTGATTTTTTTGCGCTTAATGGCGATAAGGCATTTCATGAATTAACCCCAGCGCAGCGTGAAGAACGGGCACAATTTTACCAACAACACAGTAAGCCGATTGTACCTGGCTCTAGCCTGCGCGGGATGGTGCGCCAATTGGTTGAGATTATCAGCTTTGGCAAATTTTTGGATGTGACGAACGAACAGTTAGTATTTCGGGCTGTTGCAGAAGGAAAGAAAAGCACAGCTTTGGGAGCGCATTACAGCGAATTGGCAAAAAATGGTATGGCATTTAAGGCACAAGCCGGCTATATGAAAAAGGATGGAAACGGCGATTGGAGCATTCAGCCAGCAATTGAAATCAATGGAGTTACTTTCGCTCGATTTAAGAACACTAATTTTGGAACTGAAAAAAAATGGAAGGAGTGTAAGAATGCAGAAGAAATTTGGTTTATACCACGAGATGTTCCTAATCATAAGAACATGTTGGTAGATGATGTGTCACCCACTAAAAAAGACGGTTATCAACACGGCGTGAGAGTTTGGAGTGGACCGATGTCAGGGAAAAAACATGATTATATTGTTTTTGATGAAAATCCGAAGGCTACCCTAATATCAATTTCCGATAATTTGTTACTTAGTTATCGTGAGCAGGTCACTGATGGTCAACACCAACTCCTGAAAACCAGCGATGAACATCGAAATGGGGTATTGTTAGAAAACCAACCGGTATTTTATTTATGCGATGATAAGAAAAATTTAATGTTCTTTGGGCATTTACCTTTGATGCGCCTTCCCTACAAACACACCCCAGTTGGCTTAGTGCCTGAAGCGTTACGGGGCGCCTCACCAATAGATATTGCCGAAAATTTGTTTGGTTTTGTGCGTGGACAAAACACAGTGGCTGGGCGGGTGTTCTTTAGCGATGCGTTGTTGGCAAACGAACAAACCGATGTGTGGTACAGCGAGAAGCCTGTTGTCCCGCAAATTCTTTCGGGACCTAAGCCAACGTCCTTTCAGCTTTGCCTAACCCAAAGCAAGCCCGACGACAAGACGGCGTTAAATCATTATGATAGCCCCCAGACTACATTGCGCGGCTACAAGATGTATTGGCATCGCGGGGCAAGCCCGGATTTCGAAGGGCAAGTAAATATTGAAAAACGGGAAATGCAGAATGAACAAGGCAGGAGGGAAAAAGATACTCAACACACACTGATTAGACCGGTTAAAAGCGATGTAAAATTCACATTTACAATTCGTTTTGAAAATCTGCACGCGGTTGAGCTAGGCGCACTGTTATGGGCACTTCAGCCACCACCACTCCACAAAAACCGCACAATTTGCCACAAATTGGGTATGGGCAAACCACTTGGATTAGGCTCTATTCAGATTTGTGATGGCGATGTGAAGGTCAAAATTGACGATAGGAGTAAACGCTATCAAAATCTATTTGATGAGCAAGGCTGGGCAGAACCGACCCAAAGTAATGAAGATTATTTGGGGAAATTTAAAAGCTATTTTGAAAGCTATATGGAACAGAAATTAGAGAACGGATGTAAATTCAGGGAAAACTACCGTATTCAGTCTCTGCTTTATATTATGACGTGGGAAGGACCGAACTCTAATGAAACAAAATATCAATCACTAAAAGAATTTAAAGAACGTAAGATATTACCAAGCCCAGAAAAGATAGATGTAAATGGTGTAACGCCTGATAACAAACCGCATCGAAAAGATTGTAAGAACACAATAAAGACCGATAACAGTTCACAACTAGCAGTACAGGCTAATATTATTCCAGTTGAATTAAAAACTTATACAGGGATATTAATTAAAAATGATAAATCTAAACATCCCCCGATTTGCAGGGTTAAGTACAATGACGAATTTGGAAAGGAAAAAGTTGTGGGTGTTACTGTCAAGTTTACAGGTAATGAGCCGGGGCTAAACAAACCCGTAATTATTTCTATGGAAAACGGTGTAGTTCGTTCAATAAAAAAGGCGTAATTTTTTGTTATTAGCNNGCTAGTGAGGGGGCAATGCCCCCTCACTAGCCCAGCCCCCTCACTAGCCAGTCCATCATTAGCCAGCCACCCGACTAGCGTCCCCAAAAAATCACCACCATGCTCCTACTCAACTTCTCCCACCCCTTCACCGAAGCCCAGCGCGAACAAGTGCGGGCATTGCTCGGCGAGTCAGCACTCTTCGAGATTTTGCACATCCCGACTCACTTCTCTGCGCAACAGCCCTACCTGCCACAAGTGCAAACCCTGCTCGCCAGTTTGCCCATCCCAGCCGAAGCACTCCAAACCACCCCGCTTTTGCTCAACTTACCCTCCTTCAACGTCATTGCCGCCCTCCTGCTGGCAGAACTGCACGGGCGGATTGGCTACTTCCCGCCGGTTCTGCGCCTGCGCCCGGTGGAGGGGTCACTTCCCCCGCGCTATGAAGTCGCCGAAATTCTGAACCTGCAAGCGGTGCGCGATACTGCCCGTGCCAAACGCTAAGCCACCATGCTCTCTTCCTTCGTCTTCACCCTTGCCAGCCCCACCGAACAGCCCGCCCATGCCGAAAGCTATGCCGCGGCTGGGCAGGCACTCTTCCTACAAAGCATTGCCCAGCACGCCGCCAGCCTTGCCGATGCCCTGCACGCCGAAAATCAAACTCGCCCGTACACCGTTTCCAACCTGTGGGGGTTTCGCCCATCAGTCGGGTTTGTTCCCACTCAGCCCATTTTTTGGCGCATTACCACTTTGGATACCGCCACCACTTTGGCACTTTCCGAAGTCATTTTACACGGCGCATTGGCAGTCCACCAGTGGGTGCGTTTTGATGATGTGCTGTTGCAAATTGTAACTGTCACCAACCAAGCCAGCGAGCACGAATGGGCTGGCAACATCAGCTATGATGCGCTTGCCGCGCCGTGGATGCTGGCAACAGAATTCCCAACAGCCAGTTTGACCCTGCAAATGGTCAGTCCAACTTGCTTTAAGTCGGATGGCAAATATCAAATTTTGCCCCTGCCACAGTGGGTGTTTGGCGGCTTGCTGGAAAAATACAATACCTTTGCCAATGTGGCACTCAGCCCCGATGTGCGCCGCTTTGCCGAGACTAGCTTGGTGGTGAGCGGATTGGAACTGCACAGCCAGGTGCTTGCCCTGAAAGGGGGCAGACAACCCGGCGTGTTGGGGCGGGTGCGCTATTCTGCCACCCACAAAGACCGCTTTTGGCTGAGTGCCTGCCATCTGCTGTGCGATTTCGCCTTCTTTGGCGGGTTGGGGCGCAGTACCAGCCTGGGCATGGGGCAGGCGCGGCGCGGGTGAATATGGTCTAATTATGACGGGGGCGTTTGATTGGAATGCGTAGTTAGATGGTTTTTTGTGCCATAATTCGTTTAATACGGCTTCCCTTTTTTACGAAGGAAGCCGTACTGTCAAAATTTTCAGGTGACTTACTATGAGCCTTACTCGATCAGCCATATCAGCAGTGCCGGGCGTGCTTTTTGGCGTAGCCCTTAATGTGGCATCAAATATGATTTCTGTTTATCCCAACCCAATCATATGGATAATTATTTTAACAACCCTTAGTTTCATATCGTTTTTTATTATTCACAATTGGAACCGTAAAAAAATATTTATCAAACCCGGTAGCCCAAACGCAAAGTTGGTAATTAATCCCAATACCCCACCGGATTTTGCGAAGAATGGTTTGATAATTTTGCTTTCGGAATATAAAACAGCAAACCAAAACTTCACTGCAGAGAAATTAGCAAAATTGGATGAAAGAATTCCCGATTCTGAGTGGATGACATTTGGAAAGAGCAATATGTTAGTGCCAATTACTGCTATCCAAGTGCATCAATCTACGCTGAAAGTTGTTTGGCTAATACACACATCCTCATCAGCACAAACAGCACTAGCTCTTGAGCGCTATGTTCGTGAAGTTTTAACGATCCACGAAAAACAGCTAATCATACTTAAGATTGGCTTGCAAGCTAACTCATCCGACTTGTTGTTGGCGGATGAGACTCGCAAGAGAATTGCAGATATTTTTGATAACAGGATAAAGAAATTTAGCCTAACAGAAGAAAGTGTTGTTGTAGATATTACTGGAGGAACAAAAGGCATGGCGTTGGGTGCTACATTGGCTTGTTTAGATGAAAACCGTTTGATTCAGGTCACTCAATCCACTGTTAAACAAAGTGATTTGGTAACAGTACAATTCCCATTTAAGGTGTATATTACGGATGCATCCTAAGCAATCACTCTAATATTGGATGGGTGACTACGGTTGGATGACCGGCGTCGTACGCGTTTGCATAAACACCTGTTAAAGTATGGTACACCGGTGCAATACAGTGTCTTTGAATGCTGGCTCAGCGCGACCCAATGGCGAGAGCTACAAAAACAACTGCCGAAATGGGTCAAAGCCAAAGATGACAATCTGCGCTGTTACGTGCTGTGCGGGGCTTGTGTGGGCAAACGGCTGAGCATTCCCCCTGACCCGCCTCCCAGTGAGCGTATTGCAATAATTGTTTAACTTTTGCGAGCAGGTGAAGGGGGTAGGGCGTTTTTTGCGATGCTCGCAAACATTAAGTGACAAATGAGAGACACCCCCTATGGATAGGGGATGACATGGGTGGCGAGTGCAACCTGTGGTGGACGAAATGGCTATTTGGCTAAACAAATGCGAGCAGGTGGGGGGTTTTAAGGGGTGGATGGGATGCTCGCAAACGGCAAACTGTGGGGGAAAAGGGCAAGCATACCGCCACCGCTTGCCAAAACGTTGCACCCAAGTGCTTGACAAAGGCGTAAAAAGCGGTCAAAATAGAGTAGAAATTAAAACCAAACCCGTAAGGGTATTGAAACGAGAATGAGCTAGATTGGTAGCATGAAGTCTCCGCAGGTAGAAATTAAAACCAAACCCGTAAGGGTATTGAAACGAACTATATCTTTGGATGATTTTCGCTCTAACCCAACGTAGAAATTAAGTAACTGCTCAGGCTGGTGAAT